>CAJWTA010000026.1 GCA_913046805.1 uncultured Fidelibacterota bacterium | reverse complement strand
GGCAAGCTGCTTCGAAATATTGACATTAGAGATCATGGTAGTGGCAATGCTGGAGGAACTAATGTTTTTAGATTGCTTGGTTGGAGACCAGCATTGCTTGTTGTTTTTGTAGATATGCTTAAAGGGTGGTTTCCTTGCGCAATTTTAGCAAGGTATTTTTTTGACGTTCAATCTATTCCAGATTTAGGTGTACTTCAAATATTCTGCGGATGTTCTGCGGTTTTAGGGCACACCTATACTGTGTTTGGGGGATTTAAAGGGGGAAAAGGTGTTAGCACCCTTGGAGGTATGATGCTTGCGCTATTTCCAACTGTTTTTCCGTTTTGTCTTAGTATAGCAATTATTACAATAATTTTGACTGGATATGTATCATTGGCATCTATTATAGCATCATGTTCTTTACCGATTTTACTTATTCTTCTACCTCCGTTTTTGGGTCTAAGCCCTGCCCCTTTATCAATTATGGTTTTCAGTCTTTTGGTTCCATGGTTCATAATTTTTACCCACAGATCAAATGTTCAACGCCTTAGAGACGGCTCAGAGAATCAATTCAAGAATGCTATGTTATTTAAAAAAGGAAAAGTTTAATGAAAAATAAAAAAGAAATAGCCTTTGATTGGCTTAAAAGATATACAGGTACAAACCCAAAAAGATATGGCGATTGGATTCTTTTAACTAATTTTCAAAACTATGTTGAAAAATTTGCGAAGAGATTTAATGTTGAAATTAATGGTTTGGGAGGTCCGATGACCTCAGCGATAAACTCAGAAGGTTTAAGTATAATTAATTTTGGGATTGGTAGTGCAAACGCAGCAACTATAATGGACCTACTATCATGTATTAGCCCCAAAGGTGTTTTATTCCTTGGAAAGTGCGGTGGTCTAAAAAAAACAACCGACATAGGTCATTTTATTCTACCCACAGCTGCTATCAGAGGTGAAGGGACAAGCAATGATTATTTCCCAAAAGAAGTTCCAGCGATGCCATCATTTAAATTGCATAAGTATGTCTCCGATATTCTTGTTGATAAAAAAATAGAGTATCGTACCGGTGTAGTGTATTCAACAAATAGAAGGGTATGGGAACACGATGAAAAATTTAAGAAATACCTTCGAAAGGTTCGTGTGATGGGAATTGATATGGAAACCGCAACAATTTTTATAACCGGATTTTCTAATGAAATAAATCGTGGAGCATTATTACTTGTAAGCGACACCCCGATGGTTCCGGAGGGTATAAAGACGCAAGAAAAAGATCAAGAGGTTACTAGAAAATATGTTGATTTACACATCGACATGGGGATTGAAGCTATGACAAGAATTGGAGACGAAGGTGAGCAAATCAAGCATTTCAAATACTAAAATAATAAGATAGAAACTTGCGCTACCTATGGTGCATTTAAAAGTAATGGTACACCACTCATTGCATTCTGCTTTTTTGCCAGCTTTAGCTCTTCTTGATTAGCATACGTTTGATCCCACTCCAATAGCTTTTTAGCCATCATTCGATGAAACAAAAATGGTGTGAGTAAACCAATGTAAATCATTGTCAAATAGCCTTGAGGCATTTTTGGTGCGTCCTTGTAGGTTTTTAATTCCCAATATTTTAGGTGTGATTTTTCATGATGAGAGGAATGTCTTGTAACATTAAATAAATAAATACTACTTAGTGAGGCATTTGAATTCCAAGAATGTCTCGGCATAACTGGTTCGCCTGGAACTCGAACCAATCCATAGTGCTCAGTAAAATTGATAAGCTCCAAAAGCGATTTAGCTACAAATGCAATTACTAAAAAACTTATTACACCTGACAAACCACCAATGAGATACCCACAAAGAGTAATAGCGATGCTTCTCAGATAGCCAATAAGCATTCTATTTTTGAAGCTAAAGCGTGCTATTTTATTCAATTTTAAACGACTTAGTTCTATAATCCATGCATCTCGATGCTCTGTATACATCGCTTTTAAAATGAATTTATATATATTCTCGCCCCTTTTTCCTGTGGCTGGATCTATAACGGTCGCTACATTTTTGTGGTGACCGTACACATGCTCAACAGCAAATGTACAATCCCATGAATAGGCGAGGAGCCAATTACCAAAAAACATATCGAGCTTACTCTTTGTTCGATGTACAAGCTCGTGTCCAGGGACTGTGCCTGAAATACCAATAATTAACCCTGAAAGAAAAACAATAGCAAACATATCGATTAGGGTATAGGATTGTCTAATTCTATCTAGTTCAATAAAGATATCTGAATTAGTAATACTGGTGGAAATAAATTGGGAATTTGGAGATATTGAAAAAATGGCAAAAAAGATAAATAGTGTTAGTAAAGGCAAGTTTAAATACATTGGAAGATTCAATAAAAAAGGGTAGCTATATTTTTTTTCAAAGTCACCCTCTTTGACAAAATAATCTCCCAATATTATAAATAAAGAAAAGCCCAATAAAAAATACGTAGGAAAGTATTTCCCCTGAATCATAACGAATAGGGCAACTAAAATTGTGAAAGGGGAAATATAATATTTTAAATACTTCATTTATTAAGGGTGTATTTTAACAATAACCTTAAAAATATAACATTATTTTATTGAGATGAATATTTTTCTTTTCTCTTTAACGTTATTCTCTTGTTTTGATCTAACTCCATTTTTCTAAGCCTTATATTAATTGGAGTAACTTCGACTAACTCGTCTTCTGCAATAAACTCGATGTACTGATCTAACGATAAACGTCTTGGGGGTCTAATAGTTACAGTATTGTCTGATCCAGCAGCTCTCATATTGGTCAATTTCTTTTCCCGACAAATATTTACATTTAAATCACCTTCTCTATTTCTTTCTCCGATTACCATACCATCATAAACATCGGTACCAACCGATGCAAATAATTCACCCCTGTCTGCCATTCCTACGCAAGCGTACGTAGTTACTTTCCCATTACGATCTGCAACTAAGGCTCCAGTGATACGCTGTGGAATTAACCCAAACCATGGCTGATATCCCTCCACAAGAGTGTTCATGATTCCAGCCCCTTGAGTATCAGTCATAAATTGAGACCTAAAACCAATAAGACCTCTAGAAGGTATAACAAACTCTAAATTTACTCTTCCACTACCATGATTTTGAAGATTGGTCATCTTTCCTTTTCGAGTCGATAACTTTTCAGTGATTGTACCCACTTTGTCTTCAGGAATATCTAGGTAGACTCTTTCCATTGGCTCAAGAGTCGTACCATCCTCCTCCCTAGTAATTACTTTTGGCTTAGAGACCATGAACTCGTAACCCTCTCTTCGCATGGTTTCGATCAAAACCGCCATTTGTAATTCACCTCTACCTCTTACCTCAAAAACGTCTGGTCTTTCAGTTGAAGTCACTTGAAGAGACACATTACTTAAGATTTCTTTATTCAATCTTTCGGATATGTGTCTTGAGGTTAAAAATTTTCCATCTTGACCAGCAAATGGACTATCATTAACATAAAACAACATAGAAACTGTAGGCTCATCGACTTCAATTCTTGGAAGCGCCTCAGGGTTATCATTGTCTGATACTGTATCTCCTATGCTAATATTTTCGATACCAGAGAAGGCGATTATGTCCCCTGATTCGACCGTATCCACAGACACCTTTTTCAATCCTCTAAATGTATAAAGCGCTGAAAATTTTTGATTTGATTTTATTTCGTCTTTTTTACAAAGTGAATAATTTGAACTTAATGAAAGTACTCCATTATTTAAACGACCAACAGCGATTTGACCAACATAAGAATCATAATCTAAGCTTGTAACTAAAAACTGCGGTACACCTTCGTCAGATACTTTTGGCCCATTAATTTTTGAAACAATGGTTTCAAAAAGTGGTGTTAAATCATTTGAGTCGCTTCCCTGCTCCAAATGAGCTATTCCTGACTTTGCATCAGTGAATAAGATTGGAAATTCAATCTGATCATCGGAGGCATCAAGATCAATAAATAAATCGTAGATTTCATTTATAACCTCATCTATGCGAGCATCAGGTCTATCTATTTTATTAATTATTACTATCACAGGAAGTGATTTCTCAAGTGCCTTTCTTAATACAAATCTAGTTTGCGGCAAAGGACCTTCACTGGAATCAACTAAAAGCAATGCTCCATCTACTAAATTCAAACTTCTTTCAACCTCTCCTCCAAAATCAGCATGACCTGGAGTGTCGAGTATATTGATCTTGATATCGTTATAATAAATTGCAGTATTTTTTGCTGTTATAGTTATACCGCGCTCCTTTTCAAGGTCCATAGAATCCATAATTCTGTCCTCTACCGATTGATGCTCTTCAAAGGTTCCGCTTTGTTTTAACATTCCATCAACAAGAGTAGTTTTTCCGTGATCAACGTGTGCTATAATAGCAATATTTCGAAAATTATTTTTAAACATACTTATATTTTGTGTCCAATCTCGAGATGCAGAGCGTTATCTACATATTTATTTTTGTAAAATCCCCAACCATAGTCTATACGAATAATACTGGGCCATGGTCCTTCAAGCTGCAGTGAAAAGCCTGTACTTGCTATTCCCTGCGATTTTAACAATTCAGCAAATGAACCAGATGTCGCAGCTCCGAAATCAAAAAAAGCTGCAATAGTAGCTCCAAACTCATAACGTTCAGCAATGACTTTTCTTGGTACAAGATTATTTCTTAATTCAATTGAGGTGTAAAAATTATTGAATCCAAAGCGATATTCTTGCTCACTATCATTATAAGCTGATCTGTTAGGGTAGAGAAACCCTCTTACAGTATTTCCGCTTCCCATGGCAGATATAAATCTGTCATCTTTAATTCCAATATTCATTTGAGTTGTAGCGCCCCAGGCTAGTATTAACGGCCTTTCACTATCTGAGCTATTTAATTGTTTATAGACACTCAATGATTGAATCCAGGTTATATTTTTTTCAATTTTACCTTTTAGATCGAATCGACTAAAAAACATCTCTCTTATTAAAATGCCCTTTCTTGGGTTATCGTATAAATCGCGAGTATCATAAGCGAAAGATCCTTGAGGTGCAAAATATTGATATTTTGAAAATGAAGTATCACTAAAGAAGTAAAACTCTTCTAACTCAAAGCCTAAAGACGTCTTTCTTTGATATCCAAAATATCTTCCTATATTTATCTCGAAACTTTTTATTTCTATGTTGTAATTCAAAAAAGGATGGTCGTATTTGTTTTTAACTATATCCGAACCAAAAGAAATATGGTCTCCTGAGATCCAAGGATTAGAATATGCAAAAGCAATTGTGCTAAAACCTCCTGTAGAAAAACCAAATCCTACTTGTTCGTTTCGACCTCTAAAGTTTTTAAGAAAACCTCCCCCAGAAAAAGACCATCCTGTTTTCTCATCGTATACTGGCGCGCCTAAGCCGATGAAACGTCCACCAAAAAAGTCATCATTTTCAATGATTCGATATTCTAGAACTACTGATTTGTTATCTACAGGTATTGCTTTCCATTTCACATCAGCAAAAATACCTAAATTGATTAGTCTATTTTTATCAGCTTCGGCAACAGCGCTATCTAAAGAAACGCCAACCTGATGTTGAATTTCTCTTTTGATAACATAATCTTTTGTAAAAGTATTGCCTTTATGAGTGATGCCAGAAACGTTCAGATTTTGACTGTATCCCAGCAAAGGGATAATAAAAATAATGCCCCGGAAATTCATATTTTTAGGAAAAATTTAAAAGTCGATCGATCTTAACAGTAACCTTTTCTGATATTCAATGCCTTCAGTCGAATACATATCGTCAATAGCTACCAATAATTTTTTATCAACCTCGGGACTGTTCATTTGAATTTGAACGTGTCTTGAATCAAGGTCTCTAACCTTCATAATGGTTTTTTTGTTCTCATAGTGATGAAATCCACCAGAAAACTCTTTCGGTGTTCCATAATTCATTAAGAACTTGTACTTAATAACATCATCGGAAGTTAGCTGAGGAAAACCGGTTGGCTTGAGCTCAACTCCACGAACAATTGCATTCATTATATAATGTGAAGGTTCATGATTGGTGGAGCTATAAATATGATTAATGTTCATAAAATGAAGTTCAACACTTTCTATAGTCAATCGGGTAATAATTTGAAAATAAACCTTTGCTCTTTTTAATGGGACCTTATAACCTGTTGGTAGATCTATCACCTCTTCCCAATATTCAACAGATTGTGCAGAGTCCAAAACATTTGACATAACTGTTGGCAGCGACATACCCCATTTTGCGACCGGATGCCTATCCACTGTCCAACCCTCAGGCAATTCTTGTACAATTGGTTTAACAACTCTGGTTGTTGACCTACGAGGAATTGGTTTGTTTTTGTTTTGATTGTTTGTTGAAGCTGTTTTTTTGTTCTCAACTTTTGGTTTTATATTTGATTTTTTATCACGCTGAATCAAGGATCGAGGATTGGAGGAGCAGCTGAATATTAATAACAACAAGAAAGAAAGGGTCATTAAATAAAGTCTCTTCATGAAATTAATTCCCGCAAAGACTTTCCAAAAAATGATTATCCATTCGATGATAATTGAGGCGAGCAACACCCTTTAAATTCAAGTTAATTGGATGATCGCTAGATCTTTGGCTTAGCCAAGTCACTCCTAGCGAAACAATTTTATTTTCTGTTATCGCTTGTATAGTCATTTGGTATGTGACAAAAACTACGTTTTATACCGGGCTCTTTTCTAGAGAATGTCAAAACAACAACCATTTTCCGCATTTCTTAAAGGAGTGCGCAATTGCAATATTCAGGTTTGATTTACTAATAAACGCTGACTCCAGTAACAAGAAAACAATGGCTATATCTTTAATCACTAAACTTATCTCCACATTAATTAAGAGCTAGGGATAAACCTTTGTTTTTATATCTCTTTCCTTTTTTTAATTGGGAAGAATACAGATGTAATTTAACAATCATACATTGGAAAGAAATACAAAACATTTATAAAAAAAAATGCGTTTTTTAGTGCAAATTGTATAAAAACAAAAAAGCCTCCACATAAAGCGAAGGCTTTTTGTCGAGGATTTGAATGATTTATTTCTTACGTCCTCTCGCCATTGGAGAGCGAGCAACATCACCATTCTTATCAATGAAGTAAAGATAACCTGCTTCGCGAGTTACGCCAGCATCAGCTACTTTTTCTGCATTTCCACCACCTTTACCAGCACGAGCCATCTTTGAACGGGATACATTACCATTTTTATCAAGATAATATAAATATCCAGATTCTTTTTGGACTCCTGTTTTTGCTACTACTTCAGCCATAATTTGACCTCCTTTAGTGGTTATTATTTACTGAATGTTACAATTATACACATATTGTACGCTTTTTAGTGTGTAAAAAGCAAGAAATTAATCGTCGAGAGATCGACGAGAAAAAAAAGACGTTTTTTGGTTATTCTATGATATCTACAGAGCTTAAGTTACGCTCTTAATTTTTTTGGATATATGCCCCGGTAGCTCAGCTGGATAGAGCAACGGACTTCTAATCCGTAGGCCACAGGTTCGAATCCTGTCCGGGGTACAGCAAACTTACTTTATAAAAAAATAAATCGTCTTAATATTAACTGCTACCTTATCATTCCATTTATATCAAATTTTGAAACAAAATTCCATATTTTTTGATTAGTAGTTTGACCATTTCGAGAAACATTCAACCAGCTATGTTCACCGTTGACCACCTTATAATGCTCAATCATATCACCAAACCTAATAAATTCTATTGCTATATTACCGGTATTGTAAGTCTCAACTTGGGCTTGACCTGCAAAATTATTCTTTGCAGACCAATACTCGATAAGCTCATCAATTGCAAAATAATATCCACCTAAACCATATCCATAAGGACGCTGATAATCATTGGTTCCGTGTATACTCATGATTGCCACAGAGCTGGGGTTTGAGTTTTGAGCGGTATGCCTGTCAAGCAAACCTGATACCGACGCAACTGCTGCAATTTTTTCGCTTCGTACGCATGCTAACGAAAGAGATATATCGGCTCCATTTGAAAAACCAATTGCATAGACACGAGATGTATCAATTCCAAACCGATAGTCTTTATTTATTCTTTTTATCATAGCATCTACAAATCCAAAATCATCTACAAACATTTTTGTTTGCGGATTTGATGGAAGTGAGCTGTTCCATGTACTTCCAAATGTTCCTTGGGGATACACAAGAATGAAATTCGCAGTATCCGCAATTGATCTAAAATCTGCGGTATAAACCTGACCACTAGCAGATCCGCTTCCTCCGTGAAAATTAAATAGTAAAGGGGTTGGAATACCTGAAGAAGTATAAATTTCGGGGATGTAGGTTAAATATTCCCTCAATTCTCCTTCATGTGATAAGGTATCCGTAAAAAAGCCGGATACTGAAAGGTCCCCTGTTTTGTCACCGTAACTATCTCCATTTTTTTTTGTTGAGGTATCAGTGTTTGCTTCTTCGCATGCAAAAAAAATTATAGCGAGAGCGATGGTGTAACAATATTTATTTTTTCGCAATCTATCTATTTTTTAAATCTAACAGCAGTTCCATAGACTAATAGCTCTGCAGTTCCTGATAATATCATTGAAGTTTGGAAACGAACTCCCACTACCGCATCAGCACCTAATTCTACTGCTCGATCCTTCATTCTCATTAAAGCCTGTTCTCTTGATTCAGCCATCATAGATGTATACTCTTTAATTTCACCACCCATAATTGTACGAAAGGTGGCTTGAATATCTTTTCCTACGTGTCTAGCTCTAATCGTATTTCCAATTACCGTTCCCAAATGCGCATCAATCTCATTACCTGCCACATTTTCTGTGGTCGCGATAATCATTGTTTAATTCCTCTAAACGGCTCGTCTTCAGCATCATCTCGATTTTCTTTAAAAAACTTTAATGCTAAGATCAAAGCTCCTCCAACCACTAGAATTGCCCCTAGGCCAAGAAAAAAGTCACTCAAAATGAAGCTAATAATTTCGGTAATAAACTTCAATGCTAAGATCAAAGCTCCTGCTATTATTAAATAAACAGCTAATTGTTTGGTTTCCATAAGCACTCCTAAAATTGTAAAGATATAACATTTAATATAACAGGGTTAAATTTGTTCCGAAAAGAGATTTAAATTCAAGTCATTATGAGCTATTCAGATTATTCAATACGATCTTTCACAGGTGGATATGATAAAAATATAACTTATTTAGTTACGTGCATGCGTACCAGCAATCAATTTTTAGTTGATGCATCTGTACCACTAAAAAAAATATCTCCTTTCATTAATCGGAGAGGACTAATCACTCTTTTGATTACCCATACACATGGAGATCATTATGCCTATATCGATGAATATGTTGATGCATTTCCCAACCTCGTAACTATTGTTTTAAAGGATTCGCAAGATAAAATAAAATGTAACTATATAAAACCTGTTAAAGATAAAGATATAATATCGGTTGGTCAGCTTAATTTAGAAATTATACATACCCCCGGTCACTACCCAGATTCAATATGCTATCTATTAGAGGACGTACTATTTTCTGGGGACACATTATTTGTTGGAAGAACAGGAAGGACAATAGATAAAAAAAGCGATATCACAGATCTATACGATTCTATCTACAATAAATTATTGACACTTCCAGACAAAACAACGATATATCCTGGACATGACTACGGTCCAAGATCCAGCATAACATTAAAAGAGAATATTAAAATAAGCCCACTTCTTAATGCTTCAGATGAAAATGATTTTATAAAAAAGATGAAAGATTATGAAGCAAATAGAAAACCAGGCAGTTAGTAAACAAAAGGAGTAGAAATGAAAGAATACATCAAAGGAATAATAACGGGTCTCACGGTGACCGTTGCTTTATTTTTATTTGTCGGTGCACAGCAAAAGAAAGACGACAGTCTAAACACAATAATGGGTCAGTTAGATAATTATGTCAAAGACCAGCTTGACAAGGATAAGGCAGCTGGAAGGTTTCAACTGCAATCCTTTCAAATTGAGCGCACTCATTGGCACTATATGCTTGATACAGCAACAGCGCAACTTTACAGATTAGAACCCAGCAGAACTCCTGGAAATGCTAATTGGGTTCTAACCGCAGAAGCAAACTTTAAATAATCACTGATTTGAAATTAACAACTCGCACATACTGTGATGGAGATAACCCTTCTAAAGCAATCATAGCACTTCATGGATGGACAGGCGATGAATTTGTTTTTGAATCAGTCGCAAAAATGTTAAAGATCGATGACGCAAAATGGTTTTTTCCGAGAGCACCTTATAAAGCTGAAAGAAAGGATGGTAATTCCTGGTTTGGTGGAAACGATGAAGAAGGATGGCGGTACAGCAAAACAATCCAGGGAATAGATACACTAGTCACTGAGATCTTTGAAAATGGTTTTAACAAAGAAAACATCTATATAATCGGCTTTTCTCAAGGAGCGTGTCTTGCAATGGAATACGCAACGAGAATGTCTTTTTCTATTGGAGGAATAATTCCTATAGCTGGGTTTATTAAATTTAAAGATCAATTGGCAGAGGAAGTGAACGCCGCAAGTCTTAAAACAAAAGTTTTGCTTTTACATGGAGAAAATGACAAAACGGTCTCAATCAATGAAAGCCGTAAATCGTTTACCCTTTTAAATAACCTAGGGTATGATGTTAAGCTAAATTCTTATAAAGCAGGTCACAAGATCCCAATAGTCGCTCGAGATTATATAAAACAATTTATTATCTAAACGTATCGCTATCTAGGCCTAACATTAATCGCTTTATCCCCTTTCATATCAAAATCAATATCAAACACGACTTGCTGACCAGCACGTAAACCAGATTGTTTTAATTTTGGACCAAGACCGTATACATGGACAAAATAATCCTCGCCATCTTCTCCTGAAATAAAGCCAAACCCTTTTTGCTTATCATATTCTTTCACAACACCATTCATCTCATTTACCTTAATTTTAATTTTATGATTGCTCTTCCAATAGATCCTGATAAAACCAGTATTCCGCCTATCAGTGCCCACTCCCCCATTCTTTCTCCAATAAAAATATATACCCAAAATGGATTCAATATGGGCTCTATCATGCTAACCAGTATAGCATCCAATGCTTGCACATGGCGCAATGCTTTAGTATATAAAATGTACGGAATGCCCAGTTGAATAATCCCTAAAGCAAAAATCATTAACCAATCAGCTGATATGGTTTCATTGAATCCGCTGAACATAAAAGGAATGCATATAAATGCAGTAACGATGTTTCCCGCTAATACAATTTGAAATGCAGACTCTTTCTCTTTGCGAATCATTACAGTAACTATTCCCAAACATACACCAGCCACCGCTGCCATGATATTTCCCCAAAAACCATAAAAAGTCAGCTCATCAATAAAGAATAATGTCATTCCAGAAAAGATCACAAACATTGAAAATATATCAAAAAGTGTTATTCTTTCATTTAAGATATAATAGCCCAAGATAACAACATATAGTGGTGCAGTAAATTCAAGAAAAATTGCATTCGCAGCGGTTGTCAGTCGAATCGAAAAAACATAAAGTAGCATCATTGCTGCATACGAAAATACTCCTGTAACAAAGTAACGATTCCAATGCCATTGAGGTCTTTTGAGATAGACCAAAAAGACCAAGGCGGCAGCAATGCTCCTGGTACCAGTAATTGCGATAGGACTTAGGTCAACAAGCTTAATGAACAGGCCGCCTATACTCCACATTAAAGCTGCGATTATTAAAATGATATTTGCTGACGTAGTAGATTTCAAAACTTTACTTTTAATATTCTTTCATAGATAAAGTGATTGTGAATTCTGCAACAGATTCTTCTCCAAACTTGTCTGGAACCGTAGCTATTACTGGAACATTGATATTCACACGTTCCTTACTACTAATCACCTCGTGAACCGCGGATTCAATCTCCTCTACACTATGGCATGTAAAATAAGTGTCTCCCTCTGCTCTTTTTAAAAATGTTGCATTCAAATCCTTAAAAATAAGAATTATCTTACGTTTAGATCTGCGTATACTGAGCATAGCAGTAAGACCCGTAACTAAGTCTGCACCAACCGTCATGGTGCCAATGTACATTGATTTAACATGGTTCCTAGTTTGTCTGTTCAAAGGAATATAAAGAACAACTTTTTTTTTAGTTATATCAACGATTTTTGGTCGGCAAAAAAGGATCATTCGCACTTTGGTCAAACCAAAAAACCAAAGATATAGATTGTGCTTAAATCGCTCTTTAAAAGTTAATGCCATGATTGTTATTTGAAATATTCGTCAAATACCCATTTCAAAGACCAGTTATGTCCAAGTCTCTTTCCATCTTCAAAATTTGGAGGAAGGTTAATAACTGTACTACCTTCAATATTTACCAGCTGAGGATCAATATCCATACTTTTAAAAGCTCCGTCTTGCTCTTTTACAGTCCTCCATTGAAAATGATCATACAGTGATTTCGTATCCTCAAAGCCATTAAAAGCAGGACAGCGCTTTTTATGTCTTTTAGTCGGTATCAGTGCACCCGCAACGGAATGTATATCTATTGAGCCGAGATCCGGTTGCTCTTTTAAACCGGTAACAATACTGCCTCCATAACTGTGGCCAAAAATATTTATATGTTTGATCTGTGGATTGGAAGATAAAAGTATTTGAATATCTGAGTACAAAGCTGAGCTTGCTATATTAGGGCATTTACTCCAGTCCCATCTATAAAAATACGTTTTATTTTTTGATGCCGTCATTTTTTTTAAAGCATATACCCACTCATAGCCCCGCGATCGATATCCATGTACTGCTATGAAAACAGTATCAATTTTATCCTC
>CAJWTA010000025.1 GCA_913046805.1 uncultured Fidelibacterota bacterium | reverse complement strand
TGACGCGGGGTGGAGCAGTCTGGTAGCTCGTCGGGCTCATAACCCGAAGGTCGTAGGTTCGAATCCTACCCCCGCTACTACACAAAAACCCTCAATATTCCATATGTTGAGGGTTTTTTATGATTGACAAACTCAATGAACTAAAAAAAGAAAAATTATGAAAAAGATTTTAGTTACAGGAGCAACTTCATATATCGGCAAACATTGTATTGCTGAGCTTTTGAAAAAAAAGTACGATGTTAGGGCGACTATTAGAGATTTGAATAATGCTGGCCAAATTAAATCTGATCTTAAAGAATATCTGAATAAAGAAATAAATATTGAATTTTTTGAGACTGATCTATTAAAAGATGAAGGATGGAATAGCGCCATAAAAGGCTCTGATGCAATAATGCATGTAGCTGGTCCATATCCCATTAGCTTTGAGGGTCCAGAAGAAGACCAAATCAAGCCACATGAAGAGGGTACTCTTAGAGTATTAAGATTTGCAAAATTAAACGGTGTAGAGAGAGTCATTATGACTTCTTCAATAGCAGCTGTTTGGATGGGTACTCCGGGCGACAAAGATTTAGATGAAACAAAGTGGACTAATGAATTGATTAAAAATATTGATCCATATATTAAAAGCAAAACCGTAGCAGAAAAAGCTGCCTGGGATTATGCTTCTAAAAATAAATCAATTAGCCTTACAACAATACTTCCACCGGTTGTATTGGGCCCAGGTATTGGTGACCATATGCATGCTACATCGATGAAATTTTTTAATATAATGGCCAAAAGAGAAATGCCCATTGCCCCACCAATAAAATTTGGAATGGTTGACGTAAGAGATGTTGCTAAAATGCATGTTGCTGCATTAGAAATAGATGAATCAATTGATAAGCGATTCATTATCTCAGAGAATGCATACTGGGGCAAAGATTTCGCACAAAAACTTGTTAATCTAGGCTATAAGGCACCAACATTTTCCCCGCCAGCCTTTATTGTTAAGTTTTTAGCGAATTTTGATAAAAAACTGAAGATGGTAAAGCCAGTTATTGGTGTAGACTTCAATATTGACTCAAGCTCTGCTAAATCCACGCTTGGGTTTGAACCTATGTCTTTTGAAAAGACGGTTAAAGATACGAGCGATTATATCAAATCAATCGAAGTAGATTAATTATTTATTTTTGATTCGGCTTTAATGCGTTTTTTAGTGGCAGCCCATGAACAGATAATGCATTTAGCAAGGTCATGGTTTCTAGCGGGACAATGCTCTCTGCCAAAAAAAATAATTTGAAGGTGACGTTTATTCCATAAATGCTTGTCCCATATCTTTTTGAGATCTTTCTCTGTTTTTTCTACATTCTTACCGTTTGATAGACCCCATCGCGATGCTAATCGATGAATGTGGGTATCCACAGGAAAGGCTGGAATGTTATACCATTGAGACATAACTACGCTTGCAGTTTTATGACCAACACCAGCGAGACTTTCAAGAAAGTCCCATTTTGGCTGGAGTCCTCCTGCTGAGATGATCTGATCGGCCATTTTTTTTAAATTCTTTGCTTTTGTTGGTGCAAGGCCAATTTCTTTAATTAGGTTTTGAATAGTATCCGTGTCAAGCTTAGACATTTTTTCTGGTGTATTGGCTTTTTCAAAGAGACTAGGCGTAACCTGATTTACTTTTTTATCTGTAGTTTGAGCAGAAAGCATAACAGCTACTAAAAGAGTGTAGTCGCTTGTGTGATCTAAAGGTATGGGAGTTTTTTTGTATAGACCATCCAGAATATTGCCAATTTTTTTTGCTTTTTCTTTTCTATTCATTAAAATTATTTATTGATTAAGTAATTTGTAAAATACTAAAAAGTAATACACTATTTGATACATTATTTTTGATTTAATTAAAGTTGATTGGTCTAAAAATAGTTTTTCTCATTTCTTACAACAAGATATTGGATTTAATATATGATATGGATAAATCTTCAATAATTATAATCACCCTAATCGTATATAAATTATTTTTAATTTTTGTAGGATGGTTTTCTCGAAAAAAGAATAAAACCATTGAGGATTATTTCGTTGGAGGAAAACGATTGGGGCCAATCATAACCTCAATTAGTTATTCAGCAAGTAATTCTTCTGCATGGACACTTCTAGGTGTAAGTGGAATTGCATTTTCAAGAGGAATTTCAACTATTTGGTTGGTGATCGGTGTTATAGGAGGTATGTTTTTTTCTTGGCTGAAAATTGCACCATCAATTCATGAAATAACAAAAAAGCAAAATTTAATTACAATACCGCAACTAATCGTTGATGGATATAATTCCTCTGACCGAAAAAACATTCTATTGGCATCATCTTTTATTATAATCTTTTCTTTCACTTTTTACATAGCTTCGCAGTTCCAGGGAGCTGGTAACGCTTTGAATGATACATTTGGGTTAAGCATTGTTGAAAGCATACTATTAAGCGCGCTTGTTATTTATACTTACACTTATTTAGGGGGTTATCTCGCTGTAAGCATAACCGATACAATACAGGGTTTTTTAATGGCCTTCACTGCAATTGTGATGCCGGTGATGGCGATAATAAATCTTGGAGGCTTTTCAGAGTTATTCAGAAGATTATCAATGGTGTCTGGTGATTTTTTGAGTCTTTCAGCTGGCAATGTAGGGTTGAGCGCATTTGGTCTAATTGTTGGTCATTTAGGTATTGGATTGGGTTATTTTGGACAGCCTCACCTATTATCGCGATTTATATCTGTAAAGGATTTAAAGACTTTGGAGAAATCAAGAAATTATGCATTAATTTGGTTTTGCACAGTTTTTATAGGCATGTGGCTCTTAGGTATAGCAGGGCATTTTATGGTTGAAGATTTGAGCAATAGCGAAAACATTTTTTTCAAAGTCTCTAGTGAAGTTTTCCACCCTGCAGTACAGGGAATACTGCTTGCAGCAGTTATATCTGCTATAATGTCAACAGCGGATAGTCAAATTTTAGTTTGCTCATCATCAATCAGTATAGATCTCGGGATTCAAAATAATTCTTTAAAACTTTCGAGAATAGTGACCGGCTTTGTAATCCTTTCATCCGCATTAATTGCAATTATGATCCCTGATAAAATTTTTAGCAGGGTTTTATTCGCTTGGACAGCGATGGGTTCAGCATTTGGACCATCTGTTATTTCAAAGATTTTAAAATGGCATGTCAGCGCATCATCGATTTTAATATCAATAGTAGTGGGTTTTATTCTTGCAGTAATATTCTTCCTTTTGCCAAACACTCCTGGTGATTGGCTTGAAAGAGTGGTGCCATTTCTTGTAGGCCTTTGCTATTTATTTCTAAAAAAAAATAATTAAAATAGTGTCCGACTACCCTACAATTGAATCAGCGTTAAATCTTCCATGCGGGATTCAAATAAAAAATCGCTTATGCAAATCAGCAATGACCGAAAGAATTGCAGATTCCAATAATTTTGTAAGTGAAAAGCATTTAAACCTTTATGGTAAATGGTCAGAAGGGGGTTGTGGTTTACTTATTTCAGGCAATGTAATGGTAGATAAATATAACATTGAAGGAGCAGGTAATATTATTATAGAAGAAAATAGTTATAAGGGTCAGGTGAGCACTTTAAAAAAGTGGGCACAAATTGCCACGAGAAATGACACCCATTTTTGGATGCAGTTAAGCCATGCGGGCAGGCAAACTCCTGCAGCAATAAATCGCTTACCATTAGCCCCATCAAGCGTTAAGCTCAAGATCCCTGGGAGAAGATTTGGCCTTCCAAAGGAAATGTCCGTTTCAGATATAGAAAAAACGATAAGACAGTTTACATTTACTGCCAAAATAGCAAGAGAAGTTGGTTTTACCGGTATACAGATTCATTCAGCTCACGGATATTTATTATCCCAATTTTTATCACCAAATATCAATCTTCGAAGCGATGAGTGGGGAGGTTCTCTTGAAAACAGATCTCGGCTATTGATTCAGATCATCAGGTCTTGTCGCAAAGAACTAGGAGACGATTTTCCTATTTCGGTTAAGTTAAATTCAGCAGATTTTCAAAAAGGTGGCTTCACGGATACCGAATCAGTTCAAGTAGCAAAAATGCTATACAAAGAAAAAATAGATTTGCTAGAAATATC
Source organism: uncultured Fidelibacterota bacterium (assembly GCA_913046805.1). Next base: position 8,941 of record CAJWTA010000025.1, on the reverse strand, counting down.
TGGTGGAACTTATGAGCAAGCTAAATTTTTGGGTTATGACAAACTAACAGTCAAGCCCCGAAAGAATATTCTTCTACAAAAAAGCTCTGTTGCTCGAGAGGCATATTTTTTATCTTATGCAAAAAAAATATCATCTGAAACGAGTCCTCCTTTAATGGTAACCGGTGGTTTTCGGACAAGAATTGGAATGAATGCAGCCCTTTCTAAGGTATGTAGCATGATTGGAGTTGCACGTCCGCTTTGTATTGACCCTAAATCTGTAAAGAAATTATTTTTGCACGAAATTGAATCTTTGCCAATTTTTGAGGATAAGCTCTCAATAGGTAAGAAATGGCTTTCAATTGATAGCCCAATAACAATATTCAAATCTTTGAATGCGTTAGGCATCATATCATGGTATTATGTACAATTGAGAAGAATGGGGGACGGTTTACAGCCTAACTTGAGCTTAAAACCTCTTAAGGCACTGATTGTAAATGAAAAAATTGAAAGAAAGACCATAAAAATATATAAAAAACGCATTAAAAATTACTAATATGTACATTATGATAAGCGATTCAAAGTTCTGGAATATCATTGGTTGGCTTGGAGCATTTCTAGTTGTTATTGGGTATTACTTTAACGCTAATGAGTTAACAATTTCATGGTTGATATGGATATTTGGTAATTCTATGGTTGGTTTGTACTCTTTGACGGTCAAAGCTTATTCAACTGCCCTAATGTCCTTTATTATAATGCTTATGAATATCTATGGATATTTTAGTTGGATCAAATGAGGTCGTTAACATCTTATAGCGACTTCCCAACCGCAAGAAAATTCTGCTACTTAAACGCAGCAAATGTTTCACTGACATACAGTAAAGCTAAGACTGTGAACGAGGAATGGTTCACAGATATAGCTCACAATGGAAGCAATAATTTTACAGAGAATACAGAAGAGATTGTTTTTGATGGAATGCATAAAAGCGCTGCTGAATTTATAAAGGCCAGGCCCAATGAGATAGCGGGAGGCTCAAGCGCAACAGAACTTCTATCATCTTTGGCATGGTCAATCGCTCCAAAGAAAGGACAGAATATAGTTAGTACAACCTCAGCATTTCCAAGTACCGTTTATCCATGGTTACGCGTAGCAAGCAGTACGGGAGCTGAAATTAAGCTTGCAGAAAGTAAAAATGGTTTTAGTTCATTAGCTGCAATATGTAATCTGATAAATAACAAAACAAGCGTAGTATGTATATCCCATACTGAATACAGCAACGGTCATACATATGATTTAAATGTGCTTTCAGAAGAAGCTCGAAAAAAAGGAGCAATATTAGTGGTGGATGCTACCCAATCCGTAGGCGCAATACCTATAAATGTAGAACAAAATGGGGTAGACGTTTTAGTGGCTGGCTCTTATAAATGGTTGTGTGGCCCGTTTGGTTCTGCATTTATGTATATTAGACATAACCTTGCAAAAAGACTTGAACCGGGATTAGTTGGGTTTAGATCCCATAAAGATATGTGGGATTTGGATGCTACAAGATTGCGCTACAGAGAGGATGCATCTAAATTTGAGTTTAGCACGCTTGCCTTTGGCTGTATTTTGGGTTTAACAGAGTCTTTAAAATACTTAAATAGAATTGGAATAGATAATATCTATAAGTATAACATGTTTTTAACAGATCACTTAATAGAAGGGCTTAAAAAACTTGATGCAAAGATTATTTCTACTGATCAGTGCATTTACAGATCTCCAATAATTACTGCTAAGTTTAAAAATAAAGATTCCAAATCAATTATTAATAACTTAAGATGTGCTGACATTTTTATTTCACAGCGTAAAGAGTGGGTGCGTTTTTCACCGCATTTTTACAACACGCTTGAAGATATTGATTTTTTAATTTCTGAAATTAGAAAGAATTTATAGTATTCAGATGAATATGAAACTCGCATTAAAAATAATTAACATTTTAGCTGTTCTAGCTTTTTGTGATTTTACAGTGAAAATGCAGACTGTAAACCAAGTTGGTGCGAGTATTGAGTTAAACCAATTTGAAGATAGTGATGTAACTGTTGATGGTTATCTTGATGAATCGGTTTGGCAAAGCGCAGCTAAAATGAACAACTTTAATAATTTTTTACCAGTTGATGGTAGCCTAGCTGATGATGATGCCGATATTTTAATTTGGTACAGCAAAGAGGCAATATATTTTGGAATAAGAGCAAATGCTAACCCGGAAGAAGTTCGCTCAACACTTGCTGACAGGGATAAATTGGAAAGCGATGATTATTTGATGATAATTTTGGATACCTATAATGATCAGCGTACGGCTTATGCGTTTGGCGTAAATCCATTAGGTCAACAAGCCGACGGAACTATTACAGATAATGTTCCAGATAGAAAAGCTGCAATGCCGTTTACGATTGATAAAAATCCAGACTATGTTTTTGAATCAAAGGGTAGGATAGTTGAAACAGGATTTGTGATTGAAGTGAAAATACCATTCAAAAGCCTTAGATATAATAACAGCGAAGTTCAAAATTGGGGATTCAATATTCTTAGAAGTGTTCAGCATTCAAGATATCTATTGTCTCTTACTCAAGCAAAATTAGGAGAAGCGTCTTTTCTTGCTCAAAACAGCCAACTAACGAACATAAAAAATATTAAGGCCAAGCGTTTATTTGATATCAATCCTGAGCTTCGCAATGCTTTGAACAGGGCTGTAGATTCTAAAGATTTCACATCTCAAACAAAAGATCCGCTCGGGGTAAATATCAGATATGGCTTATCGTCGAATACAGTTTTGAATGCAACATTAAACCCTGATTTTTCGCAGATTGAGGCTGATGTTGCTCAAATAAGTTATGAGCCTAGAAGAGCTCTATACTTCCCAGAAAAACGCCCTTTCTTTTTAGATGGTATTGAGTTTTTTTCTACTCCAACTAGATTAATTTATACGAGAAAAATCGTTAACCCAGTTGCATCCTCAAAGATTACAGGTAAAATTGGCGACAGAAGTTCTATCGGTGTGATTTCTGCAGCAGATAACTACGGATCCTCAATCAGCAATATGGATATTGCTGCTGCAAATGCTATAAGATTAAAGCGCGATTTTTCAGATCAAAATCATACAGGAATTGTATATACAGATAAGTCTTATAACGATTATTCAAATCGAGTTTTTGCTGTGGATGGAAAATTGATCTTAAATAAAAAATATTCTTTTCAAGGGCAAGGTGGCTTTAGTATCACAAATACCTCTGAGAGCAAAGGAGAAGCAGCTCCTATGTGGAATATTTCTGCAAACACATCTTCGCGAAAATGGTCCAGCTCGTTTACAACTTCCGCCTATCATAGTGAATTTGACCCTGCGCTTGGTTTCGTTAGTATTGGAGATTATGTTTCGGTGGCTGCAGGCACCAGACGAACTTTTTACGGCTCTAAGGGTAGCTCCATTGAAAAATTCAATGTTGGGTACAGACATACATATAATTGGAATTATGATCCGTTTGTCAAAGGTGAAAAACCTTTAGATTGGAGAAGTTATCCTACCTTCTCTTTTAATTTTAAAGGCGGCTGGGGATTAAATACTTTTATTTGGTATGAATCATTTGGATTTTCAGAAAAAAGCTATCAAAATCATTTTTATAAAGATGGGGACAGTTACAAGCCCTTTGCTGAAAGAGATGCAATAATAAATTTGGGATTTATGACTACATTGCAACTACCTCAGCTTGATACATTTTCTGGAAGCATTAAATACGGTTATGGTAAAGATCCGAATTACCAAGAATGGGCACCTGGTATAATCAACTTAACCGAGATGAAGCTCTTTTGGAATCCATCCGATCAATTGAGGGTCAATTTTAGGCTCAATCAGCAAAATAACAAAAGACCTGAAAATGGCTCATTGGTCTCATCTGCTACAGTCCCTAGGCTGAAAATAGAGTATCAGTTGAATGAAAGTTTATTTCTGAGATTTGTTGGACAGTATAATTCTTCTTACAGGGATAGCTTGAATGATAGCTCAAGAGAAGGAGATCCGATATATTTTAAGAATGCTGATGGCTCCTTTTATCGCGCAGGAAAACAAGAATCAAATAATCTCCAGGCTGACTTCCTTTTTTCATATAGACCTACTCCAGGTACATTGGTGTTTGTTGGGTACGGTTCTTCTTTAACGGAGCCTGAGAGATATCGCTTTAACTCCTTAGAGCGACAATCCGATGGTTTTTTCATTAAGCTAAGCTATCTCTACCGACTTTAAGCTTTGCGTTCTGCATTACTAATTTTTGTGATATTTTTTTTACAAAGCTGTGCTTTGCAGAAACAAAATATTTCAAAAAATATTCAAACTGCAGCAGAGCTCAATTATGAAAAATATTTTAAGAGAAATATTAATAATATCGATACAATCGAGGGTATCTGGTATGAATATGCAGTGGGTAGTCTGTATAAAGACAGAGTTTTGCTCCAAAGAATCAGGGAACCGAATCGAGCCACTTGGATTATTATAAAAGATCAAAACTCAAATAAGTACAGTGTTTTGAATGCAAACGGCAAAGATAATTACTATAAAGCATCATTTTCACCTACAGCAAATAAAAATATATTTGCATTTGATTGTATAATAAAAGGTACGCAAATAAATATATCTTCACTAGCTAATACGTCTAATCCGAACCAGCTTGAGATGGAGTACAATGCTCCAAAAAGTTTAATAAGTGAAAATTATTCCAATATTAAAGGGGATATGGTCTTGCATTGGAAGATTGAGTGGATTAAGTCTTTTCCAAGGAATTAAAAAATTTTCAATGAAAAGCTAACTATGAAGGATTCTAAAAATTTTAAACTACACAGAAGAGATTTTTTTAAAAAATCTGCAGCGGGTCTAATTGGTTCATTTGGAGGATTTTACACAAATTTTCATTCAAATCAAGCTAAAAATTTTAAAAAACCTTTATCTCCAACAGATAAAAACTGGTCGCGGATAAGATCTCATTTTATCTTAAGAAGTGGTACTGCCTACATGAATAATGCTAGCCTAGGAATGCCTCCATTAAATGTTGTTGATAGTGTGAAAACTGGTTATGAAGAAATTTCTAAAGAGCCTTTACGTGGGAAGCGCAATCTTCAAAATAATATAAATAATAGAGTTTTACCCTTATTAGCAAAAACTTTTAATACCAATAAAGATGAGGTCGTGTTAACAAGAAACGCCTCAGAGGCCCTATTCTTACAAACTCTAGGAATGGTTTTAAATAGAGGAGATGAAGTGGTTTTGTCAACACAAGAGCATCCTGCAGCTTTAAAACCCTGGAAACATCGTGAAATCAAAGATGGAATTATTTTAAAATATGTTTTTATACCAAGTCCATTGATCAGCAAACGAGATGTTGTGAGCAGACTGATGTCTGCTGTGACTCCCAAAACAAAAGCAATGTCCTTTTGTCATGTGACCAGAGGGGGACATAAATATCCGGTAAAAGAAATTGTTAAGGAAGCAAAAAGAGAAAAAGTTGCAACGCTAGTTGATGGGGCTCAAGCTGTAGGTCAATTTCCAATCAATTTAGATAAAATAGGCTGCGATGCGTATTCTGCAAGTTTACATAAATGGATTTTAGCTCCATCTGGTACGGGTTTTTTGTACGTTAAAGATAGCTCAAAATATCTTTTCCAATCTCCTTTTGATATAGAGGCAACTACGGTCAATTCTTATTTCAACCCTCCAGGAACAAAAGACTATCCTTTGAGGGCTGCTCTTGGAAAAGCGCTCAGATTCGTTGATCAAATTGGATTAGAAAATATAGAAGAACGTTGTAGATATCTTTCAAATTATCTAAAAGAAGGTTTAAGAAAAATGAGTGATATTACAATATTAAGCAGTGATGACCCTGAACTTTCAGCTCCTGGATCAACTATTTTTGAAAAAAGAAATCTTGACGCGATTGAATCGGTAAAGCTATTTAGAAATAAAATTAATTTTCATATTGATGAACATCAGAGAGATGGCCATAACGCAATTCGTATATCAACACACTATTATAATACCACCAAAGAAATAGATATATTGCTAGACACTTTGAATTCTGTCTGAAGTTGGTATATCAATAACTATTTTACTTTAATCCAATCCACATCTATCTTAAAATTACCCTCAACTTTATCAGAAATCATTAATCCAATTTCACGGATGATAGACTCAGATAATTTTGGAATATTTCTGAGATTATATCCGCGATACGTTGGATAAAAATCTTCAATATTGAGCGTTATCTCTTTCCACTTATCTTTTTCAGTGGAAAAAGAATGCGTGTAAGAAACCCAACTGTTGTTGTTGGTTCTTACACGAAAACTATATTTTCTGCCATCACCCTTGACCCGTAAAACAATAGAATTTATATCTACAAGATCATTAGGGTAATATGCGCGAACAGATGAAAAGCCACCGTTGTTTGCTAATGATAAATATCCACTAAATTCTGCTACATTATTATTTATACGCATACGAGCTTGAGATCTGCCACCCATAACAGTATCATTGACTATATTCCAGTTTAGTAGGCTACTTTTTGTAAAATTTTCAAGCACGATTTCTCCTTGGGTTGTTGAGAATGTGTAATTACTTTGAGTAGGTGAATCGCAGGCATTCAGCGTAAATATACTATATATCATTAAAAATTTCTTAACCATAAATTTCCCTTTTAATTTGAGCGAATTGAGCGTTATATTAACAAGAATATATAATTATTTTATTAATAAGTAAAAGATTATTATGCAAAGAAGAAAATTCATAAAAGACATTTGTAGGGCCTCAATCGTGTGTGCAGCTCCATCATCGCTAATAACTTTACAATCATGCTCTGAAAATGATAAGCAGATTAACGGAGATTTGTCCGAAATCACAATCAACCTAAATGACCCCACTTATAATAAATTAAATACGGTTGGCCAATCCATGGTTACAGGGTCTACTGATTTTGATATATCAGGATTATTATTACTTCGTAAAAGCCAATCAGATTTATTGGTTTACAGCAGACAGTGTCCACACGCTGGTACCTCAATCAATGCATTTTTAAATGGTGCTGCAACTTGCCCAAATCATGGTGCAAAATTCAAAACGGATGGTTCACCTGTACCGGGTGGTCCCACCAATGCACCATTGAAACAATATACTGTGGATTTCAATTATCCTACAGCAACCGTTTTCAGATAATGTATACAGAGATTTCAAGAGAAAAATTACTGAAGCGAGGATATTGTTGTGGGTTGAAGTGCAAAAATTGTCCTTACTATCCATGTCACATTAAAGATAATACAAACCTTAAAAAAGACACGGAGTGTCTTCAAAACCCCTATAGAGGGGCTTTTTCAAAGATGAATAAGACGTCGCATTGGGATTGGGATTTCATTAATCGTGAAGAACTCGATAAAATCATAAATAAATCATCTTAGGGTCAGATGTATAAACTTATAATAATTTTATTTTTTGCATGCATTGATTACGAATTGCACCCTCTGCTGTCACAAGATTATGTATTTAAAAAACCGTCTCGTGATGGAATTGGTAAGTTTTATAAGGGTAGGGAAATTAGCAAAGTAATGGGTCATTTCGGAGCCGCATGGCTTGAAAGGAAGTCCAGATCGGCAGAAGAAAATCCCATGCTTGCTGTAGAATTATTAAATCTTAAAAAAAACATGATCGTAGCTGATTTTGGTGCAGGTACTGGATATTTTACCTCTTATCTTGCTGAGCAATGTAGCTTGGTTTTTGCCATTGACATTCAACCAGAAATGATTGAATTGAATAAAAAAAATATGAAATCAAAAAATCTTAAAAATGTTGAATACATCCTTAATACCCCAAAAAAAACCATGCTGCCTACCAACAGTGTTGATCTAATATTGCTAGTTGATGTATATCATGAGCTTGAATTTCCGTATGAGGTTTTAAATGATATGAAAAAATCTTTAAAACCTAATGGGCTAATTGTGCTTCTGGAGTTTCGCGCTGAAGACCCAAGAGTTCCAATTAAACCCCTGCACAAAATGAGCGTAAGTCAAATTTCAAAGGAGATGAATTTTATTGGTATGGAGCTGTTCCGAAACATTCAAAAATTGCCAAGGCAACACATGTTGTTTTTCAAACAATCATGAAGATAAAACTTTTTCCACTTAATCTTGTCGCATTTCCCTCAAAGCTGATTCCTCTTCACATTTTTGAAAATAGATATAAAAAAATGATTAACGATTGCATTGATGAGAAAAAAGACTTTGGGATTGTCTATCAAAATACCAAAACCCAATCAAAAATTGGATGTTCTGCCTCAGTTGAAAAAATAATCAATAAATACCCTGATGGAAGGATGGACATAATTGTTAAGGGTAGAAAAATTTTCAAAGTTGAAGCGCAAGCACAGCTAGATGATTTAGCGGTTGGAGACATAAAATATATGTCGGATATAAAACCGTTAAGTACGGATAATTTCAATCCATTGTTGGACAAATATATCAAGCTACTACTAGCTGTAGGCTTTAAAGATAATCTTGATCACCATCTAAGTAAAACACTAACCTTTGAATTGTTAGAAATGATTCAAACTTCTCATAATTTTGAGCTGGAATTACTTCGATTGAAATCGGAAGAAGAAAGAGCAAAAATTCTTGATAATTTTTTTACATCAATTCTACAGCAATCAGAACTATTTAAGCCGGATGGAGGATACCAGTCATAATGTTTTTAGCAATGCAATCACTAAAAAAGTTTTTTTCTCAATCAATTTTTACCATTTCTTTGTTGGTTTTACAGTCTTGTTCAAGGATATACCTAGGTTCTGACGATCAAGAAATTTTCGATGAATTGGTACAGCCGGACCAATTAGGGAATACTGTAAAATTATGGGAAGATGGAGCTAGAACCGATAATTCAAAGAATCAGTTTGAGTGGTGGTA
>CAJWTA010000024.1 GCA_913046805.1 uncultured Fidelibacterota bacterium | reverse complement strand
CCTCCTTCACGTTTAATTTCCAACCATTCATTAATGAATTTCGGATTAAATCTTGACACTATCTTTTCGGCTTAATTTTTCCAAACTTTAAGTTTTCGTATTTTTCCCACATGGTCTCTCCTGAGGCTTGCTGAAAACGAAAAGCAAATGACATCGCCTCATCAAAGCTATTTCCAGCAAACTCTTCATGACTGTAATATTCATCGATCCAGCTGATAAACTCTTTCATTCCAATCTGGTTAACTTGATCAAAGATGCCGTAAACCATTTCAGCCTTGTTGTCAAAATACCAAGAGGTAATTTCTCCGTAACCCATATCTTTTATCATTTGCTGATGAGTATCATAAACCTGTGTTAAGTAAGAAAACAGGAAGATTTCTTTTGAATTTGAGTCCAATGTTTTCCAGTATACAGCAATAGCATTAGGCTGGACATCTTTTTTCTCTTGCTGGGATATACCTATGGTGAATGAGAATACAATTAATAATAAATACTTCATATTAACCCTCTTTTTTCTCTGCTTCAAATTCTGAGATCATTTCTTTAAGTTCATCAATGGCTTTACTTTCTTTGACTCTTCCTCTTCTTTTACCTTTGTAATATAAATGACCTGCTCCTTTACCAAAAGCGATTCCAAGGTCGGTATGCGTTGCTTCACCGGGACCATTAACTGCGCAACCCATTAGAGCTAAGGTCATTGGCGTTTTTACATCCTTTAGCTCCTTCTCAACTTCACCAGCAATTTTAAATAAATCTACCTCTAACCTTCCGCAAGTTGGGCAAGAGACTATAGTTACCCCTTTACTGGCTAAGCCTAAACTTTTCAAAATCTCGAAACCAACATGCACCTCTTCTACTGGATCATCAGTTAAGCTTACCCTGATAGTGTCACCAATTCCATTCGCCAACAAACTACCCATTCCTACGGAGGATTTCACCGTGCCAGATTTTGCTGGGCCCGCTTCCGTCACTCCCAAGTGTAGCGGATAGTCATATTTCTTAGAAAACAATGAATACGCACCGATCATTAAATTCACATTCGAAGCTTTCAGCGAAACTATTATATCTTCAAAATCATGCTCTCTACATATGTCAATATGCCGCTTGGCACTCTCTACCATTGCTTCAGCTGTAGGAAATTCGTATTTTTCAATCAAATCTTTTTCAAGGCTTCCAGCATTCACTCCAATCCTGATAGGAAGATTTGCGCCCTTAACCTTTTCTAAAACCTCTTTAACGCGTGATTTTCCGCCAATATTTCCAGGATTTATTCTTATTTTATCTGCTCCAGCGTCTACAGCTTCTAAAGCCATTCTGTAATCAAAATGGATATCTGCTACCAAAGGAACATTCATGCGTTTTTTTATTTCATAAAGAGCCTTGGCTGCTTTTTTGTTGGGTACAGTAATGCGAATGATGTGACATCCAGCTTCTTCAAGTCTTTCAACCTCTTTTAGTGTCCCTGTAATATCATCGGTTTTAGTTGTGGTCATAGACTGGACAGTAACTGCATGATCACCTCCTATAATAAGGTCACCAATTCTCACTTCACGTGTTTTTCTTCTTTTTATCATATTTATACCTAGTATAAATTACAACAAACTAACCTTTAAATGGTTCATTCAAATATTGTTTAGCAAAATCTATTGCGGCTGTTTGATTGTTCAACTTAATACACTTTTTATAAAATCGCTTAGCTTCAAAGCGATCGTTTTGCAAATCGTAAATTTTTCCTTTAAGCAATAAGGCGCTTGAAAGAAAAATATCTAAATCGCTATCATAATCATCTATACACTTTTTTAAATATTTCATTGAAGATTCTTTGTCATCCAATAAAAAATAATAGTTTGCCCACAAAAAACTTAAATAGGGGCCATACCTTTTTTGATGATATTTTCGCTGAAGCAATATCTGCTCATCCAGAAATTTAAGTTTTTTTTCTGCTTCTTTGATTTTACCGTTCTGCATTAAACCCATGGAATAGTACAAACCGTATCCAAAATTACTCGGGTATTTTTCAGATATTACTCGACTCGAGAACAGTCCCTTTTTTTTGTCAAGATCAAAAAATTGGTAAGTTATAGATAGAATACTCATAGCCTCAACCCATGCCCAGGTGCTTTGATTTGCTGCGACTTCCATTTTTTTTATTCCTTCTTGCCTAGAGGGATTTATCCCCATTCCGCGCGCAGCTATTTGTATCAAAGGATTTTTTAAACCCGTATACCATTCAATTATGCCAATCGGTAAATTTACATCCTTTATTTCATTCGAGTCTTCACTAGACTTTTTAATTGCTTTTAGCCCCTGGTAAGCTGCGTAGAATGTTGAAAGATATTTTTTCTGCCCTAGATAAATCCTAGCTTTTAAGGATTGAGAAGTTCCAAGATAGAGTAAATATTCTGAATCATTTGGATTATCAAGAACAAGGTCGGTGTAGATCGTCTCAATCTCATTTATTCTATTTTCAAACCTACTATAAACGCTATCTGCTAAAAACATTGATTGATCATAATGATACCATGCTGCAGCCCAAACGACATGAACGACCGGATGATTGCGATATTCTATCCTCGCTTTTGAAAGTACCTCTATGCTTTTTTCAAAATCATAGTTGAAAAAAGCATCAACGCCCTCCATTACCACCTCATCGCCTGGATGTTGAGACATGGTCAACGTAAAGAGGCATTGAATTGCAAGGATATATTTTAGAGTTGCACTAAAGATGCGCATAAGTTATTCTAATACGAAAGATTAAGTTTTTTTAATCTAAACTGGATCTTATTCAGATATTTTTCCTGATAAAAGTAGCCAACCCCGAGCGTCATTATTTGTTGGATCTAGCTCCATTGATTTTGACCATGCGGCTTTAGCTAGGGCAGATTCTTTCATTTTCCAATAGGTTATTCCAAGCCCAAGATAGGTTTTTGAATTATTTGGCCTTAGCTCAATTGCCTCTTGGTAAGCTGCTAGGGATTCTTTAAAAAGGCCTTTTTCTCTGTAAAATGAACCTAGGGTTTGCATTGAACCCGGAAGCCAGGCAGAAGAATTTCGATTTATATTTAGTGCTTTTCGAAATGCGCTTTGACCTAGACTAGATTGGCCTGAACGGTTATATTCAACAGCCAAAATGTAATAAGCTTGGGGAAGCAAAAGGTTGACTTTTTGATTATCAGGATCATAGTAGAGTAGATCTTCCCATGAAGAAGCAGCTCGACCCCATTCGTTTGATTTAAAATAACCGAGGCCTTGTTTAAAACGAACATCTTCGTCAGCAGGATCTAGTCGAACAGCATCGCTGTAAGTAAGTGCAGCATATAAATGTTTTCCTTGTGATGAATATAGATCACCCAGAGCAATGTAAGGTTCGTGATTAGCGGGGTTAGCTTTGATAGATTCCTGATAGCTTGATTTTGCTTTTTCGATATCCCCCATTCCCTCAAACGCCTTTCCTTTAAGCAAAATAAATGCATCTTGATTTGGAAAATTATCTTGGCCACTTTGAGCTAATCTTGCAGCATACTCAAAATTAAACTCATTTAGGCTTTTTCTTATTCTTGAAATTTGCTGTGCGGGGCCAGTAGGATCTTTTTCAGCGGACTTTGCCAATACCTCATCCGAAAAAGAACGGTCTTCAACTTTATTAAAAAAAGTAGCCATGGCTTCAATGGTAGCCCTATGGTTTGGTTGTATATCAAGTGCCTCATCAAATGCATGTCGCGCTTTTGTCATTTGATCAAATCTAGCGTAGTATGCACCTAGATGAAAATGCGCATCAGCATTCATAGGATTTTGCGCAGCTAAACGTAAATAAATTTCTTTAGAATCATCAAAACGACCAGAAGCCTCATAGTTTCTAGCGAGATCAACTTGCTTTCTAAAATCATTGGGTTCATTTCGCGCAGCGTTTTCAAGCTCGGCAATTGTTGGTGTTTTTTGAAGTTTAACAAATTCGATCTTCTTTTTTTCTTTGTTTTCAAGAAGATCGGTGGCTTTAGCAAGATTTCTAGTACTTAATTCAAATGCTTCCGCAATATTATAAATTTCGTTAGCATACTTAACAGGACTAATTGTTGGGATGCTGCTCACTTTTGGCATCTTTGCTCTAGTTTTACCTTTTGCAACTTGACGATTTCCAGTTTTTTTAACTAACGAGGATAGTTGTGTCACGCGTTTTTTATTAGATGTGCTTGGATTTAACCTAAAAGCACGTTGGTAGTCTTTCAATGCACCAGCGTAATCCTTCTTTTTAGCCTTTGCACTGCCCCGTTTTGCATACTTTGATGCTTGGGCAGCCTGCTTTTTAGACACTTTACTATTTGACTGTTTGCCGCCACCCTGCTTCTTGGCTAAGCTGTTTAATTGTTGAACTTTTTTCTTATAGTTTGCACTGGGATTTAATTGATATGCTTTTTTATAGTCAGAAAGTGCTCCCCTAAAATCTTTTTTCTTAGCTTTTGCGCTTCCTCGCTTAGCATATTTTGATGCTTGAGCAGGATTTTTTTTACTCGACTGCGCAAATAATATGGATTGAGAAGTAAATATTGGTATTACTCCTGAGAATACCAAAGCCAAACATAGGCGAGTCGTCAATATGTATAACCAACGGATCATAACTGTCTAATTTATAAAAATTTTAATTTAATTGTCCTCAGGTTTTTTACAGCACAGTTCAAGCTTATCGTAGGCTTCTTTATCTGCAAATTTGTCATTAACATTGTAGCCTATTGAGACAATTTTTTCTTCGATAGAAAGTAAATCAACTACATTTGCATTGTAAACTACTTTACCGGATTTATTTTTAAGGTCAACTTGAATTTTCTTTACGCCCCTAAGGCTTAAAAGTGATTCTTCAACATTTACTGAACACATTAAACACTGAAGGGAATCTAGGACCAAGTCAGCAGTTCTTTTATCTGCACTGCAACTTGCTAAAAAAATTAGTGACATACTAAAAATTATATTCTTCATTTTTACCTTTTTTAATACTGTTGATGTTTATGTGAGCCTATTGATCATACCGCACTCGAATCGCCTGGGGCGATAATAGAAATATTATCTCCAGTTACTTGACTAGAATAAGTGAATCTATCAAAAATATTAAGCCTGTATATTTTTTAACAACAGGGTTTTGCGCTACTATTAAGGATATTTAATACTGCAACCTAGCGCCTTAGTTTCAGCAAGCTTAACTTTTTTATTCTTGCCAACGGATTTAATTGCATCCATTAAGTAGTTTTTCTTAACCTTTCTTTTCTTCGCTGCATTATCATCAATTGCGCCCTTATAGACTAGTTTTCCCTCACCATTGAATAAGTAAATATGTGGAGTAGTTCGCGCGCCAAAAGCTGTAGCAAGCTTCGCTTCTTTGTCCAGGGTATACAAGAATTTATGACCATATTTATCTGTAAACTTTTTCATATCATCCATATTTTCACCCCTATCGCGTTTTCCGGCATTCGGATTAATAGCAATAAACCCTATTTTGTTTTTTTTACTAGCTTCGGCTAATCCATTATATCTGTCCTGCCATCTCACAACCCATGGACACGTATTGCATGTAAAGTTTACAAGCAATCCATTTTCCATCATTACATCATTCAAACTTACTTTTTCACCATTAATGCCCTCCATTTTTACGGAAGCCAATGGTATACTCGACCCTAATGGCAAATCTTTTGATAGTAAAAATGAAAATAGGGTAACTGTCAATACTGTTATTTTCGTTAATCGCATATTTTACTCCTTATTTGATCTTAATCTTCTTTAAAACTTTATTTTATCTTCTTGATGCTCCTCAGCATCTCACTCTGAGAAGGTCATCCCATTTTGTTGTATAGCAAGGAGAAAGTTTCTCTTGCTTTAACTGCCATACCCTAGCTATACCTTGAGAGCCAATGTGGACCGTATTCCTTCCTATCGACTGATTGATGAGGTCAACTGCGCTATTTAAACTATCCCTCTTGATTCTATTTTGATCCGTTTCGAACATATTTAACTGTATTTGATTTTGAGGGATAATATCCCCAACAATAACTCCTGATTTTTTGTATACAAGTCCCTTTTTATAAATGGAATCCAGTAGGGTTTCTGCAGCGCCAACTATATCCATCGTATCATTAGTTGGAACATTAAAATTTATAGTTTTATATCCACAATAGTAATCATCTAATTTGTTAAATGGGTTTGTTTTTATAATGACGCTTATGTAGCGCGCGCATCCTTTTTGCTCCCTTAGTTTTTCAGCGCATCTTGCCGCATGGCTAGATATAGACTCTTTAAGCGATTGAATCTCTGTCACCTTAACACCAAATGACCTTGAGGTGCATATATTCTTTTTTGGTGAAGGGTTTGTATCAATTGAAACGCAAGGTTCGCCTTTTAGCTCGCGCTGTATTTTTAAACCCATGATTGTCATTTTTTTAAGAACCCAATTCTCATCTAATGAGATAAAATCAAAAGCATCTTTTACTCCGTAGCTATTTAACATTTTAGCATATCGCGATCCTATCCCCCAAACTTTTGAAACGGGCATTGATTTTAATATATCGCCAATCTGATTTCTGTCATGCAGAACGCAAACGTCTTTTTCCGTATGATGTTTGACATAATAATTTGCTACTTTAGCTAAGGTTTTGGTTTTTGCCACACCTATTGAAATAGGTATTCCAGTATGTCTAGCTACAGTATCACGCATCTCAAATCCAAGCTTAAAACAATCTTGAATTCCAGAAAAATCCATAAAGGCTTCATCGATGCTATAGATTTCTATATCAGGCGACATACTGCTTAAGAGCGACATAACTCTTTTTGACATGTCTCCATATAGTGCAAAATTTGTCGAAAATACATTTACATTATTTTGTTCAATAAGTTCTCTGGCTTTAAATACCGGTTCACCCATCCGAATTCCAATTGCCTTAGCTTCATTGCTTCTAGCAATGACGCATCCATCGTTATTGGATAAGACAATAACGGGTTTATTCTTTAACGCAGGGTTAAAAACGCGTTCGCATGAAGCGTAAAAATTGTTGCAATCAGCGAGTGCGATCATCGATTATTGTGGATTGTGTGTGTTACAACACCCCATACTTCAAATTCTATAGAGTCTGTAATATTAATATCGGGATAATCGTCAGATAAACCTTCAGCTTTCAGGCAAATACTTTTGCTGTTGACTAAATACCTCTTCACGGTAAACTCCCCATTTACAATAGCTACTACGATATCCTTATTTTTTGGTTCCAAGGATTTGTCGACAACCAATAGATCGCTATCACTTATACCGGCTTTCTCCATTGAATGACCCTTAGCTATAATAAAAAAAGTTGCAGCTGGATGCTTAACTAAATATTTATGCAGGTTTAAATCAACGTCGAGATAATCATCTGCAGGTGAAGGGAATCCTGCCGATACTCCGCTTTCATATATATGGAGTTTTTTAAGGCTTTCATCTTCGATAGAATAAAATATTATTTGTTCTTTCTTAAATTCGGGATTCATTCCTTTAGTCCCCTTAATATCGCCTTGGATATTTGTATGTCCTGAATTGCTACTCCAGTCAAGTCGGCAATGGTTATTTGCTCTTCATTGGCTCTGCCCTTAACCGATCCTTTTATAATATCACCTAATTCTAAAACATCGTTAGATGAAAATCCTTCTTTTGATGCTTGATATATTTCACCGCGCTCTTTGCTCTGCGACTCACTATCCGTGACAACAGTATCGGCTTTGAAAAGAACACTAGAGCTTAATTCGCGCTTAGCAGTAGTATCCGAGCCTATCGCAGTTACATGCGTCCCAGAGTTTATTTCATTGATTAAAGCTTTTTCACTGGGAGTGCATGTTACTATTAACTGACACCGACTAATTATATGGTCAATATTTTCCGTTGTTTCAATTTGGTAATCATAGTGATTTACTGATTTCTTATACACCGATAAAGAATCAG
This sequence comes from uncultured Fidelibacterota bacterium, assembly GCA_913046805.1. Next base: position 5,528 of record CAJWTA010000024.1, on the reverse strand, counting down.
AGCTTCTTCCCCAAACTAAAACATTATTGCAATTTATTACTTCTTTGAGATACTTTAACTGTAGCTTGGCTTGTACGCCTGTCCCTACAATACCAATACAATCTATGTCTTCAGGTGAAAGGTATTTTGCAGCAATCGCACCAGCGACCGCTGTTCTAACATCCGTCAAGTAACATTCATCTTGCAGTAAAGCTAAAGGCTCTCCAGTTTTTTGATTAAATACCAACATCATTCCATTTCCCACTGGAAGACCTTCTGATTTATTATCATAGAAACCTGAGGCGATCTTTACTACATAGACATCGTCATTTTTTACATATCCATATTTAATATGCACATCTCCTGGTGGAGACTGAAAACTTAATTCTCCTACTGGTGGAACTACTACCGATCCACTTGAATATGCAACAAACCCTGATTCAATTTCTGAAAATAAATCTATGCTAGGCAGGACGGATTTTATGCTATCTAAGCTTACAACGCGCATTAAAGTACAGATTTTAAAACAGAGCTGCTAATATTGCCGCCGCACATCACCAAAACAACTGTTTGTCCCTTAAACTTTTCTTTTTGATTAATAAAACCTGCAATTGTTGCACCGGCCGCCCCTTCTATAAGTTGATGATTTTTTTCTAAACCAACATGTATGCCTTTTGCAATCTCATCTTCAGATACAATCTTAAAGTCATCAATAATATCTTTACACATTTCAAATGTTATCGAACCAAACTCAACACCTCCAGCTGTTCCATCTGAAAGCGTTGGTTCTGATGGTAAGTCTAACTGCTTTCCAGCATTCAACGATTCATACATAACGCAAGAATTTTTTGGAGATACACCGTGAACCTTAATAGATGGAAAAATTGATTTCATATAACCACCTACTCCCGATATAAGACCGCCTCCACCAACAGATATGAATATCGCATCAACATCTTCCAGGTCTTGCGAAACTTCCATGCCCAATGTACCCTGACCACAAACGATATCATGATCGTTGTAAGGAGAGATATAAGTAGCGCCGGTAGACATTGATATTTCCTGAGCCCTCTCTTCCGCATGTATACAATCATCGCCATAATGCTCTACCTCTCCACCTAGACTTAAGATATTTTCTACTTTATTCTTATGCGCATTTTCAGGAACAATGATTTTACCCTTGATACCAAGCTCTGACATAGCAAGAGAGCAGGCAGCACCATGGTTTCCAGTAGATGCAGTTACAACCCCGTTTGATCTTTCGCTATCAGACAAAGAGGTCATCTTACTAATTGCCCCTCTAAATTTGAAAGAACCCGTTTTTTGAATGTTATCAAGCTTCAAATATACATTTGCTCCTGCGAGCTGGCTTAGATAAGGTGAGTGCTCTAATGGAGTATGCCTTACGTAAGGCTTCGATCTTTCGGCCGCAGCTTCTATATCGACTTTATAATTGATCATAATGCTTTAAATATAGGGGTTATTCGCTCTAAAGCTTTTTCAAGATCTGATCGTTTTGCACCATAACCGAATCGGATATATTTATCCATTCCATACCAATCTCCCGCTACAAGCATTACGCTAGCTTCAGTTCGAACTCTACTAATTAAATCTGAAGAGTTAATAGACCAATCGTAATTGACAAAAGCCATTGCTCCCGCTTCAGGCGGTATAAAGCCCAAATGATCGTCAAATTCTTTTACCCAGTCTTGAAAAAGACTCAAATTGATAGCAAGCTGTTTTCTAATATAGCTAAGTGTATTCATTCTATTTTTCGGATGAAGCACATGCGATGCTATCAGGTCGCTAATACGCCCGACAGAAATACTGGTATAATCGTGATTGGCCCAGCACTGCTTAATGTATTCCGGATTTGAAAGAGACCAGCCTAAACGCAATCCTGGGAGTGCGTAGGCCTTAGAAAGTCCACAATTCACAATTGTTTTTTTATAACCGGCTTCCCAAAATGAAGTACATTCCTCATGGTTTAACTCCGCACCACGATATACCTCATCAGCAATGATCCACGCATCAACACTTTCTGCGATGTCTGTAATCTCATCTACCATCTCTTTTGGCAAGACGGATCCAGTTGGATTATTCGGATTGCAAATACAAATCAACTTTGTTTTTTCAGAAACAATGGATCTTAATTCATCCAAGTCTGGTTTCCACTCCAACGATTCATGTAGCTTAAAGGTTTTTACATTAGCGCCGAGTCCGCGCGCAAATCCATAAATTTGGAGGTAATTAGGTACCATGTAGACTACTTCATCCCCAGGTTCGATCAAGGTCATTATAGAAACCATATTGGCCTCTGCTGAACCATTAAACGCTTGGACGTTTTCTATTGATGCTCCAGAATATATTGAAGCTATAGACTCACGCAAGTCAGGAGATCCTTCTGTAAAGCCATAGGTTAACTCTGTATTATTGATACGATCAACAAACTCAGGTTCGAATAACTCACTTATCGTTCGTGGGTGAACACCGCTTTCTGATAAATTATAATCTACTTTATTTTCCCAGGTAGATTGTTCACGTTCTAGCTGAAACTCTTCAAATTTCATGAAGCAATTGCCTTTCTTACAGCACTATCAAAGAAGGCCTTATCTTCAATATTTTCCCAATAGCTTGATACGTTACCATCTTTATCATAAATGATTGTAAAAGGCATTGCTCCAGACCATTGCTCATTGATAGTATTTATAAAGTTAAAGTCATTGCCCTCCTCTTTGAGAAAAGACAAACCATTTATGTCATGTTTTTCCAAGAATCGAATCACATCTTTTCTATTCTCCAACCAATCTGTGCTGACAAAATAGACTTTTAAATCTTCAGCGTATTGATCCGACAGTTCAAGTATCCATGGAATTTCTTCAATACATGGCGCACAAGTAGTTGCCCAAAAATTTACTAGTACAGATCTATCTCCTTTGTGAGTTGCAACCTGCTTTAAGATGCTTGACGCGTTAACAGTTTTTAATTTTAAGTCTGATTCTGAACAGCTAAAAATAACTGCGAAAAGGATGAATGCTGTATTTTTTATATATGCGAAATAGTTAAAGTTCATCTATATACCTATATTAAATCTAGTTTACCAATGAAGAGATAAAAAACAGTTATTGTGCAAGAAATCGGCTTAAATCCGGATCTACGCTCCGCATTCTAGACAGTTCGTAATTGTAAATTTTTTCTCCAAGCTCCGACAGAAAAGGAAGCGTTAGCTGATCGTACTCATATGTATCGTCGTTTAAGGTTTGATTATCATTGCTATAAACTGATGCTGTTAAAAAAAATTCTATATTATTTTTAACATCGATTATATACGCGTTATCTATTAAAAAACCATAAGCCATTCCAACTTTATTGTAAATGCGAACATGACTTGGGATATTCTCATTGGAGTCACCGAACATAAAAAATTTACAATAGCCATCCGGATACTTATCATAGTCTGGATAAAATGGGGAAGCACTTTCTCTTGGCAACTTGGACATCCATTCATACAAGAAATCATAGTCTTTGACTGTTAGCTTTAACTTTCTATCGCTATTCACATCATCTGGAAAGATTATTTGCTGTAAGAATAAATGCTGCTCTTCAATGTTAAAAAAGTTCTTATGCGAAAAATCCATCGACCCTTTTATTAATTTACCATTTTGAACGTAAGATTTACCTACCAAGTTTTCAGTCGAGTTCGTATTAAGAGACAGTTCTGAAAATCGCATTGGCTGGTCATATATTTTTTTACCATCTTTAAAAAAACTGAAGGAATTTGAATATTTATTTTGCTCAAGAGTAAGAGGGATTGATAAACGGTGTCGCATTCTGGTTTCACTGTATCCTAAATCCCACATTCGCTGATTAAAATAGTCCTGACCTAAGAACTCGTACAAGCGATTAAATGCATCGTTATCAGAAACTACAAAAATCTTCTTTATGAACTGAGCTATCGTAGCATCTTTATTTATAGAACTAGAATCGCTTAATACAGATGACATCCATTTTTTGTCTGAAGCTATAGTTAATTTTGTGTTTTTATCGATCCCCATTGTTTTGTATTGCTTCAACTTCTCGAGAGCTAACACAGCCGCAGGAAATTTTACAGTGCTCGCAGGGTAAAAATATTTTCTATTATTTAAATTGAATGCATGCTGCGTGAAAATAGGTTTTTGATCGGTGTCCCTGTCTATTTGTGTGTAAATAATTTGAAGATAGTGATCATTTGGATTATTAATCATTGAGTTAAACCTGTCATTCATTGAAAGCAATATATTCGTAAGAATATTGGAGTCTTTTTTCTCTGAACAAGAAAAAAAATAAATCGAAAGTATAATGATGAAATATTTTACCATATTTGAATAATGATTAGTCGTACGGCTATTAGAGTCAATACAGCTTTAAATAAATTTTGAAATAAAGACTCAGGAATCTTACCTAACATCAGCTTGCCAATTTTGGTTCCGAAATAAACTGCAACTACTAGTGGAAAGAGCACATTCCAATCTTCCGCATAACTAACATTAAAAAATAAAAAGAATATAGGGATCTTCCCTAGATGTCCTGCCGCCTGACAGGCGGCTTTGGTTGCAATTACAACTTCTTTTTTCAATTTATCATTTATAAATAATGGCGCAATTAAAGGCCCCATTGCTCCAATGAATACTGTCGCAATACCTGCAACTACCCCCATCCACTTGTATGTCTCTTTTGATACAGCTTTCCTTTTCTTTCTTAAATACAGAAACCAAATGATATAAACACCAATAGCTGGCTTAAGAAAATCTATTTTCAGGTCAGCGGCAGTAGACGCATTGAAATATGTCGTAGCCCCGTAGATCATAGCAGCCGATAAAATTAATCCTGGAATCATACCAACTAAAAAGCGACTGATAATAGATTTATCAATGTGCTCTCTATAAACAGTTGTTCGTGTGATATTACTTACCAATTGAATAATGCCATGATAAGCGACAACCAAATATCCAGTTGGCATTATGATCGCCATTACACCAAGTAGGGTAATACCTCCCCCCATTCCAATAATAGCAGATAGCATAGATGTAAGAAAAGCAGCAATTATAAGTACAATTGATTCCATAGATTATAATTATTTTAAGTAATTTACAGAATAATGTGTACGTATAAATATTTAATAAATTGTAAGATTACATGATTTTGAAACGACCGGAGCTTTATCATGGACATTCGAAAAAAGGTCCTTTTTTTGAAGGATGGTATCATAAAATGTGTTCTAAGAATGGAGAAACCTTCGTTGCAATACCTGGTATTTACAAAAGTGGAATTGATGGCAATCAGACTGCATTTCTGATGTTCTATCAAGGGAAAAGTGGTGCCGTAGACTACATTCCCTACAATACCAATGACTTTCAATGCGACTCAAAGTCCTATAAGCTAAAAATTGGCAATAATTTTTTTTCTCTAGAGCATGTTGTAATTGATTTTGAAAACGAGCATGTAAAAGTTAAGGGTGAAATAACAGCAAATGGGCTCAACCCTTGGCCGGTATCCCTTTTTGAGAGAGG
>CAJWTA010000023.1 GCA_913046805.1 uncultured Fidelibacterota bacterium | reverse complement strand
TCACACCAGTATGAACTTCGTAACCAGACCTAAATTCAAGATGATTATCTACATGTAATTTTCCCGTCTGATGAAAGCCATCAAGCCTCCAATAGCCATCATAATTTACGTGAGGTCTTAGCTCTAGTATTCCCAAAGAGTTCTCTGGTCTAAATCTAGTGAATATTCTTCCATACCATTTTCTATAACCACCGCTTCTTCTTAAAAATCCCATTTCCGGGTTAAAGTTTTCTCCAATTTCAGTATAAGATATTGCATTTGAAAATTTCTTTCCTGTTGAAGAGGCTTGCAACCTAAAGGCATAAGCTTTATTTCTATCAAGTAATGGCGTTTTTGATATTGCAGTGTATCCATCAATTTGACTTACCTCACCTATCCCCCATTTAGCATCAATACCGATTACTTCATTTGAATACTTTTCATTGCCCAATTTTACCAAGTTTGTAACAATTGCACCAATATGTGATCTATTTGGAAGCTCCTTCTTTAATCGGAGTATCTGGTATTCATTTGAAGGAGTATCGCCTACAGATTTTGTATTCATATTTAACAAGCCAATTCTCATGTTCGCAATGGTTCCGGTTAATCGAGCGCCCCCATTGATAGGTACTTGATTGCCATCTTGATCTATACCAATACGTCTGCTAAAAAACATTGATACTTCTGAACCACCAAACGAATTATCTCCTACTGAAAATAAACCCGCATTTTCTAAGAAAAATGCTCTTTTTTCTGGAAAAAACAAGCTAAAACGATCCAAATTTATTTGCTGTTCGTCAGCTTCTGCTTGAGCAAAATCTGTGTTGTAGGTCAGATCAAGATTTAAACCTGACCCAATACTAATCTTTCCATCAAAGCCGCCGTCAGTATTTACATTATTTTTTTTTGATTGTTCTCCTGAAAAAGAATTTCTTTGAGTCAAAACATAAGGAATAAATTTTATATTTTGTGAAATTGGTGGGTTAATATTTTTTAAGGTACCCGCAGAAATTAGTCTATGGACTGTGAACTGCCGATTAATTGAACTCCAATGCGAGACTTCTTGGATAGATGCATTTACTCTTTGAAAATTTACACCCCACTCCTGAATTCTTTCACTATTATACCGCAAGGTTTTAAAAGGTATTTTAAACTCTGAACTCCACCCCTTGTCATTGATCAAGGTTTTTACTGTCCAAGAACCATCCCAATTAATATTAAAAGCTCCACCTGCTCCTGATGAAAATCTTCCTATTCTAGATATATTCTCTCCTCCTTTTGTTATTTGGGCGTCATATTCAATACCAGCAGCATTTGTTCCAAAGGCGTAACCATTTTGATTGTCATTAAATGTATCTAAGATAAATATAAAACTATCCATATCGTCAAGTGGAGAATCTCTTCTAGTATCATTAATAATTATATTCTCTGGCTGATTAGTAAAACAGAAGGCAGATAAATAAAAATTGTTTTCATCAAATGCAATCTTAACAGTTGTTTTTTCTACTGAAGGCTTTCCTTCATCAGGAGCCTGTTGAATGAAACCGGTAATTGGATTTATTTTTTTCCAAACTGGATCATCTATAACATTTCCATCAATCTCCGGCGCGTCATCTATTTTGATTGCCGACATTGATTTATCATTGGAATATATGTTCTGCGAAAAAGCAATATTAAATAATATTGTGGAAACAATTATTATTTCAGATCTCATCTCTGCTTTTTTTCTTCAAATAATTTAGATGTCAACTCAGCCATTTTTACACATTTTTCTGTAACTCCGCCGAGATCATGCGAAGTAAATGCTACATTTACTTCACACCATCCAACTAAAATGTCGGGATGATGATTTTCTTTTTCAGATATTAAAGCTAGAGAGTCAACAAAATTGATACCGCTCATATAAGATGGAAATTTAAATGATCTTGAAATCATATTATCATTGAATTTCCATTGGTTTATTTTTTTTAAACTTTTATTTATTTGATCAATACTTAAAACACTCATTAGTTTTTCCTTATAAATTTATGCTTTAGACAATTTTTTAAACGCTAAATTAATCCATGTTACTGAAATAAACGTCGCAAAAATACCAGATATAAACATACTGTACCAAATCCATTCTACTGGCTTATTCATTACATATGTAAAATAATATGCCAATGGACCAGCAACACCAATTACTCTAATGATGGTAATAATTAATGATGGCATACCGGTCCCTAATCCCTGTAAAATTCTTCCAATAGTCAAACCAATAGAAATAAATGGAAACAAAATGGATATTGTTCTTAAGTAATAAATAGATATCTCTTGAATATAGCTGTCGGATGTAAATACGCTTATTACAATTGGAGCAAAAAGAAATAAAAAGATTGAACAAATAGAAGTTATTATCACAGAGCTTTTAATTCCGTACCATGATATAAACTTAATTTTATCAATTTCATTTGCTCCATAAAACATTCCAATTATAGTTGTTAGCGCAGAAGCGATACCAAAGATTGGCAAAAAGACCAGCATGTCTATTCTTCCTCCTATTTGGTATGCCGCAACAGCGCTGGTTGAAAATTTAACTAATAGTCTATTAAATACTAATTGCCCCAATGCCATAACAATCATCGACATTGAAACCGGAACCCCTACTTTAACAATATCTAACATTATGTAAGAAGATGGTGAAAAATCTTTTAACTTAAATTGGACATATGTTTGATCTTTAATAAAAAACATATACACAAAAATGCACCATACTATGATTTGACTTATAGTTGTTGCCCATGCAGCACCTGATACACCATAGTCTAAGTAAAAAATAAAAATAGGATCAAGAATGGTATTCAATACTGTTCCTAATCCAGCAACAATCATGGGTAATTTCATTTCCCCTTCACCGGCAAGAATAGATCTGAAAAATCCTGAAAATACACCGAACGATATACCATAACAGCTTATACGTAAATAATCCCATGCTAATGGTAAAATCTCGTTGGTGCAACCCATAAAGCTTAAAATTCGTTTTCCGTAAAATAACCCCGAAAGAGTAAGTACAGTGCTAATAATAAATGCAAAAGCTAATGCATGTTCAGCTGAATTATCTGCATTTACTTTATCCTCAGCTCCAATGAACCTAGCTATAGATGCAGTTACGCCATTACCTAGACCAAAAGAAAGACCCATTATGAAAAAAAATATAGGCATATTGAATGCAACAGCAGCAATAGCATCGCCACCCAGTCTCCCAATAAATATCATATCAATAATAGTATATAGTGTCTGGATTCCCATTCCAATCATAATTGGAATAGCCAAATTCCACATTGATTTAACTGGATTATTAAGAAAAGACTTAAGAGGTGTTTTTCTCTGATGTGAGTAACTCATAGATTAATATAATTTTCTTTTATTCTAAGCGAGAAAAAATTAAAATGACCATATTAGCGGTATAATCAATATCGCTAAAAGCCAAAAAGTAACTGCAAGCGGGATTCCAACCTTGATATAATCAGAGAATTTATAACCTCCCGGTCCATAAACCATTAAGTTTGTCTGGTATCCAACAGGTGTACTAAATGAAGCAGATGCAGCAAAACATACAGCAAAAATAAACGGTCTTGAATCAAGCTGCATTTCACCGGTAATAGCAATCACTATAGGAGTCATTATAATAGCGGTAGCAGTATTGGAGGAAACCTCAGTCATTACCATTGTAACAAAATAAATCAAAGCAAATAAAATATAAGGCTGCGTAGCTTGAGAATAATTATCTACATAATTGATCATAGAATTTGCAATATAAGCCGCCGTACCAGATGACTCTATAACAATACTCAAAGGAATAAGTGATGCAATAAGCACAATAACCTGCCAATGTATTGATTCATATGCCTCATTCGGAGATAAAACTCTGAATGTCATCAATACCACAATACTCACCAAAGCGCCCTTTATTATTGGTATGATTCCTATTGCTGCAAGCACTATAGTTGATATAACACAAACAATGCTTAGCCACCAAAAACGGACTTTTACAAGATCAGCCTGAAGTTCTCCTAATAAAATAAATTTACCAGACTTTGCAAGTTCAGAAATTTGTCTTTTTCCCCCATAGACTAAAAGAGTATCGTATGTGTTCAATACAACACGCGCTATTTTTTTTCGTATGATTAAACCTTCTCTCCTTATAGCTAAAATAAAGGCGCCAAATCTTTTTCTAAAACGTGATTCGCGAAGAGTTTTTCCTATGACATCAGACTGATCGGTTATCATGCATTCAACAAGTATGTTATCATCTTGCTCGAGCTCTGATTGAGTAAGTTTCTCATCTGTAAGAAGGTTAACCTTTTCCACTTCTTTCATGCGTAAAAAACTTTCAACTGATCCCTTCACAAAAAGGATGTCACCTTCTTTTAATTTCTGCCTTCCAACATTATAAGTGATCAATCTTCCTTCCCTTTGAATATCAAGAACTATTACGTCGTAGCTTTGGTTTACATTTCGCTCTTGACATGTTGATCCGACTAGGGGTGAGTCAGCTGAAATCTTCATTTCCGTCAAATATCCAGCCATATGGTAACTTTGAGTTAAGCTAGAAGTAACTGTTCGAGAGGGTAATATTCTGGGAGCAATCCATAAAACATAAACGAGACCCACAATGAGAGTTATCCATCCATACTTAGCAAATTCGAACATTCCTAATGCATTTCCGCCACTCTCTACATAAATTGAATTAACAATTAAGTTTGTTGATGTGCCAACTAAAGTTAAGGTACCACCCATTATAGCTGCATAACTAAGAGGAATTAAAAGTTTGGATGGGCTCATATGATATTGATGTGCTAGTCGAATAGTTACGGGCATGAAAACAGCGACAATTGCAGTATTATTCATCAAGGCACTTGCAATAGCTATTGTTAAAAGATATACTCCCAACCCTAGGTTTCTTGACTTAGAAACTAATTTATTTATTCGAACAATTAAGTACTCTAAGACCCTGGTTTTTTGCAATCCCTGACTTAAAATAAAAAGTAAACCTATTGTAATGACAGCAGGATTTGAAAATCCAGATATTGCCTCGTCGACTGTTAAAAAACCACCTACAAATAAGATTGTTAAAATCAAAAGTGCGGTTACATCAAGACTAAACTTTTCTGTAATAAAAAGAATAAAGGCCAAAAGAATTAGACCTAAAACGAATATAATTTCAAAAGTCATTTATAATTATTTACTTAAAAGTAACTTCGTCTATTTGCTCAGGCTCTAAAAACCCTTTAGCATACTTCATGTAAATCTTTTTCTTCACAAAAATATCAAAAAGATCGGCATCAATATGAGCATCATCTTTCATAAATCCTAGAATCCGCATCGCCTGACTTAGGGTCTTTCCTTTTTTATATGGTCGATCGCGAGCGGTTAATGCTTCAAAAATGTCTGCAATTGCCATTATACGTGCTTGAATTGACATTTCGTTTTTTGTAAGCCCCTTTGGATATCCAGTTCCATCAAGTTTTTCATGATGTCCACCTGCAAATTCAGGTATATTTTTTAGATGCTTTGGATAGGGCAACTCATCTAGCATATTAATAGTAACAACAATATGATCATTGATGACCTGTCTCTCCTCTGGAGTTAAAGTCCCTCTTGGAATTGTTAAATTATAAACCTCATTCTCTGATAAGAAGTTTTGCATTTTACCATTCGGCTTCCATTTATAATTCGAAATTTCATTAATTCTTTGCTTCTTATCATCAGACATGAATTCACCCCCGATGTTTGATTCTTTCACAAAAGAGAGGTCTTTTTTTAATTGCCGAATTGACTTTTGATATTCACTTTTAATCTGTTTGAATTTATCATTCTTTTGCTCTACGCTAAGCGAATCATCGCGCTCTACTGATAGTTCCTTCTTTAGTTTTATTATTTGCTTATCACGCTGGAGAACAGAAAATCTCGTTTCAACTTCATGAATACGATCATAAATCGTTTCAAGCTTTGTTGACTTATCCACAACAAACTCTGGAGTTGCGACTTTTCCGCAATCATGTAGCCAAGCAGCTATTTTTAATTCATACATTTCTTGGTCTGTTAAAGTAAAGTCGGCAAATGGTCCTGTTTTGGTTTTGACAACAGCATCTGCTAGCAACATTGTGATCTCTGGAACTCTTTCGCAGTGGCCACCAGTATAGGGTGATTTTGCATCAATTGCTGAAGCGATGAGCTTAATAAATGACTCAAAGAGGTTTTCAAGATCTTTGATTAAATTTTTATTTGTAATCGCTACAGCTGCTTGACTAGCAAGTGCCTCTACCTTGCTCTGAATGTCAGGACTAAATTCAATAATCTTTTTTGTTTTATTGGTCTGAGCATTTAAAAGCTGCAAAACTCCAATTATCTCATCTTCATGATTTTTCAATGGGACAGTCAAAAATGATTTTGAATGGTAACCCGTTTTGTCATCAAACATCTTAGTGCCTGAGAAATCAAAACCTTTGGCTTTGTATGCGTCTTGAATATTTACAGTTTCTCCTGAAAGTCCAACATATGCAGCAACCATTGAGTTGTTAGGTTCACCATTATCATCAAATAGCTTTACAGGGTAAAAAGGGATGTCTTTCCCTGAAGTTCCACCCATATGGAAGTCTAGTGAATCTGTCATCATTATTTCAAACTTGAGCCTCTTGTCATCTGTCATCATGTACAATGTTCCACCATCTGAATTGGATATACGTTTCGCTTCGAGCAAAATCATTTCTAAAAGCTTGGACATATCTCTCTCTTTTGAAAGAGCTAGTCCAATTTGTGAAAGATTTTGTATTTGCTGTTCAAGGTCATAAATATAGGCGCTGACAGCACCTGGAGCTTTAGACAAATACTTCGAAACTTCCTGCGAAGAATATGATTGTTTTTTAGTCATGAAATAGGCTTAAAAGTATTACGCTTTAACTTACTGAAAGATTATTCACTGAGCAACTATATGATTATTAATTATAAATCTAATTAATATAACATGAAATAAATTGCTACTCCTGTAACAGATACATACAGCCACAGAGGAAGAGTTATTTTTGCGATCTTTTTATGCAATTGAAGGTTGTCAGTCCATCCCCTGTAAAGAGTAAGTAGGGCTAGCGGAATAATGATGGCTGCCAAGATTATATGTGTAATTAATATAAAATAATAAACTGTAGAAAAATCACCTATATAGCTTTTCGGTCCAGATTTAAACCAATGGTATATAATATAGCTTACGAGGAAAGCTGCAGACATTGCAAATGAGGAAAGCATAACATTTTTATGCAATCTGCGCTTTTTTTTAATTATTAAGAAATAACCCAAGACAAGTAACAAAGTAGTAATAGCATTTATGCTGGCATTAACTTTTGGAAGTAGGGAGACATCCAAAGAACCATTGACCCCTTCAGGCCTAGGTCCTAGTATTAAAAAAGCAACAGCTCCTGAAATAACAACAGAAACTATATATATAATTTTAATCCAAAAATTATCCTCGGTTTTCATGAGCTTTGTTTTAAAAGACGATTGATGTCTTTTTTAAGCTTATCCATATCTTCGGTTTTCATTCCATTATAATATGATCTAATCATTCCATTCTTGTCTACTAAAGCAAATTTTTCGCTATGAAAAATTATATCTTCATAGTCACCAATCTTAAACCCATTCTTAATAACATTCTTTACAGTAGTCTCTTTGCCAGTAAGAAAATGCCATTTATCGGTATTAGCATTATACTGCGAAGCATATTCCTTTAATACTTCTGGCGTATCATATTCTGGATAAACCGATATTGAAACTAATCTTAAATCATCGTTTTTTTTATATTTTTTGTGAATCGTATTCATATTATCTGTCATGATTGGACAAGCCATTGTGCATGTTGTAAAAATAAAATCCGCAACCCAAACTTTTCCTTTTAATGTATTAAGGTTTACCGATTGACCCTCGCTATCAATAAATTCAAATTCCGGAATACTTCCGATAACTGGCAAAGGCTCTTGCTCACTAGTAAGTTTTATAATGTATGTTATGACTAAAAAGACAGCCACAACAGAATATATCTTGATTCTAAAGTTTAAATTCATATTGAGATTCCTAAATCAATAATAATAACAAATAATAATAATGGTAGATAAATAACTGAAGCTTTTAATAACAAAAGAGCGTTTTTGTGTGACATATCCCTTGCTAAAGGAAGTGCTGATGCAAAAAAAACGCATGTAATAACAACAACTCCAATAAGGTAAATGTTCCCGAGATATCCTTGAATTACAGGAATAATTGAAATTGGTATCATTAAAAGCAAGTGCCAAAATATTTGTCGAAGTGTACTGTTACCTGACGAATCGACAACTGGAAGCATTTTGAATTTAGCCTCAGCGTAATCCTCTCTACACATCCATGCAATAGAATAAAAATGGGGATGTTGCCATAAATACATCAGTGCAAATAAAATCCATGCCATTGTACCTACGCTGTCTGAGGATGCAGTCCAACCGCCAATAATTGGTAATGCCCCAGGTATAGATCCTATAGAGGTATTGAGCCAAGTAATTTTTTTTAATGGTGTATATACTAAAATATATAAAAAAGAGGTGAGGAGTGCGATAAAACCAGTTAATGCATTTATTTGTGAAACGAGTAAAGTTGTTCCAACCAAGACCATTAAAACCCCAAAAGATAAAACTTCAGCAGGATTAATTAATCCTGCTGGAAGCGGTCTATTTTTAGTTCGAACCATTTGTTTGTCAGTTTCACGTTCAAGATAATGATTAAGCGCTCCGGACCCAGATGCTGTCATCGATGTACCTATCAAAGTTAGGATCAAATGAGGCCATGATTTTATACCAGGTCCTGCAAGATAGTATCCTAAAAAAGTAGAAACTAAAACTAGGGATAATATATTCAGTTTGCTCAGTTCTAAATATATTGATAATCTAGATTTTGCTTTTTCTTTTACAAACTTCAAAAGTCAAACTCTTTAAGCTTATTAGATTGGGTTGCCATAACAAACAATGCACAACATCCAAGCAAAGCAGCCCCAGTAACAACATGAAAACTAGCAACAAAGGGTAGTTTTTCCGTTACAACAGTAGTAGCGCCAAGTATGATCTGAATGAGTAATAAAACAGACAGTAAAATCAGTATCTTTGACTCAATGGAATTTTTTTCTACCATATTTCGAAATTTATATATAAAAAAAGTTAATGCTAAGGTAATAATAAAGGCACCTAACCTGTGCAAGAAATGAATTACTACCTGCCACTTAGAGACCATGTCTAGGTTTTTATCAAAAAGTTCAACATTTATATTATTAACCATATTATCAGAAAACGTGGGAATCCACATTCCTCCCATTTTAGGAAAATCAGGTATAGCTAACCCTGATGAGGTATGTCGCACAAGAGCACCAAGAACCAGCTGAACGAAAACTAGCAACGTAATGATTAGAGCGCCTCTTTTTATAAAAAGAGGGTATGATTCTTTCTTTTTATTTAACCTACTGTCAGATAAACTATATGCAATGAAAATAATTGAAACAAAAAAAATTTGAGCTAAAACCCCATGAAGAATTGAAATTTGAGGTGGAAGAAAAAATATTACGGTCATACCACCCAAAAGCCCTTGAGTAATCACCAAAACCAGTGCGACAAAGCTCATTTTTTTGACCCACAAGGGATGATCTGTAAATGATAATACAATGAACTGAAGTAGCGTAAAAAATCCTACAATAGTAGCAAAAAGTCTGTGTCCATGCTCATAAAATATTCCACCCACCATCTCTGAAAAAGGAAATAAAAACATTTGTTTTCCGTAGGAGGTTGGCCAGTCTGGCACCGACAATCCAACCTCATGACTTTTGATCAACGCACCAACAAAGATTAATGAAAGAGTCAAAAATACGATTATCTTAGACAAGCGTCTTACTGCGATATTAATAAAGATGTGCATCAAAAATACTAAGATTTATTTTAATTGAATAAAGTATCAAACCTTTTTTAAGAAAATGAATCTAGCTGATAAAAATTACAAAAATAGTTTACCATTCATCATCACCCCAATCATCGTCATCATCTGCAGATTCCTCCAGTAGATATTGCTGTTGTTCATCTATCCAATTAGCATAACCTTCATCATTATGAACCGTTAAATAGCCTTTCATTCTGTAGTGTCCTAGTCCGCAAAGTTGAGCACAAGCTATTTCAAAGCCCATTCCTTCTCTGGGACCACCTTTTGCTGTTTCTAGAAATTCCTCTGACGTCATAGTGGCTTTGAACCAAACCGGAATCTCCATTCCAGATATTGCATCCTGCGAAACTCTGAATTCAGGCAGTTTAAAGTTATGAATCACATCCTTTGTTGATAGTAAAATATTGATAGGTTTGTCTACAGGAATATGAAGCTGGTTAATAGTTACAATATCATCTTTCGCGTTTTGATCAGACCTATCTATTCCAATAGGGTTTTCAGCCTCATCAACAAGATCAACTTTAGTTGATCCGAAAATATTATCAGGTCCAGGATAATGGATATTCCAGGCGTATTGTTGACCAATTACGCGTATTTGAACCGAATTAATACTATTTGGAACATCATTGACTCTGCTTGCCCAAATGGGAAACGCAAAACCTATGAGCAGTGCAACCTCTACCAGTGCAACTGCAACTTCGACATATGAAGAATAATGATTTTTAACGCCTTTGTAATCAGCTTTTGGTTGTCGTGAAGCGCGAAAGCGTATCAGTGTATAAATAAAATAGACTCCCCAACCAACAAACAAAACAAGCATTAACCAGTGCACTAGCGAAATTACATTGTCAATTGCTGGTCCTTGTGATGAGGCAGAAACAGATGGTAATCCAAATTTTCTTAATAATTCAAGCAACTTTAATTACCTTCGTTAGAGTTTTCACTTTTTGAGAATTTTTTCGCATAATCTTTTGCACGCTTATTCAAAATATAAATAAATGAAAGAAAGCTACTTAAAACTCCACCCGTGATAGTTAGCATGGCAATAATGGCAAGATTCATTCCTTGAGTAGCTTTCGAATTAGGATCTCCAAAACATGTAGCGCAAGCGTAGGCAATATCATATGATAATATAGCGAATACAATTACAGAAAAAATAAGTGTCTTTTTCATAGGTTAGATTGTTTTAAACTTTTTGAACACCTGAATACCATAATAAACCAATAAAATGCCCCCTACAAATGAAAATATTCCAATTGCAGGGTGCTCATTAATACCCCAAAATCCAACTCCCATAGACAAAACAAAAGATGCTATGATAAAGAGTATATGAAATGATTTTATCGACATTTAGTATATCCTTGCTTGAGCAAGAAATGCTCCGACTGGAAGAAAAATTAAAATTAAAAATGAAATAGCTGTTGCTATAAGCGTCCAATAAATAGTCGTTTTTTCATCGATCAAGTGCATGAAATAACATGCAACCAGTGAAGCTTTTATGCTCGCTACAAACAATCCAAGTGCAATACCGCCCTTAACACCAAGATCAATATAGGAAATTGCAACTGTAACAACCGTTAAGAACATAAGAGCTACAAAAACCAACACATAGGTTTTGATATGATGTTTTACTTCTTCAGGTGTCATTTAGTGTTCCTCATAATAAATACAATACTGGAAATAAAAAGATCCAAACTAAATCAACAAAATGCCAATACAAACCAACAATTTCGATTCTGTTAGTGAAACGCTCAGGCTCAGAATCCCACATTGTCGAGCCAGGCCCATAAAAATATCCTATCACTAAAATACCTCCAATTATGTGAAGTACATGTAAACCAGTCATTGTAAAGTAAATTCCTAAAAAGTTATTAGTACTAGGGAGATAGGGTGGGTTGTGCGCAAACTTTGCACTGTACTCGAAGTATTTTATTACCAAAAATCCAAATGCAAATAGTAATGTGATTAATGTATATAGCTTATACTTCTTAAAGTCGTTGAGCTTTAAAGATGCCCAACTCATAACCATTGTGACTGAGGACGAAATTAAAAATAGTGTATTTAAAGTAGCTAAGGGGACATCCAAGTAATCAGTGCCAGCAGGCCAATTATCAACACCAGTCCTCAAAAAAATGTACGCGGAGAACAACCCTCCAAAGAGCATTACCTCAGATGCTAGAAAAAACCAAATCCCTAATTTCCCATTATAAAGCCCAGTGTCAGGGCGCTCTTTTACGTTAAATGGTATATCCATATGAATTAACCTTTTTGACTCTGTGGTAAGAAATCTTGTTTAGACCCTGGAACACTATATTCATAGGGACCATTATAAACAGTAGGCACTTTGTCAAAATTTCCATGTCCAAGGGGTGGAGATGTAGTATCGGTCCAGTCTATTGTTGTTGCATTCCACGGGTTCACTTCACTTGTTTTCTTGGAACGTAAACTTATCACCATATTTACAATAAAGAACAGCTGGGCGACACCAAGTAGCCATGCTGAAACAGACATTACTTCATTAAGCTGAAATACTCCAGCTGCATGCGCATAGGACTCTCCTCCATCCCAAAGTCTTCTTGATACTCCAGCTAATCCTGTTACAAACATTGGCATAAAAACTCCATTCATGCATATAAATGAAGAAAAGAAATGCAACTTACCCAATGTTTCGTTGGTGCGTTTTCCCGTTAGCTTTGGAAACCAATAGTATATACCAGCAAATAGTGCAAAAATGGTACCCGGTGCGACAACGTAGTGAAAATGCCCAATAACATAGTAAGTATCGTGAAGGTGTATATCTGCTGCTGCCAAACCTAATGGTAACCCAGTGAGACCCCCTATTCCAAACATTGGCAAAAATCCTAAGGCAAAAAGCATTGGGGTATTAAACCTTATTGAGCCACCCCACAAGGATAGTAGCAGTGCGGTTAATATGACAACCGAAGGTATAGAAATAATCATGGTTGTTGTCTGAAAAAATGCTCCAATGGTGGTGCCCATTCCTGTTAAATACATATGATGAGCCCAAACGATAAAAGACATAAACCCTAAGAATATCATAGCATAAACTAAAGACTTATATCCTTTGATTGGCTTTCTAGTATTATTTGCGATTACTTCTGATACAATACCAAAAGCTGGTAAAATTAAAACATACACCTCTGGGTGCGCTAAAAACCAAAATAAATGCTGCCACAAAAGAGGGCTTCCACCACCTGCATTTTGCAGCACTTCCCCTGAAACAACTAAACCGCTCGGCATAAAGAAACTAGTATTAATTAAACGGTCCATTAACTGCAGAACGCCGGCAGCCTCTAACGGAGGAAATGCTAATAATAATAAAAATGCTGTAATGAACTGCGTCCAAACAAAAATTGGAAGTTTCATCCAAGTCATCCCATCGGCTCGCAATTGAATCACAGTCACCAATATATTAACTGATCCTAATAAAGACGAGGTAATTAACATGATCATTCCTAAAAGCCATACCGTCTGACCCATTGTAGCGGTATTTGCAAGAGGTGGGTAAGAAGTCCAGCCTGAATTAGCTGCGCCTCCAGGAACAAAAAAACCCGAGACCATTATCACAGAACCCAAAAAATAGGTCCAATAGGATGCAGCGTTTAATTTTGGAAACGCCATATCAATAGCACCAATTTGTAACGGTACTAGATAATTACCAAATGCACCAAAAGCCAGAGGCACTACCCCTAAAAATATCATTATAGTCCCATGCATTGCTCCTAGTGAATTATACATTTCTGAGGGCAAAATTCCTCCCTCACCAAGTAAACTACCAACAATTGGAACTGGTGATCCAGGATAGGCCAGCTGATAACGCATGATCGCCATCAAAGCAAATCCTACTAACAACCATAAAAGCGACGTTATCCCGTATTGGATACCAATTACCTTGTGATCAGTGCTCCAAATATATTTTGACCAAAAACTTTGTGGATGATGTTCTTCGCTCATTAAATGCCTTTTTTTAATGTGTTGCTTATAAGGGGCTAATTAGTGATATGTTTTCGAAATTCTTTATTTATAATTGCCAAATTTATAATTTTAATTAAATATCTACAAAGTTGATTTTGGTAAAATTTTGAATAATTTAAACATTTAGTTTGTTGTTTTAAATTTGTTATTCTATCTAAATTTACAGCTCAATTATATTAATTTTAAGTAGTACGGAGAAAAAATGAATAAATTTGTAATTAATGCAATAATTATAATGTTTGGGGGAATTCTAATCGCAGGAGAAGTTACTGGTAATGTAAAATATGTCGGTAAACCTCCGAAAGCAAAGCGCTTAAGAATGGATGCTGATCCTGTGTGCGCATCATCCCATCAGGAAGCTGCTAAAGCAGAATCTTTCATTGTAGACGCAAAAGGAAACTTAGCAAACGTTCTGGTTTACCTAAAAAATGTTGACTACAAAGGTAGCGCGCCGTCTGAAGCAAAAATTTTGGATCAGGCAGGGTGTGTATACACCCCCCATGTAATGGGAGTACAGGCAGGTCAAACTGTAAAAATACTTAACAGTGATGCAACAATGCATAACATTCATGGATTACCAAAAGTTAATCGTGAATTTAATTTTGGAATGCCAAAAACCCTCAAAGAAAAATCAATGGTTTTTAGCAAAGCTGAAGACGTATTCGTTGTCAAATGCGATGTTCATCCATGGATGAAAAGCTATACTCAAGTTTTTGACCATCCTTATTATGCTGTAACAGATAAAACTGGAAAGTTTAGTATTGCAAACGTCCCAGATGGAACTTATGAAATTGTTGCGTGGCAGGAAAAATTCGGAAGCAAAAGAACTTTATCTCAAAACGTTACTGTAAAGTCTGGTAAAGCAGTAGTGAATTTTGAGTTCAGTAGACCTAAGAAAAAGTAAATATTTTACATACTAAAAAAAGCCTCGATCGTTCGAGGCTTTTTTTTTACAAGTTTCATATTAAAACGGGTTATGAGACTCGCGCAGGTTCTTCTATTTTAAATTGGCTTGAAGATGAGTGAGAGTCGATTTGTTCTTAGGTATTAACCTGATTTCATTTAAGTACACTCAAACTGTCCATTTTTAGTAACTAAGATTGCGAAATTCAATCAATTCTAAATGTGCAAATTTCTGGTTTCTTGAAAATATAGTGCCTGTATTTTGCTACAAAT
>CAJWTA010000022.1 GCA_913046805.1 uncultured Fidelibacterota bacterium | reverse complement strand
GATAATGAAGAGAAAAAAGATAAAGTGATATCAGAAATTAATACTTTATTAGAAAAAGAAACTTCCTTTGGCGAAATAGAAATTCTCTTTGCAAAAAATGAATCTGATGGAGGTCAATCAACAGGACAGAAAACACTATCTCAAGGCCCTTCAACTTTAGCAGGCATCAAACATATTGTTGCAGTTTCGAGCGGTAAAGGTGGGGTTGGTAAATCAACTGTGGCAGCTAACCTTGCTCTTTCCATTCGCAATATGGGACTTAATGTTGGGTTATTAGATTTGGATATTTATGGACCATCCCTTCCCATGATTTTAGGGATAGATGAGCAACCCGAGCTTAATAGTGATAGAAAATTAATACCATTAGAGCATCTAGATATGAAGGTCATGAGCTTTGGTTTTATAAGTGGCAACCAATCGCCGACCATATGGAGAGGTCCCTTAGTAGCAAGAATGACCGAACAATTTTTTTATGATGTTGTTTGGGGTGAGTTAGATTACCTAATTCTTGATTTACCCCCAGGGACAGGTGACATTCAATTAACCCTTACTCAAAAATTAAAAATGGATGGTGCATTAATAGTTACCACTCCTCAAGATATTGCTTTAGCAGATGTAAAAAAAGGGGCAGATATGTTTAGAAAGGTTAAGACCCCTGTTTTAGGCGTTATTGAAAACATGTCTGGATTATTTCTAGAAGGTAAATTATTAGATGGAAGCGATTTATCAATTGAGGGTCAAAAAGTTTCTTTGCGAGACGACGGAAGTTTTACTATTCGTATGGACCTATTTAAAAATGGTGGAGGTAAAACCGAAAGTGAACGATTAGGCGTGCCACTGTTAGGCCAAATCCCAATTTTACAAGATATCATGGAAACCACAGACTCAGGAAAGCCAATTGTAGAGTTACATCCTAATTCCCACCCCAGTAAATTGTACAAAGAAATAGCAGAGAACGTAATTGACCAAGTAAATGTTTAATTATTTTTTGCACTCTATTGTGCTAATTTTTCTTGGATATGCTTCAGTGTATCCTATTTTATTTTGGGTTACTCCATCGAAGAGAATTGAAACAGGTTTTTACAGATTTAATCTAGGCAAATGCTGCATAGTTGGATTTTTAGGTGCTTTAGCATATCATTTTATTTCAACAGATGCATTGACCGAAACTATGATTTGGATTTGGATTTTTTTATTAATGATCGCAACAGGTTTTTATTGGAAAAAGAATAAAGTTCACAATACGGTATTATCACTTATATCGGTATTTGGAATTTATTCATTATTGAATGTTATTTTTTACATGGTAGAACCGGACCTTTTTTTAATATCAATGCTATCAGTAATGATTGGCTCCTTAATAACCTCAGCTGTCTTCTTTAGTATGATTTTAGGTCATTGGTATCTAAATGTTGTTGCTTTGCCAATTTCTTTACTCAAAAGCTCAATAATAGTATTATCGGCGGGACTTTTGGTAAGAACCATTTGGGACATCGTTTACTTGTCCACGACTCAATATGTGAATGTGTATGGAATTGCAAAAAATTCGTGGTCGTTCCTTTTAGATTTTGACGGATTACTGCTTTTAGTGGCCCTGTTTATGGGTAATTTATTTCCAATTATAATTAATTATTTCGTCTGGAAAACACTTGAGTTACAAGCAACGCAGAGTGCCACTGGACTAGTATACGTTTCGATAATATCTATTTTATTTGGCGATATTATCTTCAAATACTATTTGTTGCAGTATGGTATACCGCTTTGAGCAAAATCGATAAAAATTACTTTATACAAACAAAAAACCCCAAATGTCCCGAATGTGGGTGCAAGCACTTGTATAAAAAAAAAGATTTTGACCAATCTTTAGGGTGCCTAATCATTCTTATCGGAGCGGTTTTTGTGCCATATACATATGGTTTGAGCCTTGCCGTTCTTTTTCTTTTTGATCTCATGCTCTACAGGAGAACAAAGGATTTAATTGAATGCTACAAATGTAAAGTAGAATTTAAAGACGTAAGAGTACCGAAATACTTTACCGTTTTTGATCATCATATAGCAGAAATATATGAAGAATAAAAATATAGATTAATTATTCATTGGCATTGCAATAAGCACTAATTTCGCAATTATTTAACGAAAGATTATGTTATTGTGAACGATATATTGAGATATAAAATTTCTTCCAATGGAAATTTACCCAAACATATCGCTATTATAATGGATGGTAATGGAAGATGGGCAAGCCTTAAAAATCTTCCGAGAGCCGCTGGACATAAAGAGGGAATAAATTCTGTTAGAGAAATTGTGAGAGTTTGCGGAGAAATTGGTGTTTCTTATCTCACTCTTTACACCTTTTCTAGTGAAAACTGGTCACGACCAAGGACAGAGGTATCTGCAATCATGAAACTTTTACTCTCTACTATTAAAAAAGAGATAAGAAATTTGGATGATAATAATGTTAAGCTTTCAGCGATCGGAAGTCTTGATGAATTACCTAAAGAGACCCAAAAAAACATTTTAGATGGTGTTGAAATGACAAAATCAAATTCTGGTTTGAATTTGATTTTGGCATTAAGCTATGGAAGTAGACAGGAACTGATTAGGGCAATAAAGCGTATATCAAAAAGAATAGATGAATCTAATCTCGAAATTGATAATATTAATGAAGATATATTGAGTGAAGAGCTTTATACTGCAGGAACTCCTGATCCTGATTTAATAATCAGAACAGGTGGTGAGCATAGACTGAGCAATTTCTTGTTATGGCAGTCCGCTTATTCTGAGTTACTAATTTCGGAAACATTTTGGCCTGACTTTCGAGAAAACGAATTACTAAACAGCATTTTAGATTATCAAAATAGACAAAGAAGGTTTGGCCAAACAGAAGAGCAAGTAAAATCATGAAGTTTTTATTTACACTTTTTACTTTTGCACTATTAACCGCACAATCGCAGCCATCATTTACACTGAGTGAAGTTAAAGTGCTAGGAAATACATCAACTAGCAACAATATGGTTTTGTACACTGCAGGATTACAAAAAGGTCAGGATGTTACAGCGGAGGACTTTAGAAGAGCAGTAAAGCGATTATGGGATTTGGGTGTATTTAGTGATGTTCAAATAGAATTTGATGGCGAATCGTCAGAGGGTATATCTATATCTATACAAGTAAAAGAATCCCCGGTCTTATCCAAAATAGAAATTATTGGAAATAAAAAAATTAAAGATAAAAAAGTAAAAGAAGTTTTGTCATATCGAGTTGGAATGAGGATAAAGCCCAATTTTTTAAACAGCTCAACAAATAAGATCAAAAAACTTTACAAAGAGGAAGGGTATTTTCTTGCAAACATTCAGGCCTCTATGAAACAAGTAGGGGATGAAGCAAAACAAAAGAATAATGTCATATTTACAATTGACGAAGGTAAAAAGATGAAAATAAAAGACATTGTTTTTTCTGGGGCTGGTAGCAACGATTTTGGATGGCTAGCATCTAAAAAGTGGATTCCGATTCCTAAACTGATTAGATCTCAAATGACGCTTTTTAAACTCAGAAGACAATTGAAGGATACAAAAATACGAACGTGGTGGAGGTTTTGGGCATCTGCTTTTGATCAAAAAAAGTTTGATGAAGATATTGAATCTTTGAAAACTTTTTACAAAGACGAGGGTCACAGAGATTTCACAATTTTATCGGATAGTATCTACTATGATCAAAAGAAAAGAGGACTAGTTGTACTTATTAACATTGCTGAAGGAGAAAAATATAAATTTAGAAATTTTTCTTGGGAAGGTAACTCCCTTTACACTGAAGAAATGCTCCAAAGTGCTTTAAATCTAAATAAAGGCGATATATTTAGTCAGTCCGGTTTTGATAAATCGGTGTATCAAGACGTTCAAAGCCTTTATATGGACAGAGGATATTTATATAGCAACATCGAACCTTTCTTTACACCCGTAGGTGATGATTCAATGGATGTTCATTTTTCAGTCACTGAGAATAATAAAGTGTATGTTAGAAACATAAATATTTATGGAAATACAAAAACAAGAGAGAATGTAATTCGCAGAGAGCTAGATGTTTTTCCTGGAGATCTTTTTAGACGAACATTGTTGCAGAGAAGTATGAGAAAATTGCACGTACTTAATTACTTTGATCCAACATCTTTAGCTCCTAATGTGGTTCCTGTTGATGAAGATGAAATCGATTTAGATATAACACTTCAAGAAAAATCATCAGATAGAGCAAGTGCAAATATTGGAGTATCGGGAATGTATGGAATGACTGGTGGCGGAAACCTTGAGTTCAACAATTTTAGAGGAAAAGGTCAAATACTTTCGTTTGGTTTTAACGTAGGGACTCAGGTATCCATGGGTAATTATTATGGTAGACCTGGAAAATACGAGAGTTTTCAAGTCCGATTTGTAGATCCAATGTTTCGTGATACGCCTAATAGAATTGGTTTTTCTCTTTTTTACACTTTTAGAGGTGCTGGTAATTCTTATTATTTCTATCCTTTTAATCAGTTATCTCGAGGTGGGTCCATTCAGTGGGGTAGAAGATTAAAATGGCCAGACGATTATTTTAGAGCATTTTGGGATTTAAGAATCAGGGAAGCTCAATATTTCAGCGATGATGAAGAACTATTAAGTGAATACGTTGGAGATTTTAGAAAGTCTACGGGAATTAGTTTGACGCAGAATATAAGTAGAGATAGTCGAGACAGAGCAGAGTTTCCAACAGAAGGGTCTAGCGCAACACTTACATCAACATTTTCTGGAGGATTCTTAAGAGGTGATGAACATTACCACAAGCATTCATTGAATTTAGATTGGTATACTCCAACCATATGGAAGTTTGTGTTAACCAGTTCTTTAAAAATTGGTAGTATAAAGATGCTTAAGGTAAATAATAGAAGCTATACTTATATTCCGCCCTACGAAAGATTTATTATGGGAGGAAACGGCATTCCTTATGGAACAATGCTGCGTGGTTACCCTGATAATTCCATAGGGCCATTAACTACGCAAGGTCGGGGTAGTGGAGGAAATACTATGATTAAGTATACAACTGAGTTTAGATTTCCTTTCTCTGAAAATCCTGTTGTTTATGCAATGTTATTTGCAGAAGCCGGAAATGTTTGGCAGGATACGCGTTTAATGAGTACGCTTAGGTACGAGAGAACCAATCCTCTTGACTTAAAAAGGTCAGCTGGTATTGGTATTAGATTTTTTATGCCGATGATTGGAAAGCTAGGATTTGATGTTGGTTACGGCTTTGATGATATAACCGGAAACGGTGAACCTCAAGGCTGGGAGTATACAATAATTTTTGGAAATTAATTTTAATCTAAGGAGGAAAATGTGATTCTAAGAAAAATCACAACCGCTGTTTTTGCTGTACAGATTTTATCTTCAATTTTATTTGCACAAAATAAAATTGGATTTGTTCAATCTGATAGAATACGTTCTGAATATGAGGAATTCAAAGATGCAGAAGCTCAGTTGCAGCTAGAATACAGACAGGTCAACATGCGATACAACTCAATGATTGTTGAATTAGACAGCATTAAACAGTCTTTTGAAACTCAGCGATTAATGAGTAGTCCAGAGTGGAGAAAAGAAAAAGAAGCTGAGATAGCTTCTCGAGAAGCAACTATACAAAAATTCCAAGTAACTATGGTTGGCCCAGAAGGAGAGCTCTACAGAAGACAGGCACAGTTAGAGTTTGACATTTTATCAAAAGTTAAGCGTGCGGTCGATAAAATAGCTGCAGCTAAAAAAATCGACTTTATAATTGATGGATCCACCTCTCTTCTCTATGGCAATCCAACGTATGATCTGACCGATGATGTTTTGCTTGAATTAAGAAAATACAGTGTTTCAGATAAGAAGAATTCAAATAATAAGAATTAACTGATCCATAAGAGTGGCTTCTTTAAAAGAGATTGGCTCCCTTATTAATGCCAAAGTTGTAGGCGACTCGGATTTAACGATTCACGGCGTTTCATCGCTTGATGACGGCAAACCCTCAACGATTTCATATTTATATAGTAGAAAATATGAAAAATTTATTGAATCAACTAAGGCCTCAGCGATTGTTGTCTCAAACGAATCTCTTCTTAAAAATAAGAATGGTCTCGTTGTTGATGACCCCAAACTAGCTTTTGTGAAAATACTTGAATTTTTTTACGATAAAAACGAGAACATTTATGGAATACACGAGACTGTGCAGATGTCTTCTTCTTCCATTGTGGGATCTAATGCCAATATCGGTCCGAATACAGTGATTGGAAAAGATGTTATCATAGAAGATAACGTATCAATAGGCCCCAATTGTGTAATTGACACAAAATCAAAAATAGGTAACAATTCTAAAATTTTTAGCAATGTGCACTTATATCAAAATTCTATAATTGGATCTCATTGTATTATTCATTCTGGCGTAGTGATTGGTGCAGATGGATATGGTTTTATTTCGACAAAAGATGACCATATTAAGATACCCCAACTAGGAAAGGTTGTTATTGGGAATGACGTAGAAATTGGTGCAAATTCCACCATTGATTGCGGTACTATTGGAGATACTAAAATAGGCGACCTGTGTAAGTTTGATAATGGTGTTCAAATCGGTCATAATGTTACTGTTGGAAGAGGCTGTCTATTAACAGCACATGTTACGATTGCTGGAAGTACAAAAATTGGAGAATTCTGCGCTTTTGGTGGACAGGCTGGAGCCATAGATAACGTAACTATTGGAGATAGAGCAATATTCGCTTGTTATACTGCAGTTACGAAAGATTTGCCTGGAGGTAAAATGTACTCCGGAGCCCCTGCAAGGGAAATAAAAGAAAAAAATAAAAGAGATGCTCTTTACATTGATTTTAAAAGATTGAAAAAAAGATTAACAATTATTGAAAACAAATTAAAGAATTAGTTGTGAGTTTTATAAAAAATCAAAGAACTATAGCCAAAGAAACATCTTGTGTGGGAATTGGACTACATACGGGTGTCGAATCAAAAATAACCTTTAAACCAGCTCCAGAGGATTTTGGAATTCGTTTCAAAAGAATGGATGTCGAAGGCTGCCCAGAAATTAAAGCAGACATTGATCATGTTGTGGATATCTCTCGAGGAACGACAATTGAAGAAAATGGGGTTAGGATTCATACTGTAGAGCATGCTCTTGCTGCTTGTGTTGGCATTGGTCTTGATAACATATTAATTGAGTTAAGTGAAAAAGAGCCTCCAATCATTGATGGAAGTGCAGCTGATTATGTTGAAGCATTATTAAAAGCAGGAATGGTTAGACAAAATGTTCCAAAAAACTATCTCCATATTGATGAAGCTGTTGGGTATACAGATGCTAAGCGTGGGGTTGATATTCATGTGATGCCTTCCGATCAATTTAGAGTAACGTTCATGGTTGATTACGATAACAAAACACTAGGTACTCAGTTTACAACATTAGATGAAGTAGAAAAGAATTTTGCAAAGGAGATTGCACCAGCTCGAACTTTTTGCTTTTTGAGTGAGGTTGAACATCTAAAAGAAGAGGGATTGATAAAAGGTGGGAATCTAAATGGCGCTGTTGTTATTGTTGACAAAGAGATTGACGAAAAGGAAGCTGAAAAACTCGAGAAACTTTTTGGTATAAAAAAAGAAATCAGTTTGGGATCCAATGGAACGCTTGGTGGTACAGAATTTAGATTTGATAATGAACCTGCGCGACACAAGGCATTGGACCTTATTGGAGATTTAGCTTTGTTGGGTATGCCAATTCAGGGACACGTAATTGCTTCAAAAAGTGGTCATGCTGCCAATGTTGAGCTGGTTAAAGAAATTAAAAGAGTTTATAAAGATAAAATTAACAAGCAAAAGTATCCAACGCATCTTGGCAGTAAAACCGCATTTGATATTAATTCAATAATTCAACTCTTACCACATAGATACCCATTTGTTTTAGTTGATAGAATAGTCAATATAATTCCTGGTGAAAAACTAACTGCTTATAAGAATGTTTCAATTAATGAGCCATTTTTTCAAGGACATTTTCCTAATCAACCTGTTATGCCAGGAGTCCTTGTATTAGAGGCAATGTGTCAAGCCGGATGTTTTTTGGTTCTTAATAGCGTAGAAAATCCCATGGAAAAAAACATGTTCTTTTCTTCGCTCTCTGATTCTCGATTTAGACATCCAATTATACCAGGCGACCAAATAAGACTTGAGATGATTCTTGCAAAGTTCAGATTGGGTACTGCACTTCTTGAAGGTAAGGCATATGTTGATGATAAGCTTGTTGCTGAGGGCAAGCTCAAGGCAACAGTTGTTGATCGCTTAGGGGTTTAGATCAAATCTCAATTCATCCAACAGCTTTAGTTTCACCTAAGGCTACAATTGGTCAAAATGTATCAATCGGAGCCTACACAATTATTGAAGATAATGTTGATATTGGAAATAATACATTTATAGGGAACCATAATACAATATGTTCTGGCACACAAATTGGATCAGAATGCAAAATATATCACAACAATTCAATTGGTGAGGTTCCACAAGACTTAAAGTATGATGGTGAAGATACCCTAACTTTAGTAGGTGATAACGTAATAATAAGAGAATTTGTTACCATAAACAGAGGTACCTCAGCATATGGTAAAACAGTGGTTGGAGATAATGTGTTGCTTATGGCATCAACCCATATCGCTCATGATTGCATTGTTGGCAATAATGTTATCATGGCAAATATTGCTACTTTGGGGGGTCATGTTGAAATTGGGGATTGGTGCAATATTGGTGGCGGTGCAATGATTCATCAATTTGTAAAAATTGGAAAGCAATCTCTCATAGGAGGTGGTTTTTCTGCAAAGCAAGATGTCCCACCATTTATTATTGGAGCAGGAATCCCTCTTAGGTTTGTGGGAATAAATAAAATTGGACTTGAAAGAAGGGGTTTTTCGGAGGAGGTAAGATCGTTGATTAAAAAAACGTATAGAACATACTTCATGTCAAAGCGAAATAGAGGTGAGGCGCTAAAAGTAATTAAAAATGAAATTCCTCAAATTGAAGAGGTCAAGGAGATCGTTAACTTCATAGAGTCAAGCAGTCGCGGAATAATTTAAAATCAAACTATTTAGCCTGTTATGCGAACCTCTTCTTCCTTTATCTTTTCATTCTTATTTTATTTTCAACTTGTTGAGATTGTTTTTGCACAGATTGATCGCACACAGCAGTCGCAGAATATTAAAGATCTAAATCCGTACATTGTAAATGTTTCAACAGTAACCACCACTTTTTCTTTTGAACGTATAGGTAATAATAAAAATGTAGCATTATCTAGTTTTTTCATATCAGGTAACGAAATTTCTAACGTTGGCCTAACTCCTGTTTTAGTGGGCAACATAAGGGTTTCTTGGAATCTAGATCTAATTGGAAGGATGTCAGCGCACTCAAACAAAGAGAATGCGTTAAATATTTATGGTTGGGGTTTAGTATATAAGCCAGGAAAAGAAGAAACAATTTCTCCTTGGACTTTTGGTATTAACTCTGGAGTATATCGTTCATATAATACTAATAGATCTTCATCCTTGAGCTTATCTATTTTGCGAAGTGTTTCTATAAATAATTATGGTTTTGCTTTAGGAGTTTCTACAAATAATGTGAAAGGTATCAATTACAATGTTGAGCAAAAAACAGATTCGCAAAATTTTCAGTATACCTTTAGTAATGTCATCATTGGAACCACTATCAATCTTATGGGTATAAAATTATTGCCAAGTTATATTTATAACTCTAATCAATCAATGGTCTCAATTGGTTTACAAAAAGAATTTTAAATGAAAAAAGTTACTATATTAGGTTCAACCGGATCGATAGGGCAAAACGCTTTAAGTGTGATTGATAACTTCAATGATCAGTTTAGAGTTGTGGGCTTGTCAGCAAATAAAAATAGCAAGCTTTTGGTTGAGCAGGTGAAAAAATATCAACCCAAATTTGTTTCAATTGTTGATAGAAATTCTGCAGATTTCGTTGAAGAAAAGTTGAGCTCATTTGATGTTAAAATTTTGAAGGGAAGAAAAGGCCTCTTAGAATTAGCATCTTATGAAAATATTGATTTGCTGTTAAATGCACTTGTGGGTTCAGCGGGAATGGAACCCACTATAAGCGCTATTCGATCTAAAGTTGATGTTGCTTTAAGCAATAAAGAAAGCCTAGTAATGGCAGGATCAATAATTAATGATTTAGCAATTAGAAATGGAGTTAAAATTTTTCCTGTCGACAGTGAGCATTCAGCCATATGGCAATGTCTTACCGGAGAAGATAACAACGAAATAAATAAAATTATTTTAACAGGAAGCGGCGGTCCTTTCAGGACGATTTCAATTAAAGAGTTTAATACTATAACACCAGAGCAGGCATTAAAACATCCTAATTGGGATATGGGCAATAAAATAACTATCGATTCAGCCACTATGATGAACAAAGGTCTTGAGGTCATTGAAGCATATTGGCTTTTTAATTTACCCACTGAAAAAATAGAAATTGTAATACACCCTCAGTCGATCATTCATTCTATGGTTGAATTTAAAGATAAATCAATTAAAGCACAGCTGGGCCTCCCGGATATGAAAATTCCAATTCAATATGCACTTACCTATCCTTCGCATCACGAAGCGAATTGGAAAGAGTTAGATTTAACCGAAATTCATTCATTAACTTTTGAAAAACCTGATTTTAAAAAATTTCCTTGTATGAGGTTAGCATTTGACGTTCTTGATGCAGGGGGAACTGCTCCGGCGGTTTTGAATGTTGCAAATGAACAAGCTGTGTATAAATTTTTAAATAAAGAGATAAGCTTTAACGAGATACCTAAAATAATCGAAATGGCATGTGAAAAACATGAGCTTGTCTCAGCCCCTTCAATAGATGAAATACTTAATATTGAGATATGGGCGACAAATTTCGTAAAATCATATCATAGTAAAAATTAATATTTTAGAGGTTTAATTGATGACATATATTATAGCATTTGCTTTTTTAATAAGCATTTTAGTTTTTGTTCATGAACTTGGACATTATCTTGCTGCAAGGTCGATTGGAGTAAAAGTTGAAAGGTTTTCAGTTGGTTTTCCTCCTAGGCTAGGCACTTTTACTTCGGTACCAGGCGGCTGGAAAGTTAATTTATTCTTTTTTAAGAAAGATGACGAAGGCTCATTCAAATGGCAACCAGTTTTAAGTACAACGATAAATCGAAAAGGGAAAAAAGGATCTGGCACAGAGTATTGTTTAGCTATAATTCCATTTGGAGGATATGTTAAGGTAGCCGGAATGATTGATGAGAGCATGGATACCTCTTTTGATCATAAACCATATGAGCTGATGAGTAAGCCAAGATGGCAACAAATATGGTTTATGAGCGCGGGTGTTTTAATGAACACCTTAATGGCGTTTATTATTTACATGGGATTAGCAATAAATAGTGGGGCCGTACCTGTATCTAACTTGCCTGTAATTGGTCAGGTAATGGAAGGAGCTCCAGCAGAAAAAAATGGACTACTTCCTGGTGATGTTATCAAATCTATTGATGGTAAAACAATTTCTTCTTGGGATAGTTTGGTTTCAGAGATTTACCCGCGTCCTAATGAAGCAATAGAGCTAAAATACCTCAGGGATGGTAAATCAAATACTGTCAATATGACAACTGCTTTTCAAATGAATTTTAAAGGAGATACCCTTGGTCAGATTGGTATACGCCAAGAATATAGACCGTCTACTTTCACTGAAAGTATAGATATTGCTACGCAGAGAACTATTCAGGGTTTTGGGATGATCGTATATAGTATTCAAATGCTTACTTCTGGTCAAGCTAAATTCGATCAACTTGGTGGGCCAATTATGATTGGTCAGTTAGCTGGACAAGCGTTTGAATTAGGCCTTAGTTCATACTTTGCTTTGATGGCACTGATAAGTTGTAATCTTGCTTTTTTAAATATTTTACCGATACCTGGACTAGATGGAGGCCATATATTTATTACTCTTATTGAAGGTGCAATTAGAAGACCTTTATCACTAAGAGTGAGAATGTTAATTCAACAAACAGGGACGCTGCTTTTGCTTCTATTAATGATATCAGTAATGATAAATGATATAGGAAGATTATTTGGCTAGTTAACTTCCTTTAAAAGTAAAGTAATGGATCCATATTGAATTTTCATTTGAATTTTCACAGGTAAGCGCTCTGTTGTTTCGCTAATCCAAATTCTCATGTCACCCTTATTTTTGAAAAGCTCTTTCCCTTTTTGAAATGGTCTAATGACCTTGCATGAAAAGGTTCCAAGGTCTGAATCAATTAGCTCTGTTCCAGACATTTTTAAATTATAGTCTACCACTTTCTTTCCTTCGTATGATGTGAACATCATTATTTTGTCTGGTTCAATTTCAAAGGTTCTTAAATAATAAAACATGGAATAGGGTCCACGAGCTTTGAAATCAATATCGATTATACCATTCTCTGATTTGGCTGTAGATTTATTATAATTAAAGATTACATCAATTTTATCTTTATAGTTAGCTTGGTTAATATTTTTTTTCAATCTGTGTGTGAAATAATTTTTCTTATCAATCCAGACATCAACCCTATCTTTAATAGGAAAAATTCTGTTTGCTAGGCCTTTTGTTTTTGTAGTAAAAGAAATCTTATACGAATCAAACCCGTTCACTTTTTCAATACCAGAAATAAAAAGCTCTGCTTCTCCCACCTTAATACCATTCCAATCAGCTGTATATTTTAATATTTCACCAGGTTTAAATGGCGGTTCCGCCGCATAAATAAATATATGCACTAATAGTGCCGAAAGAAATATTTTCATTATCTAATCATTTTAAGTTTAGAGTTGTCTAGTTTGTATACAGATGAACCTTTAGAATCAGGCATTTTACCGGCATCGATAATTAGATCAATTTCATCACCAAACTCCTTACGTATTAATTCAGGATCATTTAATGGGTCTTTGCCTGCCCTGTTGACAGATGTCGTTGTGATTGGAAAGCCAAGTTGTTTACATAGTTCAATAGGAAAAGAATGGTTAGGAACTCTTATCCCAAGCGAACCATCATCCGCTAAAATGCTTTTGTGAACGACATTATTCTTAACAGGAATAATGATGGTATTTGATTCTCGTAATACATTTTCAGCTATTTTGAGTTCGGCATCGTTAATATTTGACCATGAAGCTACCATTCTAATTGACCAAGATATTACGCTTATAGGAGTTTTTCTTTTTTTTATATCATTCAACTTTTTAATTGCTAGCTTGTTACGCGCATCGACACCAAATCCATACAATGTATCAGTTGGGTAAACAATTATACCCCCATTTAAAATAACACTCATAGCATCGGTTATAGCATTTTTATCTTTTAAAGAAACAGTGTTCATTTTAATGAATAATCTGCTTTCCACTTTTTATGAAACCAAAAATAATGATCTGGATTCTTTGATATTTTTAATTCAAGCATTTTAGTATATGATTGTGTTATGGATTGAATTGATTGCTTTCCTTCAGTATCAACAGCTTCAAATGTTATTTTCATATCTCCATTAGATTCTAAAGTTCCAACAGAAAAAATTAGAGCAGCTTTGGTTTTTAAATGAAAAATTGCTGCACCCTTAGGAACAGAGGTTTTCTTTCCAAAAAAATCAACGATAACACCGTTGTCTTTAGCATCTTGATCACTGGCAAGTATTAATATTTTATTGTCTTTCAAAAGGCTGTAAACTTCGCTTAAAGACGATCTTTTGTAAATTTGACGCATTCCATAGGATTCTCTGATTTCTCTAAAAAATAAATCTGAACCTTTATTTGATTGTCTTTGAATAATGCCTGATAATCCATATCCATTTACGCCGAGCCATGCTCCCCATTTTTCCCAAAGTCCATAATGACCTGTAACAAGAATCACCCCCTTATCTTTACTTAAGGCATCATTTAAAACATCTAAATTTTTTACTTTAAAATTTGATGTCTTTGCTATTGTAGGAAGCGATAAGAATTCAATAAAGTTTTTAATAGTAATGCGGTATGATTCTTTAAGTATTTTTTTTGCCCACTTAATGTCATGTTGAGAAAAAGCAGTTTGTATATTCTCTAGAGCAACTCGTTTTCTTACTGGAATAAAATTGTATACAAACCAAGCTATAACATTGGTATAAAGAATCCTTCTTTTGTTCTCAACTTTATTCAAATGTTTTGATATAAACTTGAGAAATTTATAGGTGAATTTTTCTTTATAATTCATTCTTGGGGTATCCGTAGGGGGTCAGGTTAAAATATCTAAGATATTTTTTAAACCAGCTTTTTATACAGCTCAACTATTTGATTTTTCAAATCATTTTCTGTTCCATCGTTGTGCACTACAAAATCGGCAAGGCTAGTTTTTTCTTTTTCAGGCCACTGGAACCCAATACGTTTCAGTATCTCATCCCGGGTGAGTGTATTTCTATTCAAAGCCCTTTCCATCCTATGTTTTAGTTGAGCGGTAACGACTATTATATAGTCCAGATGGGCATCATAACCGGATTCATATATCAAAGCAGCATCAACAATAAATAATTCATGCTTGCCCTCATCTAGCGTTTTATCAAAACATTTGTCAATAGCTCTGTGAATATGAGGATGTACAACGTAATTAAGTCTTTGCTGATGATCCTCATCTTGAAATGCAACCCTAGCCAATTTTTTTTTATCTACATTCGAACTTGCATCCATGATGTCCGTTCCAAACTCTTTAATCAACTCTTCTTTTACTTTTTCATCGCTTTCAATTAGCTTTTTTGCAGTATTGTCCGCATCGAGTATAAATGCACCAAGAGATTTGAAAAATTTACTTGCGGTACTTTTTCCACTTCCAAGTCCTCCAGTTAAGCCCACTTTAAGCATGATTATTTAACGACTCCAAAATTCTATTTTTAATATCTTCTATGCTTCCAATTCCATCTATTTCTTCTAAAAGATTTTTTTTCAAATAATAGTCAATTAGTGGTGAAGTCTGTTTCCAGTATACCTCCTGCCTTTGTTTGATTATTTCTGGAGTATCATCACTGCGACCAGAATCTTGACCTCTTTTTATAAGCCTCTCAACCAGTTCATTTTCATCAGCAGTTAAGCTAATTACAGCATCAAGCATTTGAAAATTATTTTTAAGAATTGTGTTTAGGCCTTCAGCTTGAGGTATAGTTCTAGGGAAACC
>CAJWTA010000021.1 GCA_913046805.1 uncultured Fidelibacterota bacterium | reverse complement strand
AAAGATATACCTCAATCTCCAAAACCTGTTGATAATAAAATGGAATTTGTTTCAGTAGATTCTTCTCAAGAAGTAAAAGATTCTAAAGAAAAAATTAACCTTAATGATAAAATAAAATTAGTAAAAAATAAGCGCTAGTAGCTTATTTATTTTTCTAAATCAATTCTCTGAATTTAATGTATTTAAACCCAGAGATTTTTATCTTCTATTATGTCAATCTACAAGCAAATCGCTATTATTACGCTCTTCATAATAATTCAATTATTATTCATTATCCCTCATCATAATAATACCTTTATAATTACAATTAAGGGTATTTCCTCAGCAGGGTTATTAGCAATAATTTCCTCATATGCTTTTCCAGGTTTATTAAAAGCTAGAAAAAATTTAAATGGATCTCAGAGTCTAAATGAAAATTCCAAAAAACCTAAAGAATCCCCTTTTATTGATCAAAGATATTCTGCCTTACTAGAAAATATAAAAAACGGTATTTTGTCAATAAATGAAAGTTATGTTTGCGGTTTATATATTATTGATCCAGTATCAGAAGTGTTTAATTTGAAATCATCATCCGAAGAAATTTTCAAAGCTAGCATAAAATTAGACAACCCCTTATTATCTTCAGTTTTAGATAGCAGTTTACCTAAAACAGTAAAATATAAAGATATAAATCCAGAAAATTGGAATGAATTAATTGGTTATGAAAAGTGGAAAGGTAGCGAATCTGCATTTTGCTTCCCTGTTAAAAATGGCAATAATACTATTGGAGCTTTATTTGTTTTTGTGGATCATTTTTCAAAGATAAGTTCACAGGATATTGAAGTTATTAATAGCTTCGCTGAAATATTGAATCAGGGCATTTTTGATATTGGAAAATCAGAATCTCAGTATTTAAAAAACAAGAATTCAAGTTTGATTCATGATCTATTTAAGGATTTTGATCCCGAGACAGATTCTGATGCCTTTTTTAAATCTGTTAAAAATACATGTAGATCTATCTTTAAATATGACAAGCTTACTATTTCATTTAAATCGAGCGAAAAAGAAGAATTAAAAGTTCTTTTAACTGATGGTTTTGATGAGGATGTGATTGATGGTTTTTCTTTTAATCCTCGCAACAGTATCGTTGGTTTATCATATATTGATAATAACATAGTAAATCTCACTGATTGGAAAAATCAATTTCCCGAAATGAATAGATTTGACGATACTTTTGAAAGTCCAGAGTATTTTTCAGCTGTTTTGAGCTCTCCTTTGAGAGCGTCTGGAAAATCAATTGGTAGCATTACTCTAGAGCGAATAGGTAAAAAATCATTTACCTCAATTGACACCGATATGCTTAAGCTGCTATCAGAAAATGCAAGCATAATTCTTGGATGGATGGATATTCATCATCAGCTTAATCGTTCTGCGTCACGGGATGGACTGACTGGACTGCTTAATCACAAAACGTTTCTAAATAGATTTGCAAAAGAAATTGATCGCTCAAGCCGTTTTGGAGAGCAGCTCGGACTAATTTTCTTTGATATAGACAAATTTAAGTCTGTTAATGATACATATGGTCATCTCTATGGAGATTATGTTTTGGAAGAGGTGAGTCAAATAATTTCAAAAAATGTTAGATCAATTGATATAGTTGGGAGATATGGAGGAGAAGAGTTTGCTGTTCTTCTTGTAAATACGGATATTAATGCGTGTAAACCTCTTGCGGAAAAAATTGTGAAAAAAATCGCAAAAAAGACCTATTTAAAAGATGGTATCGCGGTTAATCTTACAATTAGCGCAGGTATGTCTGGTTTTCCGACACATTCTGAAAATATTGAGAGCCTTATAGCAAAAGCTGATAAAGCTATGTATGCTACTAAGGGTAATGGTGGAAATGGAGTTACAATTGCCAAATAAGATATCGCTTAAACCTGGGGTCTTAAAAATTCTATTGTGCATAACGCTTATTTTTTATGGTTGCCAATCTTCAAAACCACCAATTCTTGAAGAAGCTGTTAAAAAGAATTCTCCGAAAGACTTAATAAAAGATCCTGATCCAGAAGCGCTAAAACTTTTTATGAATGGTCAAATGTTAATGAATCAAGGTGACTTTGCAATGGCAATAATAGAATTTCAAGAGGCCTTGGAGCTAGACCCAGAAGTTGGAACAATATATACTTCAATTGCTGAGTGTTATTGGAACATTGGCAAGCCCGAGCTTTCGTTAAAAAACTTGAATGTCGCTCTTTCAAAGAATCCAGAGGATGAAGAGGCTCTAAAAATGATGGCGGACCAGTTAATTGCAACTAAAAAGTACGATGAGGCTATTAAGCCATTTAAAAAATTAAGAGAATTAGACGGTCAGAATACTAGCTATATTATAGCTCTTGCAGAGCTAAACAAACTTAAAAAAAATTATCTTAACACAGTCAATCTTTATCTTGAAGCGTATGCAATTGAACCATCTAGAATTGAGCTTCTTGAGTCTGCAGGGAGATATGCCCTGCAACTTGAAAATAAAGACAAAGCAAAATCTATCTTTAAAGATCTGTCTGAGCAAGACCCCTTTCAATCAAGCTACTTAAATATTTATTCAGAGCTAGCAATTCAGACGAAAAATTTTGAAGAAGCAATTTCTCACATTCAGAAATTAATTAACGATAATGGAGATTCGAGCCTACTGAAATCAAAATTAGGAATTCTATATCACTCATCCGGAAATTCGAAAAAAGGAGAAGAAGTATTAAAAGCTCTCTTCGATAAAAACGAGCTTAACGGACAACACTCCTTAGCTCTGTTTGAAATTTATTTTGATAATAAAGATAATATTAACGCAGCTAAAGTTAGCGATAGAATGATTGCTTCTTTGCCTGAAGACTGGAGAGGTTATTATAGTAGATCGTTGGTATTTATGGATGAAAGTGATTATGAATCAGCGGTATCTATTCTAGCCCCAGTTTCAGAGACATTTTCAAATATTTTTTCAGTGCAATATATCCTAGGATTGTGTTATAGTAGAATCAAGATGAATGATGAAGCGATTGATTTTTATAATAGAGCATTAACCATTCGCCCAAATTCAATAAATGTACTTCATTCAATAGCTATTCTGTATGACGATATTGGTGAATGGGTAAAATCTGACAAAATTTACGATCAATTAATTGATAATGATCCAAAAGATGCACAAGCTTTCAATAACTACGCATATAGCCTTGTTGAAAGAAATAAGGATTTAAAAAGAGCGCTTATATACGCAAAAAAAGCTGTAGAGTTAGAACCAAAAAACCCTTCCTATTTAGATACAATTGGATGGGCATATTTCAAAATGGACGATTTAAAAAGAGCGAAAAAATACATCAGACAATCAATCGAGATTCAAGATGATAATTCTGTAGTACTTGAGCATTTTGGAGATATTCTAATGAAATCAAATGATTCGGTTAATGCATTGTTCTATTACAAAAAAGCATTTGAATTTGACAATGAAAATCAAGAATTAAAAAAGAAAGCATTCCCAGATTAGCATTAAAATAATATCT
Organism: uncultured Fidelibacterota bacterium; assembly: GCA_913046805.1. The sequence goes on along the minus strand of CAJWTA010000021.1, from coordinate 12,072 downwards.
CTTATGCTATTAGCAATCGCTTTTGGATGTGCTCCAAACATTTCCAATACAAGCTCTGGTAAAGATGAAGCTTTTTCATATCCCGATCTTTCAAAAAAAATATATTGTAGAGGTAAAGGGTATGTGGTATCAAGGGGTAATATAAATGGTAGACTAAGCTTTACGTTTACATCATCTAGGGAATCTACTTATATTGAATTTAGAGATCTGATTGGAAGAAAGACCCTTTTTTTGACCTTAAGTAAAGATACTATTAATGCATGGGACATTCGTAATAACAGAAGCTATGATCAAGAGTCATTGGTTATAGCTTTTCCATTTTTTGAATTAATTAAACCCAATGATTTAATTAACTTCCTTTGGGGTAAAATGCCAAAAACTTTTGCAGAATCAGATAATATATTGAACAATAAAATCAATAACGGTCAAATACAGTTTTCTTCGCAACAAACTGAAAATGGCATTTTGATTAACTCTGTTTCTTTCAACTTTGAAGAGGAAAATGAAACTATCGATTTGTTTGTTGAGAGTAGAGATTTTGATTCACAGTATCCTCATCTCATAAGAGAAATCCCTGAATCGATAATTCAAGCAAAGGAAAAACAGTGAGACTATCAATAGTCATACCAGTTTATAACGAAGTTGAATCCATAGATATACTTTATCAAGAGATAGTTCAAAGTATTGATACAAGTGAATATGAAATTATTTTTATTGATGATGGCTCAACGGATGGTTCTTCTGAAAAAATTGCTGAGCTAATTAAGGAAAATCAAAAGTTAAAGTTGATACAATTTTACCGAAATTATGGTAAATCCGCAGCGCTTTCAGAAGGATTCAAGCAGGCTGATGGCGAATATATCGTTACAATGGATGCAGACTTACAGGACGACCCTTCTGAAATAAAAAACCTTATAAACAAGCTTGAAGAAGGGTATGATTTGGTGTCTGGATGGAAAAAAAATAGAAAAGACCCAATGTCAAAGCGTCTTCCCTCAAAACTTTTTAACTTTATTACAAGATTATTTACGAGTGTTAAAATTCATGATTTTAACTGTGGATTAAAAATTTATCGTAAATCAGTAATTAAAACTTTGGAAATTTATGGTGGTCGACATAGATATATCCCTGCATTAGCTGGACAGAAAAAATTTACAGTAACTGAAATTATTGTAAATCATAGACCAAGAGAATTTGGTATTACAAAATATGGAGGCCGACGGTTTTTTCATGGATTTTTCGATTTAATTTCAGTCGTATTCCTTTCGCGCTATATTCAAAGTCCTCTGTATTTTTTTGGTCAATTAGGACTCTTATCATTTATTGCCGGATTTAGCGTTGAAGGATATATACTATATCTTAAATATGTAAGGGGAGAACCTTTTGCAACCCACATAGCATTGTTGATTTTTGGAGTTCTACTAATTTTTATCGGTATTCAATTCTTTTCAATCGGACTAATCGGAGAAATGATTGCTAATTCGAATCAAGACAAAGAATCAAGAATAAAAAAAATATATAAGGTATAAAGAAGCAATTATGAAAATTGTTTTGATTGGACCTTTTCCACCTTTCAGAGGTGGAATATCAATGTTCAATCATTCTTTATCGCGGGCATTAAGCAAAAAACATGTAGTTCACAGATTTTCCTTTTCTTTGCTTTATCCAAAGATATTTTTTCCTGGAAAGTCACAGCGCTTTAAGTTTCGAGGTGATGATTCTAATGAAACAATTAGCTCTATAAACCCTATCTCATGGTGGAAAACCTCAAATAGCATCAAGCAAATAAACCCGGATCTTGTAATTTTTCAGTATTGGCATCCGTTTTTTGCTCCTGCATTTTCATCAATAGCTCGACAAATTAATAGATCCGCTGGTTCAAAGATTATCATCAATTGCAATAATATCTTTCCCCATGAAAAAATGATTTACGCCAAATCTTTATCAAAAAAATTCTTTAAATATGCAGACCACTTCATTGTAATGACTGAATCTGTTAAAAAAGACCTTCTAAGTATTGTTCCTGATGCAAGCTGTATAGAAACGCCCCATCCTATCTATGATGTTTTTGGAAAAAAAATTGAAAAAAAATCTGCTAAGGAGATCTTAGGAATAAATTCTGAGAAGATAATTCTTTTTTTTGGTTTAGTGCGAAATTATAAAGGGTTGGACCTTTTGATTAAAGCCTCAAAAAATTTAAAAATGAAACTAAATGATTTCAAAATTGTGGTCGCAGGTGAGTGTTATGGAGATCAAAATAAATATATTGAATTAGCTAGAAAGTTAGATGTTGAAGAATCATTTATTTTTAATTTTAGTTTTATAAATAACGAAGATGTTTCAAAGTACTTTTCAGCAGCTGACGTAGTAGTTCTTCCATACAAGTCTGCCACTCAAAGTGGCATTATACCAATAGCTTACCATTTTAACCTTCCGGTTATCTCGACTGATGTGGGAGGACTTCGAGAGTATGTTAAACATAATAAATCTGGATATTTGTGCAACCCTGATTCAACATCTATATCCAATTCTATAATTGACTTTTATAGCTCTAAAAACGATTTCTCAGCATATATTGAAGAATATAAAAAACAATTTTCATGGCAAGCTTTTTCTGATAAAATAATGACTGTTGTTTAACCATGGAAGAAAGATCTGTAAATATAATAGTCCTAAATTGGAATCAGAGAGATCTGTCATTAAAATGCATAAGCTCCCTTGAGAAAACAACTTACAAAAACAAACATATTGTTTTTGTAGATAACGGTTCAAATGATGGTTCAAGTGAATCCGTTCAAAGACAGCATCCCGGCGTAGAGATTGTTGAATTAGAAAATAATCTTGGTTATGCAGGAGGAAATAATCTTGGATTTAATTCAATCAGAAATAAATCAAAATATACTATTTTTTTAAATAATGACACCTATGTTGATCCATGTTTCATTGAGCCCCTAATAGATGAATTAGAAAGTAATAGCCTGTCAATCCAATCTGTACCTAAAATTTTCTATGCCAAAGAAAACGACAGGGTTTGGTATGCAGGAGGCAGTATCAGTTTCATATTATCTCAAATAAGACACATAGGCATCAGATCGAATAATTCAGAAAAATATAACAAAAGATTAAGAGTCGATTATGCCACCGGCTGTTGTTTTTGTATACGGTCTGATGATTTTGTTAAATTTGGAATGTTTGATGAAAATTATAAAATGTATTGCGAAGATGTAGATTTATCACTCAAGATTCGCAAGAATGGTGGGCAAATAGTTTATATACCAAATTCAAAGGTTTGGCATCATGTCTCAATGTCTTTGGGTGGCGTTAGTTCTTTCTCAAAGTGGAGAAAGAAACAATTGAGCATTTTAAAGTTAATCTTAGAACACGGCAATATCTTATTTTTTCCAATTTCAATCGTATTTTATGTTATCAATGCATTATTAAGTTTCCTTTTTATAGGCATTTTAAAAATAACGAAAAAGAAATGAAAAATTTTCTTAGAAAAATTCCTGGTGTTACTACCATACTTGATAGTATCAAAGCTATAGTTGTAATAGTCAAATATACTTTTGGTACAAATGTTATGCACGAAGAGGAGAGAGCTGATCCAAATGATCCTAAATGGGAGAATGATCCATGGTTAAATGTTTTTAAGAGAAGGTGCGATTATGCAATTAATTTTTCAAAAGGTAAGCGAGTTCTTGATTTATGCTGTGGAACCGGTTGGACATCAAATGAGCTCTCAAAAATCGCGGTTTCTGTAAATGCGGTTGATTATTCAAAAGAATCGATTAGTATGGCGAAAAATAAATACCCAAAAGGCAATCTTATTTTTGAGGAAATGAATGCTCTTGCGCTTGATTTTTCCGATGAGTCATTTGATACTGTAGTTAGTATGGAAGCTATTGAGCATTTTAATAAGCTAGATGGGGAAAAATATTTATCAGAGATTGTCAGAGTGTTAAAGAAAGGAGGAGTTTTTGTTGGAAGCACGCCTCAGGTTGAAACGAAAAATCCTTTAAAAATTTTAGCACTCAAAAAAATTGACCCCTACCATTTACAGCTTTATTCTATCAAGATGCTAAGATTAGTTTTATTGAATTATTTCAGCAATGTAGAAATTGAAAGCCAACCTGAAGAATGGATGTTATTCAAGTGCATCAAATAAATAAAGATTCCTTAGAAAACTTTATTTTTTCACTTCAAAATGAGGAGGGCGGATTTCACCTTCAAAAGAATTATAACCAAACAACTTTGATGAGTTCAGCTTTTTCAATAATTACATTGGAACTAATCAATTCTCTGAGTTTATTAGAAAAAAAAAGACATCAAGATTTCTTTTTAAGCCATCAAGATGAAGAGAGTGGCTTTTTTATTGACTTCAATTTGGATATAAAAAATGAAAGAATAGAAGACCTAGAAACTAATTATCTTCATTATCAAACAACGGCCTTTGCAATTTCAGCTTTGGATGCTCTTGGTGTTAAGCCAAAGTTTCGATTAGCATTTATTGATAGCTTTAGAGGAAAAGAAAAAATTTTAAAATTCTTTGATAGAGTTAATTGGAAAAATCCATGGCATGAAAGCAATAAAATTATGTTTTTGCTTCAATTTTTTTCTTATGATTATATAACAATGAAAAACGAAGATTCGCTTGATAATATTCAAATGATCTTTGACGTGCTAGACTCCTTTCAAGACCCTAAAACTGGTTTATGGGGTACTCAATTTAAAGCAAGCGCTTTTGTTTCAATGGCAGCAGCTTATCACTTTCTCATTTTTTATAAGTATTTTAATAGAAAAATTAATTTTTCAGAAAGAATGACGTCTTCTGTCTTTCAATTACAAATGAGAGATGGTTTGTTTCATCCTTTTGGCGGTGGAGGTGCATGTGAAGATCTAGATGCAATTGATGTAATTTCAAAAGTGACTACTAATATTAGCGATGAATTTGCAATGCACTTGAGTCGTGCACATGCAATGTTATTGCAAAATGGCAATACAGATGGAGGATTTTGCTGGGCAAAAAGACCAAAATTCCCCTTTTTAATTGGCCTTAAATACTTCAACCCAAGGTCGCAGTTGTTCAATATTGGAATGATAAAATGGATAGTTAAAAATAATTATATTGGCTCTTTTATTCCATTTTTTAGAGAACAAAAAACATATAAGTATAGTAATTGGGGCCAGATGAAATACGATATAAGTCATAGCGATTCTTGGTCTACATGGTTCAGACTCTTATCAATTGCAACTATTGAAAAATTAATACCTGGATTAAAAAAACACGATATAGATTTTACCTTTAGACGTCTTCCTTCAATAGGTTGGATGCAAAGTGAATAAGACAGAACCCTTAGTTTCTGTAATTGTTGGTGTAAATCGAGATGATGGAACTCTTTTTCAATCACTTGAAAGTATTGTAAATCAGACATATGGTCATTTTGAGCTTATTATAGTCAATGACGGTTCATCTGAAGAAGTGAGGTCGGTTGTTGATGATATTTTAGATAAGAGGATTGTTTTAATTAACTCTCCAAAAATAGGCCTCACTGCAGCTCTAAACATTGCTCTAAAAGAATCAAATGGTAAATATATTGCAAGACATGATGCAGGAGATTTTTCTAAACAAAATCGTTTTTTTGAGCAAATTAAATTTTTAGAAAAAAATACCACAATTTCAATGTGTGGATCTTGGGTAAAAGAAACTTCGTTATCAGGAGTAAGCTTAGGAACAACCTCTTTTCCTATAACGGATTCCGAAATAAAAAATAGCATACTTTACCAAAACGCATTTTGCCATGGATCAATTATGGCAAAAAAAGATGACATAATGCAGCTGAATGGTTACAGGGAAGAGTTTAAGCACTCACAGGATTATGATTTATGGTTGAGGCTCACCGAATCTTGTAAAGTAGCCAATTTAGAAGAAACTCTGTATGTTAGAACTATCTCACCTGAAAGTATAAGCTTTGCTAATAAAGAAAAACAGAATGCGTATGCTGATCTAGCGAGAGATTGTTATCGTGCCCGTAAATTAAAAACAAAAGAACCGCTCCATAGGTTTGAAAGCATCAACCGCGCTCAATCCAAAATCAACAATCAAAATCGAATTCACAGCATTTACAAATTTTATTGTGGGAGAAAACTCTTTTCACATGGAAAAATGAGATTAGCGAGAAAATATTTTTTTAATTCTCTGTATCTATTTCCATTTGGATTAAAAAATATCGTTTTTATTTTTTTTACACTATTGCCTCAAAGCATAAGAAAAGTTTTTGAAAAAATATGGTTAAGCAAAAAAGTTAAATATAGGATTAGGATTGATTGATTTATGTCTAATATTTCACTGATAATTCCTACCTACAATAGACAAGAAACTGTGATTCAGACACTTAATTATTTAAAACTGCAGAATTGCGAGGATTATGAGCTTGTCGTTGTAGATCAAACAGAATCAGCCCATCCCCAGCTATTGAATTTTAAATTTGAGGATAGTTCAATAAAATACAAATATTTACATATTGAAGAGATTGGGTTGCCTAATGCAAGGAATATAGGTGCTAAGATAGCCTCAAATGAAATTTTAATTTATCTTGACGATGATTGCATACCAAACCCAAATCTTGTCAATTCATATAAGTTAATTTTTAAAAAATTAGATTCTAAGATATGGTGCGTTGCTGGTCGCGTGATAGAAAAAAACACTAATATATTCAGACAAAGTAATAAAATAGTTGGTGGATGGATAACCTGGTATGGTAAAACATTAAAAAATTTTGATACTGATAATAGAGGCATCTGTCAATGGGCTCCTGGAGGTAATTTTGCAATACGAAAAAAACGCTACCTAGAGCTAGGCGGTTTTGATACTAATTACATTGGCAATGCAATGCTCGAGGATGCAGATTTTGGTTTTAATATCATTGAGAACGGTGGGCACGTAATATACGAACCCAGTCCTGTAATGGAGCACTTAAGAGTGCCCTTAGGTGGAACTCGAAAAGAATCTGCGTCTAGAGGGATGTACTATAGGTCTCACAATACCATTTATTTTTTACGAAAGCATAAATTGAAATTAAGAATATTCCCTGCAATTTTTTATTTAGCTGCTGTTACATTAAACGACCTTTTAAAAGGAAGACACGGCCCCCTGGCAATCGTATGGTCACAATTAGGAATAATTAAAGGAATGTTAACAAAGACGTAATGAATACTGCTCAAAAAATTGCAAAAGAGTCAATCATATCATTTACGGGAATATTCTACGGTAGCTTAAATCGATATCTCTATTCCGCTTTGTTGGCTAGATGGGTAGGTCCAGAATATCTAGGTATTTATTCTATGGCTAACGCGATAATGTTGATAAGCGAAGTTTTATCTAAGATGGGTATGGAAACGGGAGTCATGAGGTTTGTAAGTAGATTAGATCCTAAAAATGATAGAGCTGAGATCTCAATGATAGTAGCATCTGCGATGAAGATGTGTACGGTATTTTCGTTGATAATAATGGTTATATTACTTTTTTCTTCTTCGTATATAGTAAATAGTATCTTGTCTGAACAATCATTAATGATAAGCGTTCTTGTGGTTTTTTCAATCACAATTCCATTTAATTCTACCACTTTTATTGCAGCTGCAGCCACACAAGGCTACAAAAAACTTAAATACAAGGCAATAGTAACCCAATTTATAAATCCATCTACTTTGTTATTGAGTATGATTCTTTGTTTTAACTTTTTATCTCAAGAATCAGCATTGATGTATCCGATGCTGATCACTGGAATAGTTGGGTTAATTTCTATATTTCAACCCTTACGTTATTTATCAAAAGTGAGATTAGCCCAAATCATATCATCAAGATTTAATTATGATTTATTAAAATTTTCCTATCCGTTTATGTTTGTAATAATTTTACAAACATTAATGCACTGGATGGACATACTAATGCTTGGATTTTTTACTGATTCAACCACTGTTGGTTTATATCATCCGGCAGCTCGCACAGCGGGTTTATTGCAATCATTATTAATGTCATTTATTGGAATATATGCTCCTCTAATTTCACAATTTCATAGTGAAAACAATATTTCAAAAATGAATGAAATATACAAACTTGTGAGCCGGTGGCTATTGGTATTTTCTATACCAATATCAATCATGTTATTCGTTTTTCCAGAAAATATCCTTTCTTTATTTGGTAATGAGTACCGGGTAAGTAATTATGTATTAGTTGTGCTAACAGTTTCAACCTTAATTCAAGCCTTTTTCGGTGCAGCATCACCAACTCTTGGAATGTCTGGATTTGCTAAACTGGTATTAACTAACACCGCAATTGCGTTCGCATTAAACTTTGCTTTAAACTACTATTTAATACCATCATATGGTAACCTAGGAGCAGCTTACGCAACACTTGTAACAATGACTTCTGTAGGTTTATTGCGATCTATTCAGGTTAGACTTTATTTAAAAATGAATTTTCTATCCCTAAAGATGGTCAAGCCGTTATTTGCAGGTATAGCCACTTATTTTTGTTTAATTCATGTAAAGGTATATTTTGAAAATTTTCATTATTTTATTGAACTTATTATTGGGTGCTTAAGCTGTATAGCGATTTATTCACTGCTGATCTGGATAATGAAAATTGAAGAAGAAGATAAAAGCTTCATCGCGGGTTTTGGCGTTATAAAGAAAGGATTAAGAATTAATAAATGAATTTTAATTTTAAAAACGTATTCTTCTTATCTGTCGTTGCCTTTACATTGATAACCATTTTTCTTTTTGACCCAATAATCTTTGGAGCAAAACTTTTTGGATCTCCTGATAGTTTAAGTCCAAGGTCCGTAGCCATGGCTTTAAATAAAGCTTCTGAAAGCATCGGAGGATATCCTCTTTGGCAACCTTGGGTTTTTAGTGGAATGCCAACCGCAGAATCATTTTCTTATCTTTCTAAACTTTATTTTCCAGAATATATATTTAAAATCTTTTCTCTTTCAGGTTCTACCATTCAATTTATACATCTTATTTTTTCCGGTTTAGGGTGTATGATATTGTTGCGTGAGCTTAAGTGCTCAAAAACAGCTTCATTTTTTGGAGCGACAGCATTTATGACTACGCCCTTTATGATAACTATGGCAGTGTACGGCCATGGAAGTCAGCTCATGACCGCTGCATATATTCCATGGGCACTTTGGCTATCGATCAAGTCATGGAATGATCCATCTATAAAAAATACAGGATCACTTGCATTGATTCTTGGTTTTCAGTTGCAGCGTGCACATGCTCAAATAGCATACTATACCTGGCTTTTAATTGGTTTATATTTTTTAATTTTGCTAATTGATAATATTAGAAAGAAAAATGATAAACAGATTTTATCTAAAAAACTACTTTTCATATTGATTGCTTGTGTACTTGGTATAGGTATTTCAGCCCTAATTTATATTCCTGCTATTGAGTATACACCGTTTTCAGTTAGAGGCGGATCTTCGAGTGGCGGTTCAGATTATAATTATGCAACAGGATGGTCTTTTCACCCATACGAAATATTAACATTCCTTATACCTTCCTCTTTTGGCTTTGGGGGTCAAGTGTATTGGGGCTATATGCCTTTTACCGATTACCCTAATTACATGGGTATCGTTGTTCTGGGTCTTGCGCTTTTTGGCATGGTTCATAAAAAAGGATTATTTAAATGGTATTTACTTTCTGCAACGATTCTGGCATTGTTTATTTCTTTTGGCAGACATTTTAATATCGTTTACAATTTATTTTTTAATTTTTTCCCTTACTTTGATAAGTTCAGAGTTCCACATATGATCTTGATTTTAGTACAATTTAACGTTGCTATCTTCGCTGCATTTGGAATTGATAAAATTCTTCAAGCAAAAAATAAATACACACCAAAATGGCTCTACATTGCAATAGCGCCTTTTGCCGTATTTTTCTTATCGCTTGTTTTTAGTTCTAATTCAATCAGGCAGTTCCTAATGGGGCGATTTACAATGCCTCGGACAAATGACCCATCACAAATTGAGGCCATCAACGCAGTTAGATGGGATTTGTGGATTTCAGATGCTTGGGGAATGATTTTTTTTGTTTTCCTATCTTTTGCGTTGCTATGGATGTGGTATAACAATAAAGTTTCAAAAAGGATATTTGCTCTCTGTTTGATTTCAATAGCACTTATTGATATCGTCATAGTAGATAAAAAGATTATTGAGCCAGACAGATCCAGCGGAAGAGCATCTCAATTAATTTCTAAGAGATTCGTAAAAGATTATTATCGTGAAGATAAAATTGTTGGTCACCTTTCAAGCGATGATGAAAAATTTAGAATATATCCCGCAGGACAGCTTTTTGGAGATTCACGCTTTGCAGCCTTTGGGCTAGAGTCGATAGGTGGATATCACCCTGCGAAGCTAAATATTTACAACGATTTTTTGCAAAATACGCAAAACGCAGGCTTACTACCTGTACTAAGAATGATGAATACAAAATATTTAGTAGTACCTGATGTGCAAATAATCAACCATCCCGATCTTTCTTTAGAAAAAAAAGGTAATCTTAAAACCTCTAGAGGTGATTTACCTACAGCCATCTATAAATTGAATAACTATTTACCCAGAGCATGGTTTGTAAATGAGGTTGAAAAAGTTAAAGAGTCAGAAATTTGGCAAAGGATTTCATTCCAAGATTATAACCCGAAAGAAAAAGTTTATACGTTTGAAAAGATTGATTTAACACCCACAAAGCTTGGTAAAATAAAATCGATTGACCAATCTATCCACAAAACAACCATTACCACTGAATCATTTGAAGATCAATTTCTTGTTCTTAGTGAGATTTTTTACCCGTTGAGATGGAAAGCTTTCGTCGATAAAAACCCAACAAAGACTTTTCAGGTTAATGGTATATTAAGAGGCGTAATAGTTCCTAAAGGAGCTCATACTATTGAGTTTGTTTATGATAAATCATCTTTCAATTTTGGATATTCTATTTCTCTGCTGAGCTTTATGATTTCGATTGCACTAATTGGGTCTGGCTTTTACAAAGAAAGAAGAAAATGAAAAGATATGCAAATAGTGCAAAAATAAAGATCGGTATTCTTTTTTTTGGATTAGTATTAATCGCTGGAACTATCTTTTATTCAAATTCCATTGTTTCGCAACTTCGAGAAGACAATAGGCAAATAGTAACTGTTTATTCGAGAATAATCGCCAACACCATAAATGAAGAAAATGATGCCAACCTTGGGTTTGTGTTTGATGAAATAATAAAAAAAGTTCAATTCCCAATCATTTATACTGATAAGCTAAATAATCCATTGTATTCAAGAAATATTGATGTAGATGAAGATAAACTAGGCTATCATATTAAAAAAATGAGAAAAAACAACGACCCTATATCTATTGAGTTTTTCGATCCAGAAACGAACGCTTCAACAGTTTTAGGGTATTTGTATTTTGGTGATTCAGTGATCGTTCGAAGGCTTGAATGGTTGCCGTATTTAGAAATAATAGTAGTTTTAATGTTTGTATTAGTTGGTTTCTTAGGATTTAACTCAATTCGTGAAAATGAAAAACGTCAAATATGGGTTGGAATGGCCCGTGAGACGGCTCATCAGCTTGGTACCCCAATCTCTGCACTATTAGGCTGGATAGATAGAATGGATACCCATCCAAAAGAGTCGGAAAAAATTGCAAAGGAAATGCGATCAGATATGACAAGATTAGAGCAAATTTCTGATAGGTTTGGTCAAATGGCATCCCATTCACCCTTGGAAAGAATGTCACTTTCAAACCTTATCAATGAACAGGTAGAATATCTTAAAAAAAGAATACCTACACTTGGCAATGTCACAGCATTGAATGTAAATATTTATGATGATTTATATATTTTAGGAAATTCCGTTTTACTTGGATGGGTTTTTGAAAATTTGATTCGTAATGGAATTGATTCAATCAAGAACAAAAATGGAAAAGTTGAAGTATCGGTAAAAGCTGAATACGATTATGCGCATATATACATTAAAGATAATGGTAAGGGTATTAATAGAAAAGATTGGAAAAATAT
>CAJWTA010000020.1 GCA_913046805.1 uncultured Fidelibacterota bacterium | reverse complement strand
CCATTGAAGAAAAGCTTAAAGATAAAGTAAAGGTATACAGATCAACATGCCAAGATCTTGAGCTTGAACAGCAATACGATCTAGTTATTTTTAGCGAGAGTTTTCAGTATGTCCAAGTAAATCAAGCTATTGAAAAAAGCATTGAAGCGCTAAAGTCTAATTGCCATCTATTAATTTGCGATTTCTTTAGACAGCCCGGAACAGGAAGAAGACCTTTGGGTGGAGGGCATGGATGGGATTGGTTTCAAAATGCCTTAAAAGAATATCCGCTTAAAGAAATAGTTAACGAGGATATTACGAAAGAAACTGCTCGCACAATGGATCTATTTAATGATATGCTAAACGATGTTGCACTTCCTATTAGCTCCCTATCCGGCAGATATTTGGATAGCAACTTTCCTAAATCTATGAAAATATTCCGTTGGATTTTTCGCAAACATCTGACAAAGATTGATGAAATTTATTTTTCAGGAAATTTGACTTCTGAAATGTTCAATAGGATGAAAACCTATAGACTTTTGGTTTACAAATTGAAAGATTGATTTAATGCGTCAATTGCAAGATAAGGTTAAAATTTTTTGTGAGGACCACAATCTTTCTACATCTGCTGAGGTAAGATTATTAGATTTAGTATCTGAGCTTGGCGAATTAGCAAAAGAAATTTTATTAAACTCTGACTACGGTAAAAAGACCATAGACCTCAGTGAACGTATAGAAGAAGAGGTAGGTGATATTTTATTTTCCCTAGTTGCCTTATCAAATTCCTTTAATATTGATATGGAAGCCTCACTTGATAGGGTTATGAAGAAATATGAATTGAGAGCTCATAATGGATCAATCGGTTCTTCCTCAAATGAATAAATCTATAATAATTGCTCTTGGCGGTAATGCATTATCTCCGAAAGAGGAAGCGGGTACAATTTATCAACAGTTTGCACACACTCGAGAAAGTATTGATAACATAATGCATTTTGTAGATCTAAAATATAATATTTGCCTAACCCATGGAAATGGCCCTCAAGTCGGGGATGAACTTTATCGTATGGAGCTTACGCACGAAACAATTCCTCCTTTACCTTTGGGAGTATGTGTTGCTGAAACTCAAGGGTCTATTGGATACATGGTACAGCAATCTCTACAAAATGTTTTAAAAGAAAAAAAAATTGATCGCGAGGTGGTTACGTTAATTACACAAACAATAGTGGACAAGAACGACCCTTCAATAAACGATCCCCAGAAATTTATTGGTAGAAGGTATGGTAAGACTGAAGCCCAATCTTTGGCACGTCAATTTAATTGGACTATAAAGGAACAAGAGCCTGGCAAATGGAGGCAGGTTGTCCCAAGTCCAATGCCACAATTCATTGAGCATGGAAGATCTATTCAAACTCTTGTTGATAATGGTACCATTGTCATTGCCTCGGGTGGTGGAGGTATACCTACATTTTGGAATGATGACCATAAGCTTGAAGGCTTAAACGCGGTTATCGATAAAGATCTATCTGCAGCACTACTTGGAAGGGTAATAAAGTCAGAAGAATTATGGATCATAACGGATCTTGACCAAGTATGTTTAAATTTTGGCAAATCTAATGAACAGCCTTTGTTAAAAATTACTTTGGACGAAGCACAGAAATATTTTGATGAAGGCCATTTTCAAGAAGGAAGTATGGGGCCAAAAATCAGAGCCGCAATGTATTTTCTTAAGCACCATGGCAAAAAAGTTATAATTACTTCAATTGCTGGAGTGCTGGGAGCAATCAACGGTTCTAACGGCACTACAATTACAAAATGAAAATATATATAAGGAGATAAGAGTGATTAAAAGAATTTTTCTATCAAATGCAATACTTACAGCTTTCTTAATGGCGCAAGACAAATTTATTTTTGAACCGCCTCAACTCGAAATGAACCTCGGTGAAAGTAAAACGGTTATTGTTAAACTTGTGAATGACAAAAACAATCTAGTTGAATCCACTTTTTCAATGTATTCGGCGCATGATCCTGGAGTTGGCCCTACGCCGGATTGGCCAGGAACCAGCTTGTCAATCTCCCCAAGGGTAAGTGATAAGACTGGAAAGGCAAAAATTACTATAAAGCCAAACAGATCCGGAATGTTGAAATTGAAAGTTCGTGGTGCGAATGGCGTTACAGGAGAAATGATTGTAATGGTTCCCAAGCCCGCAGTAAAGAAGATTGATATATCTGCAATTCCTACTAAAGTATATGTGGGTACTTTTGTACCGTTAAAATTTAAAATAATTGATGCATCAAAAAATGAAAGAGAGGATGTTGAATTGTCAACGTCCTCATCGGATGATAAAAGAGGAAAAGTCGACGTCTTTAATACCTTTGAGGCTAAGAAAACAGGGACTGTAAAAGTTTCGGTTAAGGCTGAAAATATTACCGAAACTTTTAAAATTAAGATAGTAAGCAATCCTGTTCGACGAATCTCCATGGATTTTCAGCAAACTGAAATTCGTACTGGAGATGTGCTTCATATTAATGCTAAGGCTTTAACCGGAAATGGTAGCCTAGTTGAAGATGCTCCTTTGGATTATGCCTATTTTGGGAAAGCAGGATATGGGGACTATGGACTTCCAGCATCCGCTTATATTTCGGAGGACGGAAGATTTGTAGCAGAGACTCCTGGACTTTATACTATAGTTGTGTCGTCTGGTAATTACTCTTCACAAAAAAAAGTGAATGTTGTATCAAGAAATGTGAAGAAAGAAGTTCGCATGATTGGTCATGGTTTGGTTTCAAATGTGAAATCAGGAGATTTGTGGGTATGGCCGGGTATTGGAAAACATAAAGGGAAAGATTTTGCAGCAACAGGAAGTATTTTTGGTGATGGAGAAGCTTACTTTTGGGATGTTTCAGATCCAGCAAATTTAAAAATTATTGACACTGTAAAGGTTGATGCAAGAAACGTTAATGATGTGAAAGTTTCTAAAGATGGCAAGATAGGTGTGATAACGCGAGAAGGAGCCTCCAATAGAAAGAATGGTTTTGTATTGCTCGATGTTTCAGATCCATATGATGTAAAAATTATATCAGCATTTAATGATGATTTGACTGGTGGGGTTCATAATACTTTTATTTACGATAATCATGTTTATGCAGTAAATAATGGACGTAAATATGATATAATTAACATCGAAGACCCTAAAAACCCATTTAGAGTTGGAGTTTTTGAATTGAATACGGCCGGACATGCCATTCACGATGTATGGATAGAAAATGGTATTGCATACTCATCAAACTGGAGAGACGGTATTGTAGCTGTTGATATAGGTGGTTTTAAATCGAGCGAAAAAGACCGTTCAGACATTGGCTTTAATCCTTTGCTTGTGAAAGCGGGTAATGGAAGTCCATCAAACCCTATTCAACTCGCTTCTTTTCCAGATTTTAAAGGTAGAAATCATTCGGCATTTCCTTTTTCTAGTCGATCAACAGGGAATTTTTATATTATAATGGGTGACGAGGTATTCCCAAATGGATTGGAAAACCTTATCAACAATAAACCCTCACAACCTCGCGGCGGTTTCCACTTTATAAATTTTAGCGATCCCGAAAATCCTATTGAAGATGCGGCATATATTGTGCCTGAAGCTGGAAGCCATAATCAGTGGGTTTATGGTGATGTGTTGTTAGCTGCTTTTTATCAAGGAGGTATTAGAATTCTTGATATTTCTGGTGAGCTTCTTGGTGATCTCTACAAGCAGGAGAGAGAGATTGGCTATTTTTTACCGCAACATAGAGATGGAATAATTCCTAACGCACCAATGGTATGGGGAGCACAGCCGTATAAAGATTATATATTCTTATCAGATATGAACAGTGGACTTTATTGTATTGAGGTTGTGGATTAAGCATTTTATGAAAGTACAAATAATTAAATGAAGCAAAGATCAATGAAACACCTATGGCTTATATTATTTGTCATTATTGGATGTACAAATTCATCCGGATCAGATAATGATTTTGAACAAACCGAAATAATATTGGATGCATTGCGCGAACGCTCCGGGGTGTTTTTTGAAAATAAAACTCGGAATTACTATACACCTATAAATGACCCTCTTTCATTTGAAGCAATTTATCCCGGCACTGAAAATAGCTGTGGATATATTTTAAGGTTTTATTTTTACACAAATATTCACCTTTCGTCTAACAGTAATAAATTATTTTCAATGGACGGATCAAAATTTATTCTATCAACTAGTAGTAAAGATGTCGTTGATATGACTCGTGAAGTGATAAATATAATTGGTGGAATGTCGATGGGTGCAGATGAGCTCGAAAATTTTCTTGAAGATCATCCAAACGCAAAACTATAATTATTTTTAAAGAAATCAAATGTCTGAACAGAGACTAACACAATACTTAACTGATTTAGTGGGCATTAATTCTGTAAATCCGAATTTATCAGAAGAGGGTCAGGGCGAGCGAAAAATAGCCGAATACATTCATGCACATTTTCAAAAACTTGGCTTAAATACAGATTTATTTGAAGTGGTAAACGATCGATGCAACACAACATCTTTCTTAGTAGGAAAAGATTCAAATAAGATAATTTTAATGAATGGACACATTGATACCGTTGGAGTTGAGGGTATGGATTCTCCATTCGTATTGCGTCAGGAGGGAGATCGATTGTATGGAAGAGGGACATATGATATGCTGGCAGGTTGTGCTATACAAATGTGCTTAGCGGATTTTTTTGCGAAAAACGAATCTCCAATTTCATTAGCATTTACTTTTGTTTGCGATGAAGAAGATAAAAGCATAGGTATGGATCATTTGATAGCTAATTTTTTACCCACCCTAAAAACAAAACCCATATTAGGAATTTTTATGGAGCCTACGGAAGACCAAATTGGAATCTGCCACAAAGGTTACAGCTGGTATGAATTAAGAGTAAATGGAGTTGCTTCGCATGGCAGCAGACCAGAGGAAGGCGTTAACGCTATTTTTCCTTTACAGTATGCCTTAGCTGAGCTCGATGAGATAAATATTCAACTATCAAAGGAGGAGGCTCACCCTCTTTTAGGGCATGCAACGCTTCATCCTGGTACAATTAGAGGAGGTTCAGCTTACAGCGTAATTGCTGCTGAAGCTAAGCTTGTATGGGAACGAAGAACACTTCCCAATGAAGATCCTAAAAAGATTCAAGAAGAGGTTGATCGGGTTGTTGCTGCAGTTTCGGATGCGCCTGGCGAGCACAAGGTTAGCGTAACGGAGCTTTTTAGTAGACCTGCTAATCATACAAAAGAAAATGAACATATAGGACGCCTTCAAAATATTATTAATCGTAAACCCTACAAAGGAATGTCTTATTGGGCAGACTCAGCTTTAGCAGCCGGCGCAGATATACCTTCAATATTATTTGGTCCAGCTGGACATGGAGCTCATGCAATAGATGAATGGGTCAGTAAGTCAAGTATGGTATTTTGCTTTGAGTCTTTAAAAGATTTAATACTTAGTTACCAAGATTAATTCTGCTTAAGCATTTTTTCAACCTCTAGAGCATGCAACTCTTCTTGACCAATCATGCTCCTGGCATACTCTTCAAGATAAACAGATTTATCTCCAATAAGTTCAAGTAAATCGTAATAATTTTTAATAGCTAGTTTTTCATGCTCAAGGCTTTCTGCTAGAATTTCTCTGGTATCATGTTTGAATGTCTCTTTTATATTATTAAGGTTTAACGGAGGGTGACCACCAAGACCTGTAATGTGCTCACCTGCTAAATTTGCATGATCTAGGGATTCAACGGCTTGCGCTTTAAAAAAGTCAACTAAAGGGAGTCTGTTGTGACCAAAAATCATCAGTGAATAATGAGTATACCTAATGACTCCAGAGAGTTCAAGGTCAAAAATCACGTTTAATTTCTTGATTATTTTTTCTTTATTCATTTTTACTCCATTCATTTAGTTAATCATTTTGATAGCGGCCTGACCGACTTCATAGCCTTTATTCTTTTTCATATTGGCATCCGATCTATCAAAAGCAAGTTGAGCATTTTGACATGTTAGAACCCCAAAAAGTATAGGGATTTTTGAAGAAATCGTTAAGTTCATAATGCTATTTGTAACTGCCTGTGAAATATAGTCATAGTGATCAGTCTCTCCTTTTATTACACATCCCAGTGTAATTATAGCTTGAACATCATTTTTTTCATCTGATAAAATATTCTTAATCTTATACGGTATTTCAAATGCACCTGGCACTTCAATTATGCTCACAGCTTCTTTTTCTATACCGGATTCTTTCAGGGCTTGCATGCACCCTGTTAATAATCCATCAATCACTTGTTGATTAAAATTACTTTTGACAATTGTAATCATTAGTCTAAGATATGTCCTAGTTTATTTTTTTTTGTCTCTAAATATTTTTTATTTTTTTCTTTCGGAGCAATTTTTATTGGTTTCCTATCAACGATAGTTAATCCATGACCTTCAAGCCCTATCAACTTTTTAGGATTGTTTGTCATTATTGTCAGTTTAGTAACATTTAGATCTTTGAGGATTTGCGCTCCTACTCCGTAGTCTCTTAAATCATCTGAGAATCCTAGCTCATTGTTTGCTTCGACTGTATCGAACCCCTCTTCTTGAAGCTTGTACGCTTTTATTTTGTGTTTAAGGCCAATACCACGACCCTCTTGTTTTAAATAAACAATAATACCAGACTTGTTCTGGCTGATTTGATGCATTGCCATTTCAAGTTGATCACCGCAATCGCATCTTTGGGATTGAAAAACATCACCAGTCAAGCATTCAGAGTGAACTCTAACAAGCGCAGAATCTTCTTCTGAGTAGTTACCCATAGTTAAAGCTAGGTGCGTTTCATTATCGAATGTATCTTCATAGAGATGAAGGGTAAAATCACCGTATCCTGTTGGCAATTTGATTGATTCTATTTTTTTAACAAGCTTTTCATTCCTTCTGCGAAAACGAATTAAGTCTTCAATTGAAATTATTTTTAATGAATGTTTTTTTGCAAAACTATCAAGCTCATCTCCTCTTGCCATTGTTCCATCATCTGCCATTATCTCACATATAACGCCACTAGGTTTTAATCCAGCTAATAATGAAAGGTCGATACTGGCCTCTGTGTGACCAGCTCTTCTTAATACACCGCCCTCTTTACCAACGATTGGAAAAATGTGACCTGGACGCGCTAAGTCTGTAGATAAAGTCGATTTATCAATTAACGCTCTTATGGTTTCAGAACGATCAAAAGCGGAAATTCCAGTTGTTGTATTTTTATTTGCATCTACACTAATTGTAAAGTTTGTTTCATGAAGACTGGAATTCTTTCTTTCCATAGGTTCAAGATTTAGTTCTTTTGCTCTTTCACTTTGTATCGACACGCATATTAGACCACGGCCCTCAGTTGCCATAAAGTTTACAAGATCTGGAGTGCATAGCTCAGATGCTGCAACAAGGTCGCCTTCATTTTCTCTGTCTTCATTATCAACAACGATAATGCACTTTCCATTTCGAATGTCTTCAAGTGCACTGTCAACTGAATCAAACTTCATCTTTTGTCCATTAAATTTTCAACGTATTTAGATATGATGTCTACTTCGAGGTTAACATAATCTCCAACACTGCTTTGATTCCAATTTGTATTTTCAATCGTATGAGGTATGATCGCAACTGTGAAATCATTTTTCATTTTTGAGGCAACAGTCAAGCTAATACCATCAAGGCAAATCGATCCTTTTTCTACAATATATTTTTGATGTAATTCAGGCAGTATAAATGAAAAGATTGCTGATTTATCTGCCATTTGGATATCGGTAATTTTTGTTGTACAATCGACATGTCCTTGGACAAAATGACCTCCGATTCTTGTTGATGGTAGAAGAGCCCTCTCTAAATTAATGGCAGTATCATTTTTCCAAAATTGAGCATTGGTTCTGCTCAGTGTCTCTTCAACAAGTTGTACGGTAAATTTTTCTTTACTAACCTTTATTACCGTTAAGCAAATACCTGAACACGAAACACTATCATCTACCTTGAGATCCTCTAAAACTTTTTTGCCTCTGATGCTTATTTCAAGACCGTCAGGATTGCTAAGCATTTGATCAATGCTGCCTACTTCTTCAACGAGTCCTGTAAACACTATCTCGCCTTTGTGTTAAAGTAAGTAATCTTAATATCATTGTCAAAATTTTCATGCTTTACAACTTGCAAATTTAAGGAATCATGAATTTCTTTCGTAGTGTTATATATAGATATTCCTTTTCCAATTAATTTTGGAGCATAGTAAACGTGCATCTCATCAAAGGTTTTATGGTTAATGAAAGATGTTAAGGTTGTGGCGCCACCTTCAACTAAAACAGATTGAATATTCAACGAATGAAGTTTTGTAAGAATTATTTGGATGTTATCTTCACGCGTTTTTCCAGTAAGTTCACTTGTAAAATGTATCGTATTCTTTTTCAAGGATTGATATTCTTTATTAATTTTTTTTGATGGATCCAATATCACTATTCTTGGATCAGAACCAACATTATGAGATGTCAAAGATGGGTTGTCAGCTTCAACGGTTTTTCTACCAACTAATATAGCATCGCAGGAAGATCTTAGTATATGAACAGAATGTCTAGATTTCTTTGAAGTGATCCATTTTGAATGTCCACTTTCTTCTGAAATAAAGCCATCTAAAGTTGAAGCGTATTTTAAAATCACATAAGGTCTTTTTTTCTCATGATATGTAAAAAACCTTTTATTAATAAATTTTGCTTCATCTTCGCAAACATTAAAGTCTATTGTTAGTCCTTTTTTCATTAGAGCTTGAAGACCATTATTTATGATTGGGTTTGGATCTTTACAGGCGATAACAATTCTTTCAAACTTTTGCGAATCAATCAATTCTGTGCATGGAGGTGTTTTACCTTCATGATTACATGGCTCAAGCGTGACATACATGGTCGCTTTATTTAACTCAACCTTGCAATTATTAATTGCATCTACTTCAGCGTGAGGACCTCCATACTGCTTATGATACCCCCTGGATACAATCTCACCATTTTGAACAATGACACAACCTACCCTGGGGTTTGGATAAACCATATCAGACGCCTTTCTAGCTTCGTCTAGAGCAATATTCATAAAAAATTTATCTTGGTTCATTTTAAAGTTGAGTGAATTAAAATAGAGGCATGCTTAAAACTGTTTGAACAAAATCTCGCTTCCCTTCCAGAATAATTTTTGAAGTAGCAACAGCTTTAAAGTAGTATACATCGCTATTAGAGTTTATGATGAATCCCATTAATCCAGCATCATCCATTGGCTCGGTTTGACCCATACCGCCGTTAAAAGAACCGGATGTTTGAACAAAAGTTAGTTGGCTCCCGCGAATATCCATGCTTTCAGATCGTTCTTCCAAATCAACTACTTTATTCCCGTTAAATTGACCGAACCATCGTTCAATATTTTGAGTTTCATTTCCACCGATATTCTTGAATACAATCACGTTATAAAATCCACTAGTAGTTTCCACTTTGTATTCTGCTAAACGCATTGATGATTTTGGTGTAATTCGAGTCCAGTTTGCAGGTACAGCATCTAAGGGATCCGAGCTGGTTGATGATGTTGACGCAAACAGCTCATCTGCGTTTGATTTCTGTTGGGAGCTACCAGCTCTTTCTTGAGAACTGTCAACCATAACAAGCATTATTATCCCTGTAAAAATAATAAACGCGTAAATTTGAATTTTAAAGTTATTCATCGACTTTTTTTATTTAAAATAAGATATACAAGTTATGAAAGGTTTGTGCTATAGCTCACTAAAATAGTTTTAAAAGTAAGCCAAGCCTTGCGGTCCAAAAGAATGTTCGCACCCAATTCAGGCGAATGAGTTTTAAAATGATACCTCGTTCATATTTATTTGATAGTGCGGAATGGTATTTTGAGAAAAATAAAGCTGTTATAAGCCAAAGTAGTACTAATAAGCCAAAAGAAATACTGAAATAAAAATCTATCTCATCCACAAAGAAAAGCAACAAAAAGCCAGTTAAAAACTCCAGCAACATTAAAGGAATTATTAAAAATGAAATATTTTTCATGTGAAAGTTCTGGAATTCAGTATAGCGATCAATATCTATATACAAGAAAGTGGGATAGTGAAGAATTTGGACCAACCAAATAATTGAAACCATCATAGCTGTCGTTATTAAATGAACCAGCTCAAGGATTGATATGTTTATCATCATATTTATTTAAATTGTGCAATATTACTCATAAAATTTATAACAATTTTAATGAAACAGAATTACGATATTATTATAGTTGGTGCTGGAATAGCCGGCCTTGCGTGTGCTCAAAAATGCAGTGAAAGCAATCGGGATTTTTTATTAATTGAAAAATCAGATAGAATAGGTGGTCGTGTGGGCTCATTGAGAAATGACAACTACGTATTCGATCTTGGGTTTCAGGTTTACAATACCGCATACAACACAACAAATAAATTGTTGAGAAATAAGTCCGACGAATTTTTTTCTTTTCTGCCAGGAGCTAAAATTATTTCAGGAAAAAATAGCACAATTATCAGTGATCCAATGAGAAATTTTTCCAAAGTGTTTCATACTTTATTTTCAAATATCGGAACACTTAGGGACAAAATAAAAATATTAACCCTCAAATATAGTTTGTCACACTATAGTATTAATTCCGATAAAAGTGAAGATATGAGCACCATGGATTTTTTAAAGCGGTACGGCTTTAGCAATAAAATAATTGATAATTTTTTTACCCCTTTTTTTGCTGGTATTTTTTTGGAGGAAAAACTTGATACATCCTCAAAATTTTTCAAGTATGTTTTTTCAAATTTCAATAGCGGACTTGCCGTTATTCCTAAAAGCGGAATGCAAGAAATCCCAGATGAGATTTTTTCAAATGCGCGCCCCTCTGATTTTTTGCAAAGCGCCAAGGTTCTTAAGATACTTCCAAAAAACAATCTTCAATTAAATAAGGGTGAAAATATATCATTCAATAAACTGATCTTAACCAATGAAAGTTGTGCTCTTGTGAATCAATTCAATGTCAGATATAATAGCGTCACTACCGTTTATCTATCCACTGATCTTAGTTTTAAAGATTCAAGATATATTCATCTTTTTCCACATGATGAATTAATAAACAACGTCGCATTTGTATCTTCTGTTTCTCCAGGCTATGCTCCGCCAGGTAAAACATTAATTTCAGTTTCAATCATTGCAAAAGGCCAGATAAATGACCTTGAACGCACCGTAAAAGAAAAAATAGCATACTACTTTGGAGGAGTATTGCATGACTATGCTGTAGAGAAAATTTTGAAAACAAAAAAAGCCACGATCATTCAAACGCCAGGATTCTTCCAACCAAAAACCCTTACCCAAGACGGTGTTATACTTGCTGGAGACCATATTACAAACGGAAGCATAGAGGGCGCAGCAATATCTGGAATTAAAGCATATGAGCGCACAGTAAAATAAAGATATATTCCTAAAATCATTTAAACGTAATTATGAATAACAAATTTGAGTCAGTAGTCATGAATTTTAATCTTTACATATTTTCTTTTCTTTTTATCTTTTGTGCTTGTCAAAAAAATACTCAATATTCTCACGATCAGTTAGATAGTAAGTTTGGCGTTTACATTTCGAAACTTAGTGATCGGGAGGTAAATGATCATCTTAGTAATGGGTTAACACCTATTGCGCTTAAGGACAATATAGATGCAATTGGTTTTGCTAATACAGCTGGTTCAATAGCGCTTCAGCAAAACTTTCCAGATAAGAATGCTTTTCTCGTTCAAAAGTTAATCGATAAAGGTTTTTTCATTCGCGGTAAAACTAATTTATCCGAGTGGGCAAATTTTAGATCAACCTCTTCAACAAGTGGATGGTCCTCCTTGGGTGGGCAAACAGTTAATCCTTATGGTTTAAATAGAAATCCATGCGGTTCAAGCTCTGGATCAGCAGTTGCAGTTGCTTTAGGTATGATTGAGGTTGCAATTGGTACTGAGACCAATGGGTCAATCAGTTGCCCCTCATCCGTCAATGGGATTGTGGGAATTAAACCCACTGTTGGACTGGTAAGTCGTTCTGGGATCATTCCAATATCTAATACTCAGGATACCGCTGGGCCTATGGCATTAACTGTTAAAAAAGCTGCTGAAATTTTGGATGTTATATCTGGCCTAGATCCAGATGATCCCGCAACTACTAAAATACCTAGCGATATGAATTTATCCTTTTCAAAGAATCTTGATAAAAATTCAATCAACGGTAAAAGATTTGGCTTGTTATCAGCGGGAAAAGATGATGAGGATGGAAAAAAACTTCATTCCAAAATAAAAAAAATCATTGAAAGCTTAGGAGGTGAATTGATCGTTTTCGATGACAAAAGAACTTATCCAGGTAGAGATGAATTTTTTGTATTGCTGTATGAGTTCAGAGATGGACTAGAAAATTACCTTGGCTCTAGAGATTTAAAATTTAAAACTTTAAAAGAATTAATAGATTTTAATGAAAGTAACAAAGAGACAGTGCAAAAGTACTTTGATCAAAGCATATTCATAATGAGTGATTCTACCAAAGGACAAAGCAAAGAATATACTAAATCACTTGACGTAGTCTTAGCGTCTCGGCAGGGCATAGATCAAATTCTTATCGATTACAAGCTTGATGCCTTGGTTGGTCTTTCTAGAGGACCAGCTTGGGAAATAAATCATGATGGAGGTGACGGAGTTGCAATTGAAAAACAAAAATCGTGGTCATCGGGAAGTTTTGCAGCAATGGCAGGTTATCCTAATGTCATTATTCCATTGGGTATGGTTGACAACTTACCTGTTGGTATGTCTTTCATTGGAACGGCATGGAGTGAAAAAAGACTTATCGATTTTGCTTATGCCTTTGAACAGGCGAACAATTTTTTGCCACGTCCAAAATTTCTAAATACTCATAATGATTAAAGCCTTAGTCGCCACTTCTTTCGTATTTATTACATGCGCTCAATCAAACCCACGCTATGAATACATTGTAAAAGATGATGCGTTTCGAAAAAAAATAGGTAAAGAAAATTTTGTTAAAGCGCGGCATGGCTTCACTTATTTTGAGAGTCAAAATATTACTAGCGATGAAATTTTAGTATTCATTCATGGCTTTTCTGTTCCCTCCTACATTTGGGACGAAACTTATTATGAAGCTATAAATCGTGGATTGGGAGTAGTTCGGCTGGATCTCTACGGAAGAGGATTCTCCTCAAATCCAAATATTGTTTACAATGATTTACTGTATGCCGATCAAGTAATTGAACTATTGAATTCACTAAACTTAACTAAAAAAGTAAACTTTATTGGTCTTTCAAACGGGGGCCGTGTCATATCAAAAATTGCGTCTAACTACCCTGAAAAAGTCAAACGCCTAATCTATGTTGCTCCTGGTGGGTTTCACGACACCAATACAGAGCCTGATTTAACGCCAGTTACAGAAAAAGAGATTAATGAATTTATAAATGAAAATTACAGTGAAATTGCAAAAGGACAATTGTCGGATTTTAAATATCCCGAACGCTTTTCCGGATGGGATACAAAGTACGAAGAGCTCTTGAAGTTTAAAGGGTTTGCAAGGGCATTGTTATCAACTAGAAAAAATAATTTTTTGCTTGATGAGATGAACCAAGAAATTGGTAAAACCAAATTGCCGCATTATGCCATATGGGGAGATTCCGATATTGTTCTGCCTTTGAAAGATGTTAAGGATAAGTTGAAAAGGTTGATGCCAAAATTAAAATTGTTTGTGATCAAAGATTCAGGCCATCTGCCTCACAAAGAGCAAGTCGCGCAATTTAATCTAGTTTTCTTTAATGAAATATTAAATGCTCTACAAGCAGACGTAACTTCATCTGAAGCAATCGATATGTACACTTCTGAAGGGAATATATTTTTAGATGTCAGAACAAAATTCGAGCACAATCAATCCTCCATTCCAAATTCAATATTAATCCCCTTGAATGAGCTGCCCTACAAAATAGATGAATTAGAAAAATATAGAACTAAAAAAATCGTCGTGTATTGCAGGGTAGGAAATCGATCGCAGTTTGCTACAAAACTTTTACGTGATGAAGGCTATCAGGCAACAAATCTTCTTGGTGGTATAGTTGATTGGGAAGGACCAGTCAATCCATAGGTATTTAAATGGAAAAATTCTTAAACAAAGATATTGAGCTTTTGGAGCCAGAGCATAAATATGTTCTAAAATCTGATCCTGAGTTAAGCTTTACCAGTGTTACCTCTATTACTTCACAATACTTTGCACCATTTGAAAAAGAAGCTATCGCAAAAAGATTGGTTGAAACAAATATGAAGTATATTGGCATGACTCCTGAAGAGTTGATAGCTACATGGGATGAAGCGCGTGAATTTGGAACTTTGGTCCATAATAATATTGAATCCTATATTAATAATGAAAACTATGAAAATATATCTGAGGTTAAACATGCTATTAAATGGATGAATAAATTTAAAAATCTTTCAGAATTCATCTTCTATCCGGAAGTTATCATCTACAGCAGGGAATTGGGGATTGCAGGCTCTATCGATGTTCTTGCTAAAGACATAAAAAGCGATACCTATATAATCATTGATTGGAAAACATCAAAATCTATCAGCAAATCCTCTTATGGGGGAAAAATGGGAACTCACCCAATTACTAGTCATCTTATGGATTGTAAATATGTTCATTATTCAATGCAGCTATCGTTATATAGATATCTAATTGAAGAATACTATGATGTAAAAATATCCAATCTTTTAATCGCACATTTAAATGGTAACGATTGTAAGCCAATCGTAGCAGATTATTATCAAAAAGAGGTCCTAGGTATGATAAATGAACATCAAAAAACACTAAATAGTATGAATTAATGCCGTTTATTGGAAAATTTTGTAAATTGAGTCATGATTAGAAAATCCTTCAATCTCTTGGTGCTCGTGGGATTGCTTTTTGGGCAATCTGATAAAAAATCATTAGATGGAGATACTCTGAGGTATGTTTTTGAACCTGATTCCCTAACATTAAAAGTCGGTGAGACTGGAACTGTGACTATAAAGCTTGTCGATTCAGAAGGGAACCTTTCCAACAATCCTTTTTTAATTTATGGCCAGCCGAGAAGATCGCTAAAAACTTTTCCACGAATTAGTGACTCCACAGGTTTTGCAGAAGTAACCGTGCAGCCTTTCAAGTCTGGGAAGTTAAAGTTGCGAACCAGAAGCATTGCTGTAAAAAGAATCGATCGAATATATGGGTCTGTAAATATCACTGTTCCCGATCCAAAGATTGAAAGAATAGAATTCATTAATTTAAAAAACGAGATGTTTGAAAACGTCGATCTTGAGGTTAAAACAGAAGTATACGATGAAGCAAATTTAACTAGAAAGGACCAAAAAGTTATTTTTACTTCAACCAATGAAAAAGTAATTACTATAAATAAAATTGGAATTTTATCTGCGCACAAGCCTGGCAAGGCGTCCGTAATTGCTACTACTGGAGAAATATCAGAAGAATTCAGTATTAAAGTCTTGAGAAACCCAGTGGATGAATTATCCTTTGAGATCAGTAATAAAAAAATAAGGACTGGCGACGTTGAACAGCTTATAGCTAAGGCTTTTGATAAGAGAGGGAGATTAATCGAAAAAGCACCGATAAGTTTTTCATATTCTGGTAAGGCTGATTATGGCAGAGGTCTCCCCGCATCCGCACAAATTACGGATGACGGACGTTTTGTAGCTGAGACGG
>CAJWTA010000019.1 GCA_913046805.1 uncultured Fidelibacterota bacterium | reverse complement strand
AGATAGTTCCTTTAGAAGTTTTTCATTCAAATAAACTTGACTGATTTCAATTTGGCTATCTAGAACATTGAAAGGAGTACTTTGAATCATCTCTTTATTATTTTTCGAAAAAATTTTGTACAAATAATTTCCAGGACTCGGAGCCCTAAAACTTGTTACCCATATATTTTTTTCAGTATTAACATCAAAGTCTGCTGAAAGAACAAATGTGTCCTCTCTAAAAACATCTACATAAAAGCCTGAGGAATCTTCGGTACCAGTTTTTGTACCAGATAAATGTGCAACTTCTCCTTGTTGAAAAAAATCTCTATTCATCCTGAAGTAATTTTCTGTTGATACGCCTGATCTAAGTAACCAGTTTATTGATTCTGAAAAAATTTTTGAAAAGACATTCAAGTTATCATTGTAAAAATATAACTTACTTAAATCGGGTGATGTAAAAATAATACTTCTAACTCTTTTCTTTATGTTTCGTGATAATAATGTCCAGCCAGACTCAAAAACAGCAATTTCTCTAATACTATTTTCAAAAGAGCTAATTGAAAAATTTTTAGTCAAAGGCGGGAGGTCTTCACTCTCAACAAAATTATCTGAAAAATCCCAATAACTAAGGGCGTCTTCAGGATTTTTTTCTTCAATAGTTTCGATACCAAAAATAGGCTCTAAACCTTGCAAAGATTTATTATTTTGATTTGGACCGCTTATTAACATAATACCTGTTTGTTGTGAGATAATTTTTTTTGCTAAAATTCTAACAAAATTTTGAGGCAAAGGTTCAATAGGGTAGTTTTCAAATAAAATTAAGTCGTATGCTGATTCCCAAAAATTTTTAATAGGCAATGAAAACTTTTTTGGGGAAATCTTTAAATAATGATCAACTTCGATTCTGTTATTATATTTCAAGGTTTTTTTTACAACTGCAGTATTTTTATTTGGACTACCTGTAAAAAGAGCCACTCTATATTTTTCTTTCAAAATTAAAAGATCAAAGCTTTGTCTGTTATTCAAAATATTTACTTCATCAGCAATCGATGATACTTGAACTTTGTATTTTTGCCTACCAAGCGATTTTGACTGGAATTGAAAGTTTATTATAGAGTTAGAACCTTGACCGTAAAGATTAACATATTTTGATGCGATTAATCGCGATTCATCATACAGAGATATGCTAACTTCATCATTTACTTGCCCTATGGATTGAATTTCAACAGATAAATTAATTCTTTCATTTTTTATTGCAACTGTTGGAGCTTCAATAGAGTTTATAAAAACATCTACCAAGGAGGCTTTACTTCCAATACCCAATGCATGAACCTGTAATCCTAAATTTTTAAATAATTTTGATGGCTCGACACCCTCAGTTGGTATACCATCTGATATAATTACTGATCCAGCTAATTCATTTTTGTTTTGCTCCAAAAACTTAGCAATATTACCAATATTTGTTGATAAACCGTTTCCGCTTAAATCCCCCTTAGACGGTGAAATTTTTGAATCGAATACGTAAGGTGTGAAAGAGATATCTTTTTTTCTCAGTTTGTCTAAAAATTCAGTTATTCCAAGGTTAATTGAACTTAAAGAAGGGCTTTTGTGAAATTTCATACTTGAAGAATTATCGAAAAAAAAGGCCCATTTTAGATTAACGTAGTTGTCAGTAGAATATTTAATTACTGGATTAAAAATATATAAGATCATCAAAAAAAGAATTGATAGTCGCAAAATGTAAAGAGCTTTATAAGCATCCTTATACTTGCTATACAAATAGATAAAAATTAATAGAGATAAAATAATTAACATTACAACGTTAAGGTCAAAATGCTCTAAAAAACTGAAGTCCATTTATTTTATTCTCATGTTAGGAAGAATTGAAAAACCAATCTCAGATTTTTTTCCGATTGACAAATATTTTTCACCAAGAAAAGCTATCATTGCTGCGTTATCTGTACAAAAACTGGGATGAGGGTATATAATGTTCCTCTGAGGCATTTGCTTTTTTGAGTGCAACCTTAAAAATTGATTAGCTGCAACGCCACCTGCAACAACGCAATTGTTAGAATTTGTGAATTCAGCTGCATCCTTAAGCTTTTTTACTAAAACATCAATGATGGCAAATTGATAGCTTGCTGCTATGTCCTCAATTCTTTTATCTTTATTTTTCTCATAGTAATAAAGCAATGCAGTTTTTAGACCACTAAAACTGAATTCAAAGTTATTTTTCCTCAACAAAGCCCTTGGAAAATCTACTAGCTGATGATTTCCCTTCCTGGCTAAAATTTCAATTTCTGGACCTCCAGGATACCCTAACCCTAAAACTCTAGCTCCTTTGTCAAATGCTTCACCAGCTGCGTCATCTCTGGTTTCTCCTAATAGATTGTATGACATGAAGTTTTTTATTTCCCATAGCTGTGTATGACCGCCAGATACTAATAAACAAATAAAAGGGAATTCTAAATTAGGCTCCGCTAAAAAATTCGCGAAAATGTGTGCTTCCAAATGATTTATTCCTATAATTGGAATATTTAAGCCAACAGCCAAACCTTTTGAAAAAGAAGTACCGGTAATTAAGGCTCCAGACAAACCTGGCCCTTGGGTTACTGCAATTCCATCTAAATCACTCAAAGACAAATTTGACTCTTCTAGTGCTTTGTGAACAATAAGATTTAATGTTTTTTCGTGCTCTCTGGATGCCAGCTCCGGGATTACTCCACCGAACTTACTATGAATCTCTTGAGAACTTAAAGCGGATGAAAGAATTTTGCCATCAACACAAATTGAAGCGGCTGTTTCATCGCATGATGTTTCTATGCCAAGTATTTTCAATTATTTTTTTGCGAAACTATAAGCTCAATACTCATAGGTGATAAATCCATCCAATCGATAACATCGTTTGGTGCTTTAACTCTAATCTCGTAGAATTGCTTATCTTTTCTCCAATTGTTAAAGTCTACGCTTACTTCAAGCTCAGAAGGGTTAATACTTGAAATATATTCAGCTCCACCCACAACTGTAAGCGAAACAGTTTGAGGGCTAGTAAAAATTCTCATTTTACTATCTTTATTTAAAATTTTTACAGGAATTTCACTAATTATTCTTTCATCGATCTTCTGAATACTTTGATTAAAATTAAATTTATTATGACTGTATTCTAAAACTTTACCTATAGGCGGCTCAATTGGAACTGAAATACTAATATTTTCATTTACATTTACCAAAGTTTCGGGTTTAGCATATGCATAATCAATGGTTTCTACTAATTTTCTTGACCCTGTTATCGTTATTGCTTCAGGTTTTATTGATGGATTACCAACTAGAGTATATCCTGACATTGGAATTATGTAAAAATTTGGATTTATAAGAACTTCTTTTTCTCTATATTCATTTAGACTAATGCGAATTGAAGTAGGATGTACAACTTCAACAAAGCTAATGTCAAAATTAGATGGTATTGCTACTTTTTGGGGGTATCTATTAAAATATTCATTTAAAATAAAATTATATTCCTCTGAGATTCTTTCAATATCTAAAATTAATTTAAATTCTGGGAAAAAACTTTTTAATAAAAAAGTTTTGAACAGAGAACGACCTTGTCCTTTTATCTGAACTACTGCAGATTTTGGTACTTCTTCATTTAAAATAAAACTTGAAGGGAGATTTCTTATTTCGATAGGAATTTCTGAATTGACTTTGTATTCATCTTCACTCTTAACAAAGAGCCAGAGCAATAAAGCAAGAAAGCTTACGCTTATTAATGTGGAAATATTTTGCCAAGTGAAAAAAGGCGAAATATTTTTTTTTGCTCTTTTTTTACTCATTTAAAAAAACTTTTACATAGTTTAATCAGAAATGGGGTCAGAGTTTGATTCTATGTCATCAGAGAGATTTCCTGGAATCTCTATTCTTTCTCCAGCTGGTTGCTCCTGATTATCAAGAAAATCTTTAATTTCATCTTTTTGAATATTTTTATCACTCAGCTCCTCAGAAAATAAAATAACTTTTTTATTTTCCGGCTTCACTTCCATGACAGACCCACTAACTTTCTGTCCGACATTATATTTTTGGGAGATTTCTTTTCTTTGTTTTTTTGTTTGTCTCCCAAAAGGAATGATTCCCTCTATGTCATCTTGAAGAATAAGAATTATCCCTTTATCAAGTATTTTAACTATCTCACCTTCATGAACACTACCAGTTTCAAAGTTTTTAACTAACTCTGGCCATGGATCTTCAATTAACTGCTTAATTCCAAGAGAAATCCTTCTGCTTTCTCTTGATACCTCTAATATTCTGACTTCTATTTTTTGATCTTTTTCAATCATTTCTCTAGGGTGCTTTACAACCTTTGTCCATGAAAAATCCGAAACATGAATTAAACCGTCTATTCCTTCCTCTAATTCAACAAAAGCGCCAAATTGTGTTAAGTTAATTACTCTGCCTTCAACTGAAGTTCCAATACCATATTTTTCTTCAATTTTGTCCCACGGATCATCAGTTAATTGTTTTGCTCCAAGGCTAATTTTTCTTTCTTCTGTATCAATAGACAGAACAACTGCTTCAACTTCATCCCCAAGAGAATAAAGTTCAGATGGATTTTTTATATGCCTTGTCCATGACATTTCTGATACATGAATTAAACCTTCAATACCTGATTTAATTTCAATAAATGCTCCATAGTTTGTCATGCTAACAACTTTACCTTTGACTTTTTCTCCTTGGGGAAAATCGGTTTCAACAGTTTCCCAGGGGTGCGGCGTAAGCTGCTTAAGACCAAGGGAAACTCTCTTTTTTTCATTATCAAAATCAATGACTTTAACTGTTAAAGTATCTTCCATTGAAATTATCTCTGATGGGTGATTAATTCTTCCCCAACTCAGATCGGTAATATGCAACAAGCCATCAATTCCGCCTAAGTCAATAAATACACCAAAATCGGTTATATTTTTAACTCTTCCCTCCATTATTGCTCCAACTTCAAGCTTGCTAAAAATTTCATCTCTTTTTTCAGCTAAACTCTCCTCAAGAATCGCTTTATGTGATACAACAACGTTTTTTCTCATTTCATTGAATTTCACAACCTTTAAATCCATTTCAAGATTTAAATACTTGTCAAAATCTTTAACCGGTCTTACATCTATTTGAGAACCTGGAAGGAACGCTTGCACTCCCTTTAAGTCAACAACCATGCCACCTTTTATTCTCTTAATAATTTTACCTTTAATGATTTCACCAGTATCATGAATGTCTCTAAGTTCAATCCATCTTCTAAGAAAATCTGCTTTTTCTTTTGATAGAACAGTTTTTCCGCTTTCATCTTCCATTCGCTCAAGGTATACATCAATTTTTCCACCAACGTCAGGAAGATCTTCCAGAGCAAATTCATCTCTATTGATAATGCCTTCGGATTTAAAGCCTATATCTATAAGAACTTCTTTATCATTTATTCCTATCACTCTTCCTGAAATAATTTCTCTTTCTGATATATCAGAAAATGTTGAAAGATACCTTTCTTGGTCCGGAGTGATCTCTTCTACTTCGATATCTTGATTTAAATCTTGAGGGGTGATTTCTTTTACTTCGTTAAAAAGACTCGATCCCAAGTAGTCAATATTGACCTTTTTATCTAGGTTATTTTCGGCGTTATCTGTAGAAACTGCAGGCGATTCAGTAGCCGAATTATCGCTGGCTTCTAGGGTTTTATCCTCAGAAGGCTGTTCTGCAACGGGTTGTTTTTCAGTAGTGTTCATTTAATATTATTTCCTATTTATTTTTAAATTAACGTTTTTAACCATAACGCTCAACTGATCGCGAAGAGTCATGTTGGTTGTGTCTATCTCAATTGCATCAAATGCTTTCTTTAATGGTGAATGGCTCCTCTCGGAGTCGTATTTATCTCTAGCTTCAATATCTTTTTGAAGATCCTTAAGGGTTATCTCTTCTCCAAGTCTTCGTAGCTCTAATTGCCTTCGCTTGGCTCTCACTTCAACGCTGGCAATCATAAAAAACTTGATGGTCGCTTTAGGAAAAACAACAGTACCGATGTCTCTACCTTCAACAACACATTTAGTATTTTTTGCAAAACTTCTTTGCATACTAACCATGTATTTTCTAATTGAAGGAATAGCGCTTATCTCGCTTACTTTTTTTGAAACCGACGAAGACCTAATTTTTTTTGAAACATTTTCTCCGTTTATTAAAAATACAGAAACTCCATTAATAGTTCTCATTTCAAGCTTGAAATTATCAATGAAATCCTTGAGTGATTGTTTATTTTTAATGTCAATTTGATTTTCAATAACTGCGAGAGCAATGCATCTATACATTGCTCCTGTATCCAAATACAGAAACTTTAGCTTCTCTGCTAATAACTTAGCTGATGTACTTTTCCCTGAGGCAGCTGGACCGTCAATAGCAATAATCATTTAATGCTCATTCTCAAATAGCCGAGAAATTTACCACTTTATTAGATGATTGCCAATTACCAATCCTTAAAATAACTAATAACATTTAGAGCCTTTTTAAGAGTTTTGTTTCTGCCTTACTTAACACGCGAAAAGCTCCTTCGGGAGTATTATCAAGATGAATAGGGCCAAATTGGATTCGCTTAAGACTGAATAAGTTCTTTTTCATACGGTAAACTATTCGACGAATCTCTCTTTTTTTTCCTTGATGTAAGCACATAGTTACAGTGGTTCTACCCTTATATTTTTTTTGTTCTAAGATATCAGCCCTACCCCACTCTTTCTGTCCAATATATATTTTTTTTGAGATCTTTCTTTTCTCCCAACTTTGAAACGGTTTATCTACTACTAATTCATACACTCTGGGAATTTTATTTTTCGGGTGCATTAAAGTATTGGCAAGATTTCCATC
This sequence comes from uncultured Fidelibacterota bacterium, assembly GCA_913046805.1. The sequence goes on along the minus strand of CAJWTA010000019.1, from coordinate 8,945 downwards.
ATTTGTTAACAATAAGAGACCTGTAGTATCTTTATCAAGACGTCCAATTGGAAACAATCTTTCTTTTAAATTAATTAGATCAATTACAGTTTTTCTCTTAAATGGGTCACTATAAGTTGTAATATATCCCATTGGCTTATTTAGCAATATTGTTTTGAATTCATGAGATAATTCTATCCTTCTTCCATCAAACCTCACATCATCGTTGTCAAGCACCTGATATGCTGGGTTAAGCTCCAACACACCGTTTACTGTAACACTGCCACCCTGAACAAATTCATCTGCTTGTCTTCTTGAGCACTCACCAGACTTTGCAATGTATTTATTTAAACGCATCGATTTGTTCAATGAGTTCAGGCTCATTTTCGATCAATTCGGATATTTCTTTCAATTTTGGTAGATCTGAAAGCTTATTTAAACCGAATGACTTTAAAAAAGTATCCGTTGTCCTATAAATTAGGGGGCGTCCTGGGCTTTCATCCCTACCACTGATCTTAACAAGTGATTTTTTCAATAATGTTTTTAAGACTCCAGCGCAATCGACACCCCTAATACCCTCAATGTTCGGACGACTGATAGGTTGTTTGTAGGCAATGATTGAAAGCGACTCTAATGCTGCTTGTGACAAATAAAACTGGCCGGATTTAATTATTAATCGCCTTACAAAAAAATCGTATTCTGATTTAGTTCGAATCTGGTACCCTCCAGCAACAGGGAGTATCTCGAAGGCGTTATTATTTTTGATATATTTTTGTTGGAGCTTCTGGACATACTTATCTAAATCAGGAGGATCAGCATCAAAAATAGTGTTGATTTTTTTCTGAGTCAATGGATCTGGGCTAGCAAAAAGAAGCGCTTCAATTATCTGATCAAAATCCTTCAAGATTTAATTTTTTTCCAAAAGATGAATTTCTATATCATCAAAAAGACTGCTCTGGAGAACCACAATCTTTAGTTGTTGTATTAGGTCAAGTATCGCTATGAAGGTCACAATAACTTCTAATTTATTTTTACATTTTTTTAGTAGCGTTTTAAAAGTCAAAATACCTCTTCCATCAAAAGAATTAAGAATGAAATTCTTTTTATCGCTCAAATCAATCGTAAACAATTCAACCTCGTAGGGACTAATATCTGGAATACGATCAATGACATTTTTAAAGTGTTGCGCTAACTCAAACACGCTTATTTTTTTGAGAAAACTTATATCCTCTAAATCTTTATCGTTAAAAGTTTCAACAAAACTTCTCTCGTGTTGATAGCTGAGCTTTTCCCATTTTTCTGACAAATTATCAGCAATATCTTTGTATTTTTTGTATTCTATCAATTGTTGAACCAGCTCTGTTCTTGGATCTATAGGTTCACCTAGATCGTCAAGTTCAGCTCTCGGTATTAACATTTTAGATTTGATGCGCATAAGCGTTGCTGCCATTAAGATAAATTCACCCGCTACTGATAAATTCATTGCTTTCATGTCTTCAATTATTTGTAAATATTCTGCTGTTATTTCTGCGATTGGAATATCATTTATATCGATTTCGTCTCTTCTAATAAAGTATAAAAGCAGATCAAGCGGACCTTGGAACTTATCTAGCTCTACCTTATGCATCTAATTCTTATAATTTAACCCCATTGCCGATTTTGCTCTCAAAAGATAGTCATCCGCAACATTGCCAGCTTTTTTTGCACCAGCATCCAAGCAATTAAAAACATAGTCCATGTGGCTGTTCAGATAATCTCTTTTCTCTCGAAATGGCTTGAAGTACTCCCAAAAACATTCAAAAAATTCATTTTTTAGATCACCATACCTTAATCCTGGCTGTAAAAATCTTTCCTTTAGTTCTTGCTGTTTTTCTTCAGATATGAAAAGTGAATATAATTGAAAGATTGGGGTGTTAATGTCTTTAGGCTCATCGACATCTGCAGAGTCTGTGATAATAGACATGAACTTTTTTCTAATAACTTTTTCATCGCCAAATATGGGGATAGTGTTGTTATAGGATTTACTCATTTTTTGACCATCAATGCCTGGAACTAATTGAGACGTCTTGTCGATATCTGGATCAGGAATCAAAAATATTTCTCCGTATTGTTGATTGAATTTTTCAGCAATATCCCTGGTCATTTCAATGTGCTGTTTTTGATCTTTGCCAACAGGGACAATTTCACCTCCAAAAAGTAAAATATCAGATGCCATTAAGATTGGATAAGAATACAACCCCACATTCGCAGGTATACCTTTTGATAATTTATCTTTATATGATGTCGCCCTTTCAAGCATCCCTACATTTGTTACGTTCGATAATAACCATGTAGACTCACACACTTGAGGAACATCGCTTTGTATCCAAAAAGTTGATTTATCAGGGTCAAGACCCAGTGCAAAAAAATCAACAGCTGCCTGAACAGTATTATCTCTCAAAAAATCTTTATCTTTAACTGTGGTCAATGCATGATAATTAACGATAAAGCAAAATAGATCATTATTTTCTTGATAACGAATCATTCGGGACATCATTCCAAAGTAATTACCCAAATGAAGATTGCCAGACGGTTGAATACCGCTTAGTACTCTTTTCAAAAAGCCTCCATAAATAAATAAGGCTTCCATGCGCCCTGGTGATCCGATATAAACTGCTGAAAGTAGTGTATTTTGTTTGGCTTCCTTGGAATTTTTTTCAAAGGCATTTTGGCCTCTTCTGGAGTTCTGTTTCCCTTTTTTCTATTACACGGTTGACAAGCAGCTACCAGATTTTCCCAGGTATCCAATCCTCCTTGGTTTTTTGGCTTAACGTGATCCATTGTTAAGGGCGTTTTCTTGGAACCACAATATTGACATTCAGAGTTATCGCGAACCAATAGATTCTTCCTGGTTAAGATAACATCCATCGTATGATTTTTGACAAAATCTTTTAAACGAACAATGCTCGGTAAGCTGAGAGTGGTTGATGGAGAATGAATATCCTCCTTATAAGATTCTAATATATCAACCTTCTCATTGAAATAGAGGCAAATTGCTCTTTTAGCGGTACAAATATCCATCGGGGCGTAATTTGTATTAAGAACCAATACGGATCTATTTAAAACAGATGAAGCATTATAAGATGAATTCATAGGCATAATTTACTTAATTGAAGTCAATCTCAGAACGATTTAGTTGATATGATTTAATTGTCAAAATGCCACGTTACTCCAAATTGTATCATCCGTCCAAGTTCTGGGTAAATTGCATTAGGTTTAAAAAAACTGTCTGTATTATCAATTCCAAGAGCATTGAGTAAATTATACACTCTGTAGTGCAATAATACTCCTGAAATATTTGATTTTACTTCAAAATGTATCAGGTTACGATTACCAATTTCAAAGTCAGCTTCCCTGCTTCGACTATAATATTGAAGAAAAGGATCATAAGAAAAACTATTCTTTTTATTTGTAAAACTGTCTTGCCAGATGTGAAAATTTATATGCATGTTTTTTTGAAATATTGAGAATCCACCTTTTAGCCCAGTATTATAAATAGATCCAAAAACGTTTTCTTCTGTTGAGATGGCTGGCAAAATAGATTTGCTATAAATGCTCCAAGATCTATTAAATCTATACACTAAATTAAAACCAAACAAGTTTATGCTGTAGTTATAAAGATTTTTTGCACTTATCCTTAAAGCAGAAAAATAACTATCTAATGATAATTTATTTCTTAAAATTTTATAACTAATGAACGACTTCTGCTTTGTTTCAAGTTCGTTATAAAAGGATTTATTTACATCTGGATGTGCTGGTTGAGCTTCACTTGAAACCGATAAATTAAATTCACCAATGTTGGAGTTGTTTTGATAGTTAACTAAAAAAGTATATGGCTGATAAATTTCATTATTGGATAATTGAATACCGGTCATTATTGATAAATCTGTGAAGTATTTTTGAACATAAAAACTCGATATAGCAATGGATCTTAAATTGCTGCCACCATTGAATAGTTGAGACTTTTGAATAACCCCAAATTCATAACCATCTAAGTTTGTTAACTGTAATTCTAACTGATTTCTATTAATGAATCTTGATATTGAATCTCCAGACAATGAGTGCATTAAGTTTCGATTTTGAACAAACTGACTTAAATAGCTATTCATTTTCCAATTTTGAAAATTTTTTTCGTATTTAATTCCACTGCTTACAATATTATCATTTTCGAAACCGTTTTGTGCAACATCAGGTACTCCGCTTGAAGATATAAATCTTGCCGCTGAAACCTCAATCCTGTCATTGACATTTTTTTTTGAATAATCAATTCTGTAAGATTGGTGAATGGGTCCAGAGTTCTTTGTTGGGTGGATGTAATGACCATAATTTCCTTGAGCTGATCGCTTAAAACCGCTAACATTTATTATCTGATTTTTAGTGTTATATCGTATTCCAAGATCTAGGATATCTAAGCCATAGTCACCTCTATAGTAATCAAAAAAACTATTTACTTTGATCGAATCAGGAAGAGAGCGAAACTTGGGCATTTGTCCAATTTCAATAATTTCTGCATTTGAAGAATGTCCTCCGTATCTCATTGGATATGATGCATATGTGCCATCGAAAGCTAAAACGCCCGAATACCAACTTTGATTTGAAAAAAGATTTCCCTCTTTTACAAAAATCCCATTATGTCCCGACCAATCAAAGGGAACAATAACGGTATTTTGTGAAAAAGTAAAATTTGCAACTAAGCTGAAGATCGGAATAATGTTTATTTTTTTAAAAATTGAACTACCCTAGGAACAGTTATTAAAAAAATAAAGATATTTGATATTTCATGAAGTAGCGTAAAGCCTAATCCTTTAATTAATGATGCTACAATACCTGCATAACCTAAACCAGAGAAAAGAGGGTACGATATTAATGTAAGAATATCATAAATGAAGGTGACCAAAAAACCTGTTAAGCCTAACAATAGTAGTCTTGAAAAATTGTATTTTCTTACAAAGAACAAAGGTCTTAGTAGACCACCAATAATACCACACAGAGCCATGCCGATTATTTGAGCAAAAAATAAAGGAGGAAAGCTGAGGCCTGACCCAATAGGATTTAATCCAGAATAAATTCCCATTGCAACTAGGCCCACCAATGCACCCCACCATAAATTTAAAATGATTCCTGATAAAAATATTATTACAGTTATTAATTCAATGTTGGGAACCATCATCAAAGAATACCCCATTGCGATAGCCATTGCGCAAAAGATTGATGCGCGGACCAGATTAACTAATTCCATCTAGCTTTTTTTATAGATAGTGGTTTTAAAAAAGTTGTATTGGGACGTAAAGTCATCGTCATCTTTATCCTCTTCGATAATTTTTTTCATGATGCTCATTCTACTGTCTAAACTTGTGATCATTGAAACTATTAGCGCTTCTTTAAACATGGGATTTATTTGCTTTTTTCCCTCACTGTAGTCTTGCTGAGTCAACATTATGTGCTCTATTTGAAGCAGCAATTCTCCGGGGAATTTTCTAATCTTCTTCGATGCTGCTATGATCGTATCTCTTCCAAGGGCAACGTGCCCAAGAAGATTTCCCGCTTTTGATAGGTTTGATTTATAATTCGACTCAATCGCATCTAATTTACCTATGTCAAAAAGGAATACGCCCGCAAGGACCAAATCAGCATCAACTCGATAATGATTTGCTAAAAATTTTCCAATTTTTGAAAGCGATAGTGCTTGTTCTAAAAAACCAGAGCGGTAACTATATTGATGTAAAATAGTTGATGGGTGCTTAATTAGCTTTTTTTTATTGGATGAGTAAATACTATAAATAAGTTTTTTTATATGAGGATTTTTTATCGTTCTAATGGTTTTTATAACCTCATTCCACATTTTTTTTTCATCAAATCGAGACGTTGGAACGATTAATGCTGGGTCAAATCCATATCTTGAATATCGCTGTAGTGTAGCCTTATTAATGCGCTGTATTACTAACTGAAATTCATCAATAAAAGTTTCTACTGACCCTTTAACGGCCACGGCATCACCCGCAGAAAACTTAGCATCGTATTCTTTTACTTTGTTCCAAATCTTAGCTTGAATCTGGCCCGTTCGATCCCTTAGAACAATATCAATATATAAATCCCCTGCTCTTGTGTGTCGCAATTTTTTTTCAAGGCATAAATAAAAACCTTGAACAACATGGCCTTCTTTAAATTTTGAAATGGGAATTATGTTCTTCATTGTGACTATATTTGCTACCTAAAGTTACAACAATAATAATATTTACAAATACACGTGTCGCTATCAATTAAAGAACTTAACTACGATAATCTCAATGATCTCAGAAAGCTTGAATCCGCTTTAAAAAATTGGTTTGCAAATCCTAAAGAGCTCAATTTTACAGATTCAGAGATGCGCTACCCATTTGATATGAAAAAATGGATCAACATAAACTACAAAATAAATAAAATTCAAACTTTAGTTTTAACTAAAGATGATTGGATCATAGGTTACGTTGGAGTAAAGTTTCTAGAAAAAGATTCCAAAGCTCACATAGCACAGATATTTCTTGATCCTAATCATAGAGGAAATGGATATAGAAATAAAATTATTAATTACATTCAAGATCTTTCTGTCAAAAATAAAATCAAAACCATCACAATAACTGCCATGAATAAAGATAAATCTTCACGAGAGCTTTATATTAATTCAGGTTTTGTTGAAAAAGAAGAATCTGGAAATAGAATATTTTTAGAAAAAGATCTTCGCTAAGAACGTAACTTTTTCATATCTGCTATGGCATCACGCGCCATTTTTTTATATTTTAATGACTCAGGTGCCGGTTCATATATTTTTAAAAAAATATCCAGATTAGACTTGGCTAAACGATAGTTCTTGAGTTTATAATTTGCTAATCCTGAGTATAAGAAATATTTCGCATAAAAAAACTGTCTTGATTTAGGAAAGCTTTGGTGTGTCATTTTTTTTAATTCATCGTTGATTTGCAACACTCTTTTAAAGTCCCCAATCTTATAGTAAAGCTTTGATAATTCATAGCTTGCCTTATGGAAATTAAAACCTGATGTAAGATTTAAGGACTCCTCGTAAAAATTAATAGATTCAACCAAATTTCCATTTTGCTTCTGCCTCAACGCCTTGTTGGTAATATTTAAAGACTTCAAACTTCGAAAAGATTGCTCTTGATATTCGTTTGCAATAGACCATTCTTTTAATTCTTTTAAAGTTTCAAGTAGCAAAAAACGTGGCACCGCTCCTAAATCATCAAATTCTATATTTTTAGTTTTATCTTCAAAGAGTAAATTAATTTCACTCGTAATTTTTCTGGCGCTTTCAAAATCATCAAAAACATTAATCAAAGTATAGGACCTCCTTGAAAGCTCATTTAAATAAAGCCTGTAATCATTTTTTGAAACAAGCTCAGTTAAGATTAAATCTGAATACTTTTGAAAATTTTCTCTATCAGCTCTATATGTATACAAGTCGCGTAACCTGTAAAATCCATCAATGCGAGTTTGCTTGCTTTCTATTGATTTTAAATACCTTTCCTCTGCTTTACTATAATTTCCATTAAGAAGATGGCCATCTCCAAATGCCACATCGGTGTTTAGAAACTGTACATCTTTATCTTCAATGATTCGAAGCCGATTAAAATATGTTTCAAATTTTCCAGCGTACAAATCTGCATACAACTCATATCTTTTATATTTATTCTTGTTTGGATAAATACTCAAGGATCTTTTGTACAAAGCAGAATATTTGTCATAGTCCATTTCTATATACATCCACCCCAAATGATCTATAGCATTTTGATAAGATGGGTCGAGTTCTAAACTTTTTTCAAAATATGGAACAGATTCTAAAGCAGGTCCACTATGAAAAAGCATATCACCAATTTCAAAATAGGCCTGTTTTTCATTCGGGAATTTTTCTAAAATTTCTTCATAAAGTGGAATTCTCGAAGAAAAATCACTTATTGATTGTGCGCGTATATATAGACGTTCTTTTTCTGGTACAGAATCGATATTTTTTACTGCTCTTTTAATATAATAATCTGCTTTTTTATTGTCAAAAAACCATTGATTTATGTAAGCAAGTTGATAAAGCGCCAATGCAAAATTGGAGTCAATTTCTATTGCTTTAATAAAGTTCTCCTCAGCTTTACTCCATTCTTCTGAAAATAAAGCTTTTTCACCTATATCATAAAATTTATAGGCTTCGAGATTTTTAGTAGTTATGGAGGCTACTTGCTTCTGATTTTTTTCAACTTCTTCAGCCTTTTCAGCTAAACTTATTCTGGTAAACCTTGAAATATCGTCGATAAGGTTTGGAATATTTCTTTTCCCATCAGCTTGTACATTTTTTGTAAAAATGTATTCATTCGATTTTGTATCTAATATTTTTAGATCGATAGAGTATAGATCTCCAAATTGCATGATTGATGCTAGAACAAGAGAGCCAATACTTGCGTTAGCGCATATTTCTGATCCTATCTTCTCATCAATTATTTTTGCATTTGGCTTGCCTATTTGCTTCAATATATCAAACATTCTTGATCTTGTAAGGACAGATAAATAGTCCGACTGCTCTAAAGACGTGATTAAAAGGCCAGATAGACCATCTAGAGAGGCATCATTAGTTTTGTTCTCAAAGTCAGCAATAGCAATAGATATTCTTTCACCAGTGTAATTGACTACTTTCTGATTACCTTTAAATAAATTTATATTACCAATCAGCAATCCAAAGACCAATCCTAAAACTAAAAATGCGTTTCTTTTTTGAAGGTAAAAAGGAACATTGTTGGTTGAGACTTTTGAAGGAGAAGCTTTTTGACTACTTTTTGGTTTGGTTATTTTAATTCCGTCTGGTGTAGCATCAAATATCCATGCAAATATTATTACAATTGGAAAACCAATTAGGAGCAGAATAACTACTGTAGAAAGTACCCATTCAGGAA
>CAJWTA010000018.1 GCA_913046805.1 uncultured Fidelibacterota bacterium | reverse complement strand
TTTATTATGCCTGAAATGAACTTTAAAGCTAGAATGCTTTCAGGAGATATCTATAGAAAACGTCCAGATCTTAACATTGAGCCAGGGTATTTCATGGATGACCTGCCTAGTTACAGCATGATCATTCGAGATAAAGAGGGGGATACACTGAAAGATGTCCGAATTTTTAGCAAAGGATCGGGTCAAACACAAACCAGTATTCATTCTAAAACTGGAGAACTCTCAACAATCGACGATGCTATTGTTCTGGATATGTACAATGGAGAGATTCATGAGTTGGATACCCGAGATTTTGGTAATTATAGAAGAATAGAATTTGACAAACATAAAATTACCATCGCTGCTGATGATCTCTTTTTAAATCGCAGAGATACTACAAGCAGGTCAGATAGAGAGATGACGGTACCAATGATTTTTGATAAAAGGGAAAATATATCAAAAAGGATTGACATAGTAAACTCGAGAATAGGTAGGGCGTTTACAAGGACCGGTCTTGATAGTATAGTCCCAAATAGTTTTGATGAATCAAAAGTCATCCTTTTGGATTACAAAAAATCTTACAACGCTGATACGTCTTTAACCGCAGATCAAAAATACAAAAAAGAAAAGGATATTAACATAACTGAGCGTCAACTTAGAAATGAATACAATCTTTTGCGAAGCTACATGAAATCCAGTAGTAAATATGAAGTTGAGCTTCATAAGAAATTCTCCCTTCCCATTGCATGTATATTGTTTGTAATGACTGGCGCATCTTTAGGTGTTTTGTTTAGGAAAGGCGGATTTACAATAGCGGTTGGCCTTTCATTCGGCTTTTTTCTCATTTACTATATAATTATGATTGGCGGTGAAGACCTTGCAGATCGAAATATCGTTTCTCCTGTTGTGGGCGTATGGTCTCCAAACGTAATCCTTTTAGCAATTTCAATGTATCTAATACTTCACACGATCAAAGAGCAAGCACCTTTAAGGTCTAGCTTTACACTCTTTAGAAAGCTTTTTAAAAAAATTGGACGTAAAAAAACTAACGGATAAAAAACTGGATGGCGATTCTCTATCACACAATGAACTAGAATTCGCGGTGATGTCCTATGTTGATAATTCAATCAACGATAGTGATATGGCTGCCTTTTTAAAATCAATTCACCAAAAAGGCATGTCTAGAAATGAGATAGTGTCACTAACTCAAATTATGATTGAATCCGGTGAAACCATAGATTTTAAAAATCTCAATTCTTATGTTGCTGATAAACACTCCACGGGTGGTATTGGCGATAAGGTATCGATAGTTCTTGCGCCTATTTTAGCTACTGTAGGACTATCAGTCCCAATGCTAGCTGGGCGCAGTTTAGGACATACAGGGGGAACCATTGATAAGCTTGAGACAATACCAGGCTTCAAAACAGATCTTTCGATTGCAAATTTCAAGAAAAATGTTGAAACAATAGGTATTTCAATCATGTCACAAACTAACACAATTTGTCCTGCGGATAAAAAAATATATGCACTCAGAGATGTAACTGGAACGATCGACTCTTTGCCTTTGATCTGTGGATCTATAATGAGTAAAAAAATATCTGAAGGTATTAATGGATTAGTCCTAGATATAAAAATTGGTAATGGAGCATTTATGCCAACACTAGCGGAAGGAAAAAAATTAGGATCGCTTTTAAAATATGTAGGAGAGCATTTTGGAGTCTCAACAAAATTAGTGTATTCAAGCATGAATCAACCTCTTGGAAAAACCGCCGGGATGTGGTGTGAAATATATGAATCTATAGAGGCTCTTCAAGGTCAAGGTGCTGAAGATCTAATGGAAGTTGTTTTTGAGCTTGGAAGCAAATTAATTATGGATGCTGGCCTGGCAAGCACACACACTAATGCTATCAAAATGCAACAACAATGTATTTTAAATGGGGAGGCATTCGAAAAATTTGAAGAAATGATTTATGGCCAAGATGGTCAAATCAAAAATATTGATGACATAAATAAACCTCGATTTTCAAAAGAAATAATTAGCGAAAAAAATGGTTTCTTGAAATCTTTCGATACCACAGCGATAGGCTGGGCTGCTGTTGAGCTAGGATGCGGCAGAAAGAGTAAGGATGATATTTTAGATAATAGCGCTGGCATAGAGTTTAATGCTAAGGTTGGTGATTTTGTAAGAAAAGGAGAGCCAGTGATGCGATGTTTCAACTCAAAGGAAGGCAATATTCTTAAAGTACATTCTCAACTGACAAAGACCTTTAAAATATCTCAAGAAAAATTCAATCCCATTAACACCATTTTTAAAGATTAGTTCATTCGATGTACTTTGCAGATCTGCGAAGGCTCGGTCCCTTTAATAAATATTTCTGTCTCAATAGAGCATAAATTTGTAGGCTTATCTTTTGTAACTGTGCAAATTGTTACATTCACCACCCCTTCAGGTCTTTGAAAATTTTGGCGGTTCAAACCTAATGTATCATGAGCCGCTGCCATGAAACTTGCCCATGCTGGCAAAGCTGCTCTCGATCCATCTTGACCTTCTCCGAGACTTACACTAGGATCATCAACTCCCATCCACACACCTGCTGCAATCTGTTTTGAAAAACCTACAAACCAAGCATCTGTCCAATTTTGAGTTGTTCCAGTTTTTCCTCCTGCTGGATGATAAAAGTTGTATTTCCAACGCGCACTACCGCCGGTTCCTTTATCAAGCACTGTTTGCAGCATTGATGTCATGACGTATGCTGACTCTTCTCTCAATACCTCTTCCCGTATTGGAAAATATTCTTTTATAACATTTCCATATCGATCTTCAACTCGAGTTATTCCGAAGGGTTGATTCAAAAGGCCTCTATTTGAAAAAGCTGAATATGCATTGACCATATCTAATAGATACACCTCAGATGTTCCAAGTGCTATAGCGTCAACTGCTCTTATATCTGTGGTAATACCCATTCTTTTTGCTGTAGATTTTATCTCGGAGGCCGGAACGAGCTCTTTGACAACCCTGACAGCAATCAGGTTAACCGATTTTCGTATACCCTCACGTAAAGATGTTAGCCCACTAGTAGAACCATCATAGTTTCGAGGCATCCACTTTTCCCAGTCACCTTCAGCATTCAATACTCTTAGAACCAAAGGTTGATTTAAAAGTTGCTTTGTAACGGGATAGCCGTTATCTATAGCTGTGGTGTATACGATTGGCTTGAATACTGAACCTGGCTGCCTTTGTGCTTGCACAGCTCTATTATACTGATCATGATAATCGGGTCTTCCTCCAACCATTGCTAATATTGCTCCAGAATTTGGATCAAGGGCTACCATTGCACCTTGAACAAGAAGTTTATTTCTTAAGTCTTTATAAAGAGCAGAATCTCCCTCCATCATCATTTTTACAGTATCCTCTGGGAAAATTCCAAGGTAGGCTAACCGTGAAAATTCCTCTTCATCGCTAAAAAGTCTTTTATTCAATTTGCTTTGGTTTTGCTGAATTACCTTTATTAAAGATTCTTCTGCTACATGCTGTAGTCGTGAATCCAATGTTGTGTATATCTTAAGTCCATCTCTATAAATATTCACTCCAAGCCTATCATCCTCTTTCTCCATTGTTCTTCTAACATATTCCGTAAAATAAGGCGCAACACCTTTAGCTTGATTAATGGTTACGTTCTCTCTCTCGATTGCCCTTGCTTCTAAAAACATGTCCTTATTAATAAATTTTTCATCTCGCATCACTCGCAATACAACGTTTCTTTTGTAATGTGCTCGCTCTGGATGTGTGATTGGTGAAAATCTAGCAGGAGCTGGTAAAATACCAACCAACATCGCACTTTCGCCCAGTGTTAACAATGAAACATCTTTTTTAAAATATCTTTTTGCAGCAACCTGAACTCCATAAGTACCATGTCCAAAGTGAACATTGTTAAGATACATTTCAAGAATTTCGTCTTTAGTATATGTTCTTTCAATTTGAATGGCAGTAATGATTTCTTTAATTTTTCGAGTAATGGTTTTTTTAAAGCCAATAGTATCATAAAGTGTTCGGGCGACTTGTTGGGTTAAGGAGCTGAACCCTTGTTCATAGCCAAGATTTATAATATTTATAACTATTGCCCTTAATATACTTTTTGAATCAATTCCCCAATGATTATAAAACCTTCTGTCTTCTGACGCTATTACGGCATTTTTCATATTATTTGGTATCTGATCTAGGCTAACAAAGATTCTTTTTTCAAAAAATAATTCATCTAGGATCTCTCCATCAGCAGAATAGATTCTAGTGATTAGATCTGGGTCATAATTTTCTAATTGATCAAGTGATGGAAGATTTTGCGCTAAGTAAAAAACAAAAGCGATAACGCTGATTGCTCCCAATATAGAAACAACCATCGCTGCTTTTAAATATTTGAGGATAAGCTCAAGAGAGATCATATTTTAGTTATTGATATGGTTTAAAAAAGTTGAAACAAAAAATATAATGTGATCGATGACTGTCTCTAATCAAAAACTATTTCTTGGAAGGGTTAATCATTTTTTTTGGATCTACTAATTTATCAAAATCTTCGCCCGACATATAGCCTAATTCTATTATTGCATCCTTAAGCGATGTATTATCATCATGTGCTTTTTTTGCAACTTTAGCAGCTTTGTCGTATCCGATATGTGGATTTAAAGCAGTGACGAGCATAAGCGAATTGTATAAATTTGATTTAATATTTTGTTCATTTGCTGCGATTCCATCTACACAGTGCTTTCGAAAAGAACTACATGCATCATTTAAAAGACGAATCGATTGGATGATGTTATAGGCAATAACTGGCCTGTAAACATTTAGTTCAAAATTTCCTCCTGACCCTGCAAACGATATTGTCAAATCATTACCCATGACTTGCGTACATACCATTGTCATTGCTTCACATTGAGTTGGATTAACTTTTCCCGGCATTATTGACGAGCCTGGTTCGTTTGAGGGAATTATAAGTTCACCAATACCTGATCGTGGGCCACTAGCAAGCCATCTAATGTCATTTGCAATTTTAAACAAAGAAACTGAAAGTGTTTTGAGGGATCCAGACAACTCAACAATGCAATCTTGAGCAGCTAACGCTTCAAACTTATTTGAAGCAGTTTTGAACGGGAGACCGGTTATTTTAGCGATCTCTCCTGCTACATTCTCAGCAAAACCAACAAAGGAATTAATACCAGTTCCCACTGCAGTTCCTCCCATAGGTAGTTCTAAACATAGACCTAATGAGGATTCGATGCGGCTCATGTTATTTTTTATTGCAGATGCATAACCCGAAAATTCTTGACCTAAGCTTAGAGGTGTTGCGTCCTGTAAATGGGTTCTACCAAGCTTGATAATTGAATCAAATTCATTGGCTTTATTTTGAAAAGATGTATGAAGTTTTCGAAGTTCGGGTAATAGCTCATTAGTGACCATTTCAGATGCAGCAATATTGATTGCAGTGGGAAATGTGTCATTGGTTGATTGACACATGTTTACATGATCATTGGGATGAACGGGGTCCTTGCTTCCGATCTGACCCCCTAAAATCTCAATCGCACGGTTAGCAATTACCTCATTGAAATTCATATTTGATTGAGTGCCAGAACCTGTCTGCCAAACAACCAAAGGAAAATGATCATCCAACTTACCTTCTATTACCTCATTCGCTGAATCAATTATTGCTTTTGAAATTTTCACATCCAACCTACCTGCGAATTCATTCGTTGTAGCTGCAGCTTTCTTCAGTATACCGTATGCTCTGATCAGTTCTCGCTGAAAATGTTCATTTCCAATTTTGAAGTTTTGCAAAGATCGTTGAGTTTGAGCTCCATAGTACCTATCGTTAGGCACTTCAAGGCTACCCATACTATCTTTTTCAGTTCGACTACTCAAAGTTTGTTCTTATTTCACTTCCCAAGTGTCGCCAGAGTCTAAAATGCTTTGTACACTGGCTTTGGGTTTCAATTTAACAGCACCCTCAATCTGATCTACGACCATATCTTCATATGTTGGTGTATCAATTTTATAAAATACACCAAGTGGGTCTGGAAAATCTGGTAAGTATGTCATATTTGCAAGTAGCGACGCTATCACATAATCAGAAGAGTCATGCACAAGTAAATCGCTCTCACTCCAATCCTTGCCAAGTTCAACAATTACAGGTTTGTTGCCATCGAGACGAATTCCCCGAGATTGTTCTTGTCCAAAAACTAAGGGCTTACCATTTTCAAGTAAGAGCACATTATCTAGCTTGGTATCTCGGTCAGTCAATGGAGAGAATGCACCATCATTAAAAATATTACAATTCTGATATATCTCTAAAAAAGAGGTGCCTTTGTGATCATAAGATTCTTTAATCATTGACTGAAGATGTTTAGTTTCTTTGTCAATCGTTCTCGCAACAAAAGTTGATCCGGCACCTAGCGCAAGAGATAAAGGGTTAAAGGGAATGTCTAAAGAACCCATCGGTGTAGACTTAGTAACCTTACCTACTTCAGAAGTGGGGGAGTATTGTCCTTTTGTTAAACCATAAATTCGATTATTGAACAACATTACGTTCAAATCTAAATTTCTTCTTAACATATGAATCGTATGATTGCCGCCTATTGAAAGACCGTCACCATCCCCTGTTACCACCCATACAGATAATTCTGGCTTAGAAATTTTGACTCCGCTAGCAATTGCTGCGGCTCTTCCATGGATAGTATGAAATCCATAGGTGTCCATGTAATAAGGAAATCTACTAGAGCAACCAATTCCTGATATGAACACGAATTCCTCTTTTTTTCTCCCTAAATCAGGAAAAACTTTTTGTGTTTGAGCAAGAATAGCATAATCACCGCACCCTGGACACCATCTAACTGATTGATCAGACGTGAAGTCTTTTCGGGTGTAAGCAGCCGGTTTTGATTTGACTGCTTCAGTTTGAATGCCCTCTGCGGGCATATCGGGTCTATCAGCAGCTCCTTTATTTATTTTAACTATTAATGCCTTGGCCTTAGCTTTGATAACTTTATTATCTAAAGCATTTAACGGTCCATCATTACCATCCAGCGCATGATTAACTACTGTTGCTAGTATTTCCTCAGGACTTTGCTCTTGAGTTGATTTTGTTTTTGAATCTGCCATTGTATTTAACCTATCATCTCTTTGACTGTTTCATAAATATCTGAAGCGCTTATTGGCTTACCGTAAACCTGATTAAGACCTTTCGCATCAATAAGATACTCCGATCTAATTAATTTAATCAATTGACCTGAATTAATTTCAGGAATTAAAACTTTTTTAAATTTTATGCATATTTCGCCTAAATCATCAGGCAGAGGATTTATCCATCTTAAATGAACATGGCCGATCTTAAATCCATCACTGATTAAAGATTCTGCAGCTGAACGGCAAGCACCCATGGTACCACCCCAAGCAAGAATTAAAAGATCTCCACTTTTCTCACCGAAGACTTCGGTTTTTTCAATTTCCTGGGAAATTTTTGAAACTTTTTTAGCTCGTGTTAAGACCATGTGATGATGATTTTCTGGGTCATAACTAACATTTCCTGTTACATCTTCTTTTTCCAAACCTCCAATACGATGCTCTAAGCCTGGCGTACCAGGAATTGCCCAAGGTCTCGCAAGAGTAGATTTCTCTCTTAAATAAGGCATATATTGATTATCAACTTTTACATTTTTGTTAGCAAATTTCACATCTATCTCCGGTAAGTCTTTAACATTTGGAACCTGCCATGGCTCAGATCCATTAGCAAGATATCCATCAGTAAGTAACATTACAGGAGTCATATATTTTATAGCAATTCTACATGCTTCGTACGCTACATAAAAACAATCGCCTGGAGTTGATGAAGCAATGACAGGCATAGGAGCCTCGCCATTTCTACCATACAAAGCTTGCAACAAATCGGATTGTTCTGTTTTAGTTGGTAGCCCTGTGCTTGGACCTCCACGCTGAACATTAATTATAACGAGCGGTAATTCTGCTATAACAGCAAGACCCAAAGCTTCGCCTTTCAATGCTATGCCAGGACCAGATGTTGTGGTAATTGCCAAGTCTCCAGAAAATGCTGCACCTAAAGATGAAGTTATTCCTGCGATTTCGTCTTCCGCTTGGAATGTTTTAATACCTAGATGTTTCCATGCAGATAAGGTATGCAAAATATCACTAGCAGGAGTAATTGGATAGCTGCCCAAAAAAATTTCAAGTTTAGATCTTTCAGCTGCTGCAGCCAATCCCAATGATAGTGCATAGTTACCAACTACATTTCTATACTTTCCTTTAGGAAGCTTTGCTTTGTTGACTGTGTACCGAGTGGTAAAAATCTCCGTTGTTTCACCAAAATTGTATCCAGCATTCATCGCGCGAACGTTAGCTTCTATTAGTTCTGGTTTTTTTGCAAACTTAACACCTAGCCAGTCTATAGTTGGTTGCGTTGGACGATCGTAAATCCAAAACAGCAGACCCAAGGCAAAAAAGTTTTTTGTCCTCTCAACAGTTTTCGAAGGAAGGTTGAGGTCTTCACATGCAAGCGATACCATTTTACCCATTTCAATGCTATACACCGTATAATAATCTTCAAGAGTTTTATCTTCAAGTGGGTTGGTTTCATAACCGGCTAATTTTAAATTTTTAGGATTAAATGCGTTTTCATTACAAATAATTATTCCACCAGGTGCTACATCTGATTGATGCATTTTCAACGCCGCTGGATTCATTGCAACCAAAACATTTGGAGAATCACCTGGAGTGTGAATATCCTTCGAGCTAAATTTAATTTGAAAGGCACTGACACCTGCCAAAGAACCGGCGGGTGCTCTAATTTCAGCAGGAAAATCTGGAAATGTACTTAGGTCATTGCCAAACACTCCAGTGGTTGCAGTAAACCGTCCACCAGTTAACTGCATCCCATCGCCTGAATCTCCTGCAAAACGAATGACTGCTTCTTGAAGTTCTTGTGTATTCTTACTCATTTATCTTTCTTTGAATGATGTGTGTATAAAATTAATCAAAAATTATAGCATTTAATTTAAATATCTATTAAATCTTAAAACAATCTATTGTGAATTTTTTTTTATTTTTAAGCTGCTCTGAAAAGCGTAATCTTTTCATTAAATTTTATTATGGAAAAAAAAGAAAAAATAAAGCTTACGCATTATTCCCATGGCGCTGGATGAGCATGTAAAATTGGTCCTGAGGACCTCGCTCAAGTTTTGAGTGGCGTAAAAAATAAAGATTATAAAAACACTGTCGTTAGTTTTAATGAGAGCGATGATGCTGCAGTTGTAAAAATTTCTAATGGTAAACTTTTGGTTCAAACCGTTGATTTTTTTACACCAGTTGTTGATGACCCATATATATTTGGACAAATCGCTGCGGCAAATGCTTTATCAGACATATATGCAATGGGTGCAACACCTACGTTCGCGTTAAATATATTTGGTTTTCCTATCAATGAGCTATCCAAAGACATTGCGATAGAAATACTTAAAGGCGGCTCTGATAAAACAAATGAGGCAGGAATACCCATTCTTGGCGGTCATTCAATCGACGACAAAGAACCAAAGTATGGTCTGGTAGTAAACGGGGAAGTATTTGAAGATAAACTCATTCGTAACTCGGGTTCACTTGCTGGTGATAGCTTGATTCTAACAAAGCCTCTTGGAACAGGTATAATAACTACCGCTATTAAAAAAGGTCAAGTTCGGAATGAATTTGAGGAAATTGCTATAGAATCAATGAAAACCTTAAACAAGGATGCTGCAAAAATCATGAATCAATACGAAGTAAATGCAGCAACCGATGTAACAGGCTATGGCCTTCTTGGCCACTTAGTTGAGCTGTGTAAATCTAGCGGGGTATCCGCTGAAGTAGAATTTAGCAATGTTTCGTTTTTCTCAGGCACTGAGGAGCTAGCTAAAAACGGCTTTATTCCTTCCGGATCAAAACGAAATTACGAATATATATCCAAGTTTTGTAATTTTTCTAAAACATTGTCAATGAATCAAAAAATGATGTTATCTGATGCCCAGACTTCAGGGGGGCTATTAATATCCATTCCCTCCGACCAAGCTGAAGACTATGTAAAGAATATAAATTCCATTTCAGAAATCAAAAGTACTATCATTGGAAGAATAACAAACCCCTCTTCTAACTTAATCAAAATATTATAACTTAATTATATACGATAAATTTTGTCGTATATATTACTTGTAGTCCATTTTTTAGTTCGTTAAATTTGCATGCTTCGAAAGCGTTTTTTATGTTAAAGATTACACGAAAAGTTGAATATGCGCTCATTGCATTGCGCCACATGCAGCAAACCCCAAAGAGCTGTGTTTCAAGTTCAAATGAGATTGCTTCAAAATACGGAATACCTCAACATTTGCTTGCTAAAATTCTTCAAGAAATGGCCAGGGAGAACCTAATTCAAGCTATCAAAGGACCTGCGGGTGGTTATAAGATCAAAGCTGATCTAGAGCAGATTTCGTTAAAAGATTTTTTTGAAAAACTTGAAGGCCCACTTGGCTTGATGGATTGCTATTTCAATACTGATTGCTCACAAATGAAATCATGCAACATTCTCACACCTATTCAAAGAATTAATCAAAATATGAGGGATATGTTTTCAAAAACGACTCTCATGGAGATAACCCAATGAAGAACTTAATTCACAAGGACGAGGTAGTTGAAATTTTAAAACAATGCTTTGATCCAGAGCTTCCTGTTGACCTTTGGAACCTAGGCCTCATTTATGATATCCAAATTCAAGAGGCTTATGATGAAACAAAATCGGATATCAACATTATAATGTCTCTTACAACTCCAGGTTGCACTATGGGTGATCAAATTTCACAAGATGTGCGCAGCAAGCTTGAGGCTCTTGATAAAGTAAATCAAGCCTTCGTTGAGGTTACTTTTGATCCACCTTGGAATCCAGAAATGATAACAGAAGAAGCAAAGAAAAAATTAGGTCTAGGAATAGTAAAACCAGAAAACCATGATCACATTAAGATAAACGAGGAGTGGGAGTAATGGATAATACAACAACAAAAGAGATTTTTGATGCAGGTATTGAAATGACGAAAAAAGCGGCTGAAAGATTAAGTGCAGTTATGGAGGCTGACGGTAAAAAAGGCTATGGCCTTAGAATGGAAGTGACAACTGGAGGTTGTTCTGGGTTGAATTACAATATGTCTTTTGAAAAAAAACAAAAAGAGTTTGATAAGGTATTTGAAAGTCATGGCATGCAGATTTTTTGTGATTTAAAAAGTTATCTATACCTAAAAGGGATAAAAATTGATTTTTCTAACGATATTTTAAACGGTGGTTTTAAAATTGTGAACCCTAATGCAGAAAGGACCTGTGGCTGTGGAACCTCTTTTTCAGCCTAATACTTATGAGTAAAGACCAACAAATAATTGATTCAGCTATAGGTAAAGAATACGAGTACGGCTTTACAACTGACATAGAGCAAGATACTATTCCACCTGGCCTAAATGAAGACGTCATTAGGTTTATATCAGCAAAGAAAAATGAGCCGGACTGGCTTCTTGATTGGAGATTAAAAGCATATCGCAGGTGGCTAAAAATGGAAGAACCTGATTGGTCAAAGCTTAGTTATTCAAAGATGGATTTTCAAAAAATTTCTTACTATTCCGCACCAAAAAAACAAAAAAAACTTAAAAGCTTGGATGAAGTTGATCCGGAGCTACTCAAAACTTACGATAAATTAGGTATCCCACTTGAGGAACAGAAAAAACTTTCTAACGTAGCGGTAGATGCTGTTTTTGACAGCGTTTCTGTTACAACGACTTTTAAAGAAGAGCTTGAGAAGCACGGTGTGATATTTTGTTCGTTCTCAGAGGCAGTGAAGGATCATCCGGACCTTGTTAAAAAATATTTGGGGAGTGTTATCCCAATCTCTGACAACTATTTTGGTGCTTTAAATTCAGCTGTTTTCAGCGATGGTAGTTTTGTTTATATACCAAAGGGTGTCCGGTGCCCTATGGAACTTTCAACTTACTTTAGGATTAACGCTGCCAAAACAGGTCAATTCGAACGCACGCTTATTATCGCTGATGATGATAGTCATGTAAGTTATTTAGAAGGTTGCACCGCGCCAATGAGAGATGAAAACCAGCTTCATGCAGCAGTTGTTGAACTGATCGCTCATGATAATGCTGAAATTAAATATTCTACTGTTCAAAATTGGTATCCAGGTGACCCGAAAACTGGTAAAGGCGGAATTTATAATTTTGTTACCAAAAGAGGTAAATGTTCTGGTGATAATTCAAAAATTTCCTGGACTCAAGTTGAGACTGGTTCTGCTTTAACGTGGAAATATCCAAGCTGCATCCTAAAAGGAGACAACTCTGTTGGAGAATTTCATTCAGTTGCGCTATCAAATAATTTTCAACAGGCTGATACAGGAACAAAAATGATTCACATTGGAAAGAACACAAAAAGCACGATTATTTCAAAAGGTATCTCAGCTGGAAAAGGACAGAATACTTACAGAGGTGGAGTCAAGATAATGAGTGGAGCTCAAAATGCTCGAAACTTTTCTCAGTGTGATTCTATTCTAATTGGTGATGATTGTGGAGCACATACTTTCCCTTATATTGACGTAAGAAACCCAACCGCTCAGATGGAGCATGAAGCTTCGACGTCGAGAATTGGCGAAGATCAACTTTTTTATTGCAACCAAAGAGGTGTATCTACAGAAGACGCTGTATCTATGATAGTTAATGGTTTTTGTAAAGAGGTATTCAATGAGCTCCCTATGGAATTTGCCGTGGAAGCTCAAAAACTAATGGAAGTCAGTCTTGAGGGTTCTGTTGGATAATATCTAATAATCTACACTGGAATAAAATGTTAGAAATCAAAAATTTACATGCTGGGGTTGAAGGAAAAAGTATTTTGGATGGTTTAAGCTTAAGTGTTAAACCCGGCGAACTTCATGCTATCATGGGTCGAAATGGTTCTGGCAAGAGCACATTAGCCAACATTATTACTGGGCGAGAAAACTACGATATTACTTCAGGAGAGCTGATGTTCAATGGTAAGGATCTTGCAGATATGACACCTGAAGATAGAGCGCTTGATGGAATATTCATGTCTTTTCAGTACCCGGTTGTAATACCAGGAGTGAACAATACATACTTTTTAAGAGCTGCTTTGAATGCACAGTTGAAACATCTTGGAAAAGAAGAGATCAATGCTGCTGATTTCATGCGATTAATTCGTGAAAAGTTAAAATTAGTCAACATGGATGAAAAATATTTAAGCCGTGCCGTAAACGATGGTTTTTCAGGAGGTGAAAAAAAACGAAATGAAATTCTACAAATGCTTACACTTGAACCGAAACTCTCCATTCTTGATGAAACAGATTCCGGATTAGATATTGATGCGCTTAAGATTGTTGCCAAGGGAGTTAATGAGTACCGAAACAAAGATAGATCTTTCATTGCGATAACGCACTATCAAAGGCTGCTTGAATATATGCAACCTGATAAAGTGCATATTTTGATTGATGGAAAAATTGTTAAGTCTGGTAAAATGGATTTAGCAATGGAAATTGAAAAAAAGGGTTATTCCTGGCTTGAGAAATGAAGAATTTTGAAAAACAATTTTCGGACTTACTTATAAATGAGCCTATAGAAGATGATCGGCTTCGTACATTAAGAACCAAAGCATTTGAAAATTTTACTAAAACCGGCCTACCTACAAAAAAATGGGAAGAATGGCAGTTTACTGATTTTAGATCATTATCCAAGGAAGAATATCGTTTAGCCAAGGATTTTGATCTACCATCCATATCCGGTAAAATTCCAGGAAAAATATCTAATTTCTATACGTTGATATTTATTAATGGTCATTATCAACCTCAACTCTCCCAAATACCTGATACGATCAGTGTAATTACTGGGGCTAACTATTTAAAATCAAATCCTAATGTCTTTTCTATAGACAACGAATCTTCAGAATGGATTAGTAAATCAAATCCTTTTGTCTCGCTGAACACCTCAATGATGAATTCTGGATTACCTATTTGTATTTCTGACAACTCTAACATTGAAAAACCTCTACAAATCATTTATTTAACTACTGATACAACTGATAAATTAATGAACCACCCAAGGTTTGATATTCATATAGGTAAAAATTCTAAAATTACAATTCTTGAACACTATATAGGCTTAACAAACGTCTCCTATTTAACAAATGCTGTGTCCCAATTTAATTTAGCCAACAACTCTCAACTAAGTCACATACGATTGCAAGAAGAAGACGATGCCTCTCACCATATTGGTTTTACAAGATATAACATTGAAGCTGACAGCTTTCTAAAAAGTAGTTTTATAACAAATGGAGCGGTGCTGTGTCGCAACGATATAAAGATAAATTTTACTGCTCAAGGCTCTCACGCTCAAATAAATGGTTTATCCGTTACTAAAGATAACCAACACCATGATAAACATATCATTGTCAATCATTCTAACAGCGAATGTCAAAGCGATCAGCTCTTTAAGTTCGTTTTGTCTGATAATGCGTCTGGTGTATTTAATGGGAAAGTAGTTGTAGGAGAAGATACTAAATCAACGAATGCAAATCAGTCCAACAAAAATCTGGTTTTAAGTCCATCTGCTGTAATGAATGCCAATCCTCAGCTAGAAATTTATGCTGAGGATGTGAAATGTTCTCATGGTTCTACCACTGGACAGATCGATGCTGAGGCCTTATTCTACCTTAGATCTCGCGGTCTTAGTTATAATGAAGCCAATCGACTTATACTAAAGGGGTTTGTATCAGATATTTTAGAAAAAATTAATGATAAAGAAATCAAATTGTACATTAATGATGCTGTATCAAAAAAAATTAAAAATATGCTTTGAAGTATGATCACTATTACTGAAAAACTTCAATCCATCAATGAGGAATTTTCTATTTTCACAGACCCCCGAGACAAGTATGTCTACTTAGTTGATTTAGCAAAAAGTTCGGATGGTCTTTCAAACGACGAACAAACTGAAGGAAATCGAATTCATGGCTGCACATCGCAGGCTTGGGTAATATCTCAAACGAGGAAAGATAATTTTTATTTTAAAACTGATTCTGACGCCATGATTGTTAAAGGTTTGTTAACACTTATCGAACGATCATTCAATGGCCACACGGCTGAAGAGATATTGTCAATTGATGGGAAGGATTTTCTTAGCTCTGTAGGTCTTGATCGGGCTATCAGCAGCCAAAGAACAAACGGTTTTAGTAATGCAATTAATAAAATTCAAAAGGAGCTTTTGATCTAAAATGCATTCAGATATTGATGAACAAGTAATCATTGAAAGGGACTGTGAAGCTACCCTTATACCTTTCGGTAATAAAGTTACATTAAAAAAAGGCGAAGAGGGACACATTACACAAGCTCTTGGTGGATCTTATACTGTGATGGTTCGTGGAAATTTAGTTCGAATTGAGGGTGTTGATGCTGACGCGATCGGCAAAATACCAGAAGTGCAACCATGGCTTGAGGAAACTGAAGCCGATGGAAAAGCAAATGAAAAAGCTGTTTGGGATGCTATGAAAACATGTTATGACCCTGAAATTCCTGTTAATATTGTTGATCTAGGCTTGATTTATTCCTGTGAGCTAAGTGACCATAAAAGTGGTGGTTCAAACGTAGACATTAAAATGACACTAACAGCTCCGGGTTGTGGTATGGGCGACATGATAGCAACAGAAGTAAAACAAAAAATTGAAGGAATACCAGGAACTGCAGACGTTAAAGTAGAGCTTGTATGGGACCCACCTTGGGACCGAGACATGATTAATGAATCTGCCAAGTTGCAACTAGGCATGCTTTAATGCTTGATACCAACCAAATAAGAAAAGAATTTCCTATCTATGATGAGAGAAAAGGGCTAATATACCTTGATTCAGCTTCAACAACTCAAAAACCTCAGTGCGTAATTGATTCTGTTGCTTCTTACTACTCAAACTATAATGCAAATGTTCACCGCGCTCTCTATGAGATTGGTGAAAAAGCAACCAATGAATATGAAAGCGTAAGAGATAAAGTAAAAGATTTTCTCAACGTACCCGACACGCATGAAGTGATCTTTTCTAGAAGTACAACTGAATCTATAAATCTTGTTGCGTATTCATGGGGGATGGGTAATTTAAATAAAGATAGAGGGGTCTTGGTTTCTGAGATGGAACATCATAGCAATCTTGTCCCCTGGCAAATAATCTCTGAAAAGACCTCCTCTCCCTTAAAACATATCTCTTTAGAAAAAAACGGAATGCTTGATTTATCATCTATTGAAACCGATTTTAATAATGTTTCCCTGATTGCGTTAGTTCATCAGTCCAATGTTTTTGGTACGATCAACCCCGTGTCAAGAATTACAGATCATGCCAAATCAAGAGGTGTTTTATCTTTAATTGATGGAGCTCAGGCTGTACCGCATTTTCCTGTAGATATTGCAGCTTTAGACTGTGATTTTTACGTTTTCTCAGGACACAAGATCGTTGGTCCAACCGGTGTAGGAGTTCTAATTGGCAGAAAATCAATTCTTAACGAAATGGATCCTTTTTTAGGTGGTGGAGAAATGATAAATAATGTTACCATGGATAAGTCAACATGGAATGAAATTCCATGGAAATTTGAAGCAGGAACACCAAACATAGCGCAAGTAATTGGTCTGGGTCGAGCAATTGACTATATTAATGAAATTGGATTAAAAAATATACAAATGCACGAAAATGCTTTGCTAGAGTACGGAATAGAGGAATTGTCAAAAATAGATGATATTACCCTTTATGGAAGCCCCTCTGATAGAGGAGCAGTCATTCCGTTCAATGTTGAAGGAGTCCATCCACATGATCTAGCGAAATTTCTAGATACGGATAAAATATGTATCCGCGCTGGCCATCATTGCGCTCAGCCAATTATGAATGCGCTTGGGATTTCTGCATCAGCAAGGGCTAGTTTCTATCTTTACAACGATACAAATGATATCGATAACCTCGTAAAAAGTATTAAAAAAACTGCAAATATTTTAAGATAGTTGCTTTTTAGCTTCTAGCTGATTCATGCAGAACTTAAAGGAGATTGTTAATGAGTAAAAAAGACAAAGAATCAAAAAAATATAAATATCTAGTTACAATGCGATGGTATGTTGAAACTGATGAAAAACTCGTAGCTGGAGCCTCTGAAACCGATAAAAAACTTTTAAGTTTAGTTC
>CAJWTA010000017.1 GCA_913046805.1 uncultured Fidelibacterota bacterium | reverse complement strand
AGTACTGTATTTCTGAGAGGCATAACTGGATAAGATTCATTCTCATCAATTAGGTCCTCGTCTAATTTTTTTTCGAATTCGTCGCTCATTTTAATCCTTAACTATAAAATTGTTCATAATTAAAAGCTCAAAAAATATGCCAAAATATTGTGTACGCATTATTGTCATATTTATAAAAATTTGATGAAATTAATCTGCCAAAATGTACTATAAATCTAAAATATGACATTATATACAATTTTCTCTATAAACATGAGGTATTTTTTTAATAATACTTCGTTTCTTGTAAAATGCAATTTTGATTTGTTTCATGACACCTATACAATCAAAATTAGTTTTAACATGAAAAGATAAAAATGAAAGTCTAGGGGTAGTTTTTCCGTCTACAAAGATAAGGGGGTATATGTCTTTATTTTCCTCATTCAGTACCGAGTACCAAAAAGCTATAAAACAGATTACAACAAATTGGGTTGTGACCATAATTTTTTTTATTAAACAACTTGAGCTAATCTTGCTTGCTCATCCGCATGGTATGAGCTCCTAACAAGTGCACCAGATTCAACAACAAGAAATCCCATTTTCAATCCTTCTTCTTTAAAATACAAAAACTCATCTTCATTTAAATATCTAGATACAGGTAAATGATTTTTTGTGGGCTGTAAATATTGCCCAATAGTAAAAATTTCAACACCTAGATCTACTACTTGCCTCATTGTATCAACAACTTCTTTTTTTGACTCACCAAGACCTAGCATCATTCCTGTTTTTGTTCTTAATCCATATTCTACAGATTCCTTTAAAACATCTAAGCTTCTTGACCATACTGCCTGAGCTCTAACTTGTTTACTAATTCTTTCAACACATTCAACATTATGCGAAAATATTTCTGGTTTAGCACTAAAAACAGTGTGAAGTGCAGGAAGATATCCTTTGAAATCTGGTGTAAGCACTTCAACTGTACAATTGGGTACATTTTGATGAATTTGCTCTATGGTTTCTGCCCAGATACTTGATCCAAAATCGCCTCTAAGGTCATCTCTGTCAACAGAAGTGATTACTACATGTCGTAATTTCATTTTTTTTACAGCCAACGCTGTTCTGTATGGCTCCATGGTATCAATTTTTAAAGGTTTACCGGTTTTAACAGAACAAAAGCCGCATGCTCGCGTACATATATCTCCCAAAATCATTATCGTTGCGGTACCGCGCCCCCAGCATTCGAACATGTTTGGACATCTAGCCTCCTCGCATACGGTATGAAGATTATTAGACGAAACAACATCTTGAACGAATTTATAATCGTCGCCATATTCTATTTTAATTTTTGGCTTGTGAATAGTTTGGACTGCTAGATTTGGTTTCATGTTAGCTCTTACGCATTAGATTAGTAAAGGTTCTTCAAATTAGTAGATTCAATATGTTTTTTAATTGCATTTATAAACTTTGCACCTCCAGAACCATCGATGAGACGATGGTCAAAACCTAAAGAAAGATTCATCATGCTTTGAATTCCAATTGAATCTCCTTCACTATTTTCTAAAACAACAGCTCGTTTCTTTACGGCCCCAACACCAAGAATACCTACATTGGGCTGATTTATAATTGGAGTGCCGATTGTAACATCAAAAACCCCAAAGTTTGATATTGAAAACGTTGAACCAGATAATTCATCTGGATTGATTTCTTTATTGCGTGCACGATAAGCGATATCGTTTAATCCTCTGCAAAGACCTAAAAAATTTTTTTCTTCACAACTAAACATAACAGGGACCATTAGTCCTTCATCAACTGCAACTGCTATTCCTAAATTTATATTTTTATGGTATGTTATAGCAGTATTATTTATTGATGCGTTCATCTCAGGGAATTCTTTTAATGCTTTAATCACTGCATCCAAGATAAAAGGGGTAAATGTTAGCCTAAAACCCTCGTCTTTAGAAAATGATGAATCATTTTTTTCAATGTAGTTTGCAATATGTGACATATTAACTTCATTCACAACATGAACATGTGCAGCAGTATCAAGGCTTTTTTTCATGTGGTCGGCAATAATCTTTCTCATATTATCCATCTCAACGGAGTGTGTTGCTGTAGCGAAAGTTTGAGGTTGTGATTTTTTCTCTGTTGATGGTTTTGCTATATCAACACTTGGTTTTACGTAATTTAAAACATCTTTTTTCGTAACCCTTCCTTTGCGACCAGTTCCTTGAATTTGATTGAGTTCATCCATTGAAATATTTTTTTCTCTGGCAACTTTCATAACAGCCCGTGTAATAAAATTATTTGATGACTGCGGTATATTCTTTGATGATAAATCTTTCTTTTGGCTAGCGCTACTTTCTATCTCAATTGGTTCTTTTTCTTGAGGTTCTTTATTAGAATCTTTTTCTAAATCAATTGAATCAGGTGTATTTTTTTTACCATCTAAAGAGCCTCCTGTATCAATTTTTGCTATAGTCTTCCCCACCTCAACTACTTCATTTACCTCTGCTAAGATTTCAATAATCGTGCCAGACTCTAGACAAGGGATTTCGGAATCAACTTTGTCCGTACCGATTTCAAGAAATAATTCATCTTTTTCAACATACTCTCCTACTTTTTTTCTCCATTCAAGAATGGTGCCTTCTGTTATTGATTCACCCATTTTTGGCATTACAATTTCAATTACCATTAATACTCCATCAATTCATTAATTGCTTCAACTATTTGATCGGTTTGAGGCAGAATCTCAGCCTCTAAAGAATCGCTATATGGAACGTGGCAGTCCTTAGCAGCTATTCTTTTGATAGGTCCATCTAAATCTTCAAATAATTCATCAGAAACTTTAGCGGAAATTTCTGCGCCAACTCCTCCAGTTCTCAAATCTTCATGAACAATTAATAATTTACCAGTCTTTTTTACAGAAAGAGTGATAGCTTCCCAATCTATAGGGTTCAATGTCCTAATATCAATTAGATCGACCTCTCCAGATTCAAGGCTACATACTTTAATCGCATCTATACATTTCTGAACCATAGCTCCCCATGATATAATAGTTAAGTAATCTCCTTTCTGGACAGTATTTGCTTTACCAAAAGGTAAGATAAAATCTTTATTTGGTTCAGGCGTTGAGGCGTAACCTTGTCGATACAGTCCTTTATGCTCAAGAAAAATAATAGGATCATCCATCCTTAAAGCAGTTTTTAATAAACCTTTCGCATCAGCTGCATTTGAAGGGTAAGCCACTCTAATGCCAGGTATTTTAAAAAAATAACTATCAATAGATTGACTGTGATATAAACCTCCATGAATATACCCTCCAACAGCCACCCGAATAACCAAGGGGCATGTCCAGTCTCCATTAGACCTATATCGCATGCAGGCTAGCTCATCACGTATTTGCATCATTGCTGGCCAAATATAGTCACCAAACTGTATCTCAACGCATGGTTTCCAACCTGTAACAGCAAGACCAATAGCAGTTCCAACAATTGATGCTTCAGCCAATGGTGAATTAAATACACGCTCTTTTCCAAATTTGTCGGTTAAACCTTTTGTTGCTGTAAAAACTCCCCCTTTGGGGTCTGCGATATCTTCACCGTATACAATAATTTTTTCATTTAAATCCATTTCCTCTGATATTGCATGGTTTATTGCATCTACTAAAACAATTTTATCACTAATTGCATTTTGAAGTGGCTCCTCAAATAATAGGGGTTCTGCATACAGATGATCAAAAGCCGAACTAGGACTGGGGTCATCTTGCTCTTGAACCCATTGAACTGAAGCTTCAATATAATCATCAATCTCTGATTCAATCGTAGCGATTTCTTTTTTTGTAAATATTTTTGCCTTTATACATTGATTTTCAAATTTTTTAATAGGGTCACGCTTAATATCTGACTCAAGATCACTTTTAGATCTATACTTACGCTGGTCATCTGATGAAGAATGGGAGAGGAGTCGAACTACATTTGAAACGATAACCGAAGGGCCCTTCCCTTTCCTTGCGCGATCAGCAGCTTGACTAAATGCAAGATTTGTTTCAAAAAAATCCGTTCCATCGACTTCATATTTTGATAAATTTTTATAACCTGAGACCATATCAAAAACTGAACTACCCGATGTTTGTTCAGATACATGAACACTTATAGCATATTCATTGTCTTGTATATGAAAAATAACAGGTAGCTTCTCACGACTAGCCCAATTAAGAGCTTCATGAAATTCACCCTCACTAGTACTTCCCTCGCCTGAAGACACATAAACGATTTCCTTGTTATCTTCCCATTTTCTAGACATAGCAGTTCCCACGGCTTGTAAAAATTGAGTTCCAGTGGGACTCGATTGACTAACTATTCTTAAATCTTTGTGTCCATAATGTTGAGGCATTTGCCTACCGCCAGAATTAGGATCAGAATCTTTTGCTAAAAATGATAAAAGCTGTTCCTTTGCGGTCATGCCCAAACCTAAACATAAAGCAGCATCTCTGTAATAAGGATATGCCCAATCTTTTGAAGGATGCATATTATTGGCAGCGGCTAGTTGTGCCGCTTCATGCCCAGAGCAACCAATATGAAAAAAGGCTTTACCTTGTTTTAAAAGTGCCATCTCTTTTTCATCTAATTTTCTCGCAATGGTCATATTGCGGTAAATTTCTGATAATTGTTTTTTTTGAAATCCTTTTAGCTTTGACATTATGCAGTAACCAATCTGCTATTAGTAAGTCGAATATTATTATTAAACGCTTCTACCACTTTAAGTTTAACATCCTGGATATTTTGCGGAGCTCCCAATAATTTTTCCATTGAGGTTACTTGACAATCAGTAATTCCACATGGAACTATTCTATTAAAAAAACTTAAATCTGTATTTATATTTAATGAAAAACCATGCATGGTTACCCAGCGTGATATTTTTACACCTTGCGCTCCAATCTTTGCATCACCAACCCACACTCCAGTTAAGCCTTTTTTTTGATGAGCATCAATATTGTATGATTTAAGACATTCGATTAAAATATTTTCTAAAGTTCTCATGAACCAAGAGATGTTTTTCTTAAAATTATTGAGATTTAATATGGGATAACCCACAAGCTGTCCTGGCCCATGAAAAGTAATATCGCCACCTCTCTCTACATTAAATATCTTGACATCCGATTCACTTTTGTCAAGCAAATGATCTTCATTGGCATTTTTACCAAGCGTAAAAACTGGTTCGTGCTCAACAAGAATAAGAGTGTCTGCTTCTTTACCGACCAATACGTTTTTATGAAAATTCTTTTGAAATTCCCAAGATGGCTTGTAATCCATCTTGCCTAGATCTAAAATTTTTACTTGATTATTCATTTTCCAATGAAACTTAAAAACTCTGCTCTGGTTTCATTTGACTTTCTAAATTGACCAAGCATCGCCGAAGTAGTTGTAAAACTATTCTGTTTTGCGACCCCGCGCATTTGCATACACATGTGTCTTCCTTCCATGACTACTGCAACACCTGTAGGATTCAGGGTCTCTTGAACAGTGTCAGCAATTTGATGTGTCAAGCGCTCTTGAACCTGTAGTCTTCTTGAATACATGTCAACTATTCTTGGTATTTTTGACAATCCAATGACTTTACCATTTGGAATATATCCAACGTGCGCTCTACCGAAGAATGGAACCATATGGTGTTCACACATTGAAAAAAACTCAATATCTCGAACAACAACCATATCATTACAATCTTCATCAAATATTGCATCATTAATTACTTCACCAATTTTAGCTTCATAGCCTTGAGTGAAAAAATCCCAGGCTTTTGCAGATCTCATGGGAGTTTTTAATAGACCTTCTCTATTTTTATCTTCTCCAATTGATTCTAATAAGTCTGCTGTTATTCGCGATATTTTTTCAATTTTATCTTTCATTTTTTCCCTTAATAAATTTTTTATAAATCCATAATGACAGAGCTATGATTAAAGTTTTCATTCTTTATGTATTGGGATTTTATCTTTAAGTAAAAATATTATACCATATATGATTGGCGTATCTATAAATGCCATTAACATTTTAAATAGCCATCCATCTATAATCCCATTAAATATTTGCCCAGCATCCCAAACACCTATGAAAAGTATACATATCACAAGAGAGGTATCAACAAGCTGTGAGGCTATTGTAGAACCATTATTTCTGAGCCAAAGATGTTTTCCATTTGTTAATTTTTTCCAAAAATGAAAAATCCTTACATCTATAAACTGAGCAATTAAATATGCTATCATTGAAGCTGCAATTATTCTCCAAGCATTTCTGAATACTGCGTTATAAATGTTATCATTTACAATCGAGTCGGGAATTGCATTGAATTGACCTCCCAACCAAAGAAAAAATAAAACAAATATTGATGCAATAAATCCTGAAATCACAACCCTATTTGCTTTTTTTTGACCATACAACTCAGAAATAAGATCCGTGACAAGAAAGGTGATAGGATAAGGCAAGATGCCTGCAGATACAATGAAAACTTTAAATCCTAAATCAACGGTAACAAACTTATTCGCGATTAAATTACATGTAACAAGTGATGCTATAAAAATCGCTGAAAGAAAATGATAAAAATATTCACGTATGTTTTCGTTATTATTTACCATAATAGTCAGTGAAAATTGTTGGAGTTTCATGCAGACGAATTCGATGCAAGGTAACATTATTCAGTCTAGGTTGAATTTGCTCCCAAATAAATATAACTAAATTTTCAGAACTAGGTTGTTTATCGCTAAACCAATCCACCTCAACATCAAATTGACTATGATCTAAAATATCTAAAACATAAGTTTTGACAACTTCTTTCACATGCCCCAGATCAACTAAAAACCCTGTTTCATCTTTTATTTTCCCAGTAAGAGTTACTTCGAGGGTGTAATTATGACCATGAATTTTAGAGTCTGGACCAAAGACTTCCCAATTTTTTTCATCAGACCACTCTTTATGGCCATACTGATGTGCAGCGTTGAAATAAAAAACTTTTGTTAGGAAAGGATTGCTCATTTTTTTCTCTTTTTTTTGTTAAATAAATTACTATTCTAAAAAGAATGGCTCATAGAATTATTATCGAAAAAATATTTTTAACGGTTTCGAAAATTATTTTAAACCTTCTTTCACAAGCCTTTCAATATTTTTTATAATAGATGCATTGGATAAAATAATATTACATCCAGATAATTTAAATGCATCATGAGTTTTTTTTACTACTTTAGATACAAATCCAATAATAAAGACATTCGCATCTTTCTTTAGTTTGGTGATAAACTCATTATTTGCAAAATCCGATTCGTTTAGATCGATGATCGCTAAACTAAAGTCAATCGCTCCATTAAAATCAGTTTCACAAAACTGGATTTCCAGATTAAGATCACCGAGTTTTTCTGAAACTTTTGTTGCAGTTTTAAAATCTTTAATAAATAGCGCTATTTTCTTCATTTTTCTAACTTTGGTACCAGGGACCAATCAAAACTTTCCAAATCGCCAAGCGAGATATATTCTTTCTCAATTTTATTCATTTCGATTTTAAGTTTTTGTATACTAATAGACCTGTGTACTCCTTTAAATTCTGAAAATTTTGCTTTAGACTTTTTCAGCAAGTTTTTGGCTCCAATCATATTACTATTTTTAAGATGAACAAAACTAACTGATAGTTGGATTAATCCCTGAATAAATTTTCGATCTTTAAGGTAATAATCAGACCAGAGCTCTTCCCAGATTTCATGGGCATCGTAGTAATTTCCAGCAAGGAACTCCTTTTTACCCTTAATAAAGAGATACTCTATTTTTTGCTCATCTTCCATATTCATTGGTTCTTAATAAGCTTTGCAATCTCATGAGATATAAATCTATGAAAGTTTTTGCTTTGTTTAGTTAAATACCTGAGCGACTCTAAATAAATAATTTTACTTTCTTTGTCAATCAGGTCCTCTGCTATTTCAATGAAAAAGCTTCCTCCGTTTTCGAAATAACTTTTAATTTCTTTTTTAATGTTACAATCAATTAAAATTTCATTTTGATTATATTGATTTTTTATCCAAAATGAAATTTCACGTTTATATCCCTCCAATCTAACGTATTCTCCATTCCAAAATCGATGAGCTGAAGTAAAATTGATTGTTTGTAGCTGAGTACTTCCATAAAGGATATTACAATTAACTTTTTCATTTTTGTGTGGTTCAGGAAGAGGTTTTTTACATATCTCTTTAAGAAGACATCGAGTATAAGACCATGTTTTCAAAATATCTCTATTAAAGATATTCGATCTAAATAAATGAAAAGAGAATGCTCCCAATCTTTCAAAGTCTTGAAGCGCAACTTCAATCAGTGCCTCAAAGCCGCCAAGCCCATTATCGCTAACCCATTGAAGTTTTGCTGCTTCTTTTTCAATTTTTTCAGGAATTCCTGTCTGGCAAGCATCTTCCAACTCTGACACAAAGACCGTC
Organism: uncultured Fidelibacterota bacterium; assembly: GCA_913046805.1. Next base: position 9,303 of record CAJWTA010000017.1, on the reverse strand, counting down.
AAACCAAGACCTTCTTTTGCAGTTTTATCTAAGATTAATTGATCATCATCTCTTTTAGGAAATTCATTGGATTTTACTTCCATGAATTCTAGCAATTTTTTTGAATATCCTTTGCGATCGTCACCAATAATATTCTTTAAAGCATTAAGTGTAATAATTGGATGTTCCTGCGATAAACCATTGTATTCTGAGCTTACGGATCTGTCAAAACACTCTTTAATCTTTTTGGATAACACTAATATTTATTTCTTTTTCTTTGGAGCATCAAGATCAAAAAAGAGACTAAAAGACAAACCGGTCATCCTGGAAAATTCGGAAGGCAAGCCAGAACTTTCATCTCTTATTGGTTTTTTTGAATATCTATCATGATTCTCTCTTGAAAAAGGATCCCAATTAGAACTAAAAATATCTGTTATTGGCATAGAAGATGAATCATGAAAATATCCAAATTCCATACCCCATCGAGGACTAGACTGTATTCCGTATAAAAAACCAAAACGATTGCTTGTACCACCCGTTATGCCTTTCTGAATGGACATCATTCGAAACCCAAGCCATCTCGATTTAAGGAAATCGGCATCTGTCTTCTTTGTTTTAAATTTATAATAAGTGGCATCGAGATTGTAGTTTGGGTTTAAGGACCATGCCAAATTAAGCATGTCCCATTTATTTTTCTTTTTATATAATACTCGACTATAGTCAACGCCAGAACCATAAATTGGCAAACCAACTCTAACACCTAATTCACTTTTATCTGAAATACCAACTCGATACCATAAAAATGGAGCCACATTTTCAATTGAAATGGCATAGCCCTTTTTTACTTTTCCAGCTTTAGGCATGTGAGGATTTACTACAGGATGGGAAGCGCAAGAATAAATTAAATACAAATGGCAAATAATAATTCCACAAGAAATTGAAAAGTGTCTACTTCTTATTAAATAAATAAACAGCAATAATCAAATATTATTTTTTAGCCAATCCGTGGTTACTGATTTTGGTCTAGTTATGGGTATGCGAAGTGCTCTATTAATTACAATTTGAGATATAATTCCCATTGCACGAGATAAACTAAACAGCACAGTGTAATAATTAAATTCTTTAAGACCATAATAATAAAGCAATGATCCTGATGCTGCGTCTACATTAGGCCAGGGGTTCTTTGCTTTACCATGCTCTTCTAAAACAGGCGGAACTACATCAAATAAAGCTTTAACAATATCAAATACATCATCGTTTTGTATGTGCTCCTTGCCAAAATCCATAAATGCTGTAAATCTTGGGTCAGGACATCTCAAAACAGCATGACCATAACCGGGTATAACTCTTCCATTATTTAACCTGCTCCAACAAAACTCTTTTAGCTCTTCATCTGATGGCTTACCATTAAAATGATCTCTTATTTCAAGAACAAATTTTAAACATTCTTGATTGGCTAGACCGTGTAAGGGGCCTGCTAGACCGTTGAATCCAGCGCCGACGGCAAGAAACGGAGATGATAAGGATGAAGCCACTGTAAGGGAGCTAAATGCGCTTACATTTCCACCTTCGTGATCGGAATGAAGCATAAGATATAACCTCATGAGTTTCTTGAAGTCATCATTGTCATTAGCTCCAAGCATATGAGCAAAGTTTGCACCCCAATCTAAACCCTGATCAGGATCAATTCGTTCATTTAAATTTTTTTGTTTTCTGTAAATCCCTGCAGCAATTGATGGTAATACTCCAATCAGTTTTAAACCATCCTCAAGGACCCATTTCCAATAATCTTTCTTTGGCGTACCTTGGTTAAATTTTTCTACAAATAGACTTTCAACTCGCATTGATTGTATTGCAATCGAGAGCATTGTCATTGGGTGCGAGTTAACAGGCATCGCATCAAGAATCTTCCATACATAATCGGGAACGGTCCTATGATCGTTCAATTGATTTTGCAGATCAAGGAGTTGGTCTTTATTTGGCAAATCCCCTACTAATAAAAGATAAAAAACCTCTTCAGGTAGTATTCCTGTAATATCTAATATGGAATTCCCACGGATGATCAACCCTTTGTCAGCTGATACAGTTGATGTGTCGCAAATTAAACTTTTGACTCCTCTCATCCCCTTAACAGCCTGAGATACTGTTACATCGCTGATTACTTTATCCCCTTTTTCATTTAAAACAAGCTTGAGGTCCTCTTGCCATTTTGGGATTTTGCTACTTAATTGTTCTTGAAGCATTTTTGACCTAATAAATAAAAGTGGTTAATTAATGTATCAATTTATAAATAAATAACTTTATAAAATTGCCTTATTAGCTGAAAATTTTAACATATTCATCAAAAGATCCTAAAATTTTATCCGCCACATCACAGACCTCTTTCCGATATACGTTTTCAGTAAAAGCATAGAAGCTGGACACTTTTCCTGATTTTTTAAGTAAATAGTCATTATAGCCGTCACCTATTACATGCACTTCACCCTTTAAAAAAATGGTTTCTATAATTTTTACTTTTCCGTCTTCGGACGCAAGCGGATTGTTTATGTCAAACCCAATCACCTCTTCATCACTGTTATAAATGAATTCATTTCCAAAAATATGACTTTCCATAACTTTAAAATTCATTAAAACAGGTAGTAACATTTCTTTAATACCTCCTGAAATAAAAAAAATTTTTTCGCGGTTATCTGTGATGAATTTTTTATTTTTAGAAAAAGACTGAGAAACAATTTGTGTTAAACTTTTTGAAACTTTTACAACATCGTTTTTTGTGGCTTTTATTAACTTAATTCTTTTATCTAAGGAATCTCTAAAATCAATTTTTCCAGACATTCCTTGATCTGTTATGGTTTGAATTTGCTTAATAACTTTGTGACGATTTTTATGTTTTTTCAAACATGCCTCAGCTAACATATCTAGAGACTCTTTCGAGATAAAAGTGCTGTCAAAATCTATAATTATATAGTCTGCTTTCTTCAAAACACTATTATTCTCTATTTTCGATTATTTAAGCTGTATTGATAATGAAAATAATCTTCAAGATTATCTAACATCATATCAATTGTAAAATTTTGAGCAATATGTTCTTTAGCTTCAACACACCAACTAACTATTTTATCAGATTTATGATTTTCGATAGCAAATTCAATTGCTTTTGAAATTGCGTTAACATTAAGCGGTTCAAAAATATAACCCGTTTTCATATGATCCATTAATTCAGGCACTCCATTTACATTTGCAGCTAAGACAGGTCGGCCAAGGGCCATACCTTCCATGACAACATTTGGCATACCTTCCTGTCTTGAAGGCATTATCACAAAGTCCGCAGATTGTAAGATTGAATCGAGATTTTCTTGAAAGCCTATAAGTTTAATTTTATCAGATAGTTGATTCTTTTTTATTTGGTTCGTTAGCTGTTCATGGTCTTTTCCTGTGCCAGCTATAAGAATACTAAAAGGCTTTATTGTTTTGCTTAATTTAGAAGCTGCTTCAATTAATAGGTCAAAGCCTTTCTGGTGAGTGAGTCTTCCTGCAGCAACAAAGACTAAGCTTTCTTTGTTGATGTCCCATTTTTTACGAACATCGCACTTATCAATTTTCTCCCTTAGTTTTAGGCCATTGTATATAACTGTCGTCTTTTTTTTATCCATCCATGGAAAATCATTGTAAGCTTTTTGAATTGATTTAGAATTTGTAATTATCCCGTCAACAATACTTATTGTTTTTTTGTATTTCCATTTATTAGAAAATAACTGAATTCCGTTTCTAGCAATTATAACTGGAACTTTTGCTAGGCGTGCCGCTACACCTGCAACGCGAATATCTTTATTTAAATTTAATACAATTACATCAATGGAGTATTTTTGTAAAATTTTTTTTGTATGCCATATTTTAAATGGACTATAGTCAGCATAAATATTTAGAGGGATTATATTTAAATTTGCCTTTTGTGCTCTGATAAGAAATTCTGAATTAGCTTTACCTGATAGAATGACATTATGACCTCTTTGCTTTAATCCACTAGCAGCGGTTACCATCCATTTTTCTCCTCCGCCCCATTTTTGAGAAGAAATAGAATTACTAAAAAAAATATTGAGCTTTTTCATTTCTATTGATCAAACTGTAAATCATAAAGTCTTCGATATATTCCATTTTTTTCAAAAAGAGTTTCATGAGTACCAATTTCAACCACTTTGCCACTTTCAATAACTATGATCTTATCTGCATTTTGAACTGTTGACAGCCTATGAGCAATCACTAAAGCGGTTCTATCTTTCATTAGCGATTCAATAGCTGCTTGAACCTTTTTTTCTGACTCTGTATCAAGTGCTGAAGTAGCTTCATCAAGAATTAAAATTGAAGGATTTTTTAATAATGCACGAGCAATAGCTATTCGCTGTTTTTGACCCCCAGATAGCTTAACACCTCTTTCTCCAACAATCGTTTCAAACCCTTCAGGAGTGTTTTCGATAAATTCTAAAGCATTAGCAGCTTTAGCTGCATCTTTGATTAAATCATCTGTTTTTTCAAACTGTGCATAAGAGATATTGTTCTTAATTGTGTCATTGAATAAGATTACTTCCTGCGTAACAATTCCCATATTGTTCCTCAATGAAGAAAGCGAAACATTTTTTAAATCATTACCATCAATCGTTATTTCACCTGACAGAGCATCATAAAATCTTGGTATAAGATCAGCAATAGTTGATTTACCTGAACCGCTTGGACCAACAAGAGCTACAACCTCTCCTTTATTGATTTTAAAACTTACGTTATCCAAAACCTGGTCATCCCCTTTTTGATATTCAAAACAAACATCTTTGAATTCGAGCGAATCTTTAAACTTGCCAAGGTTGATCGGATTTTGAATTTCTACGATTTGAGGTTCAGTATCAAGAAGTGTAAATATACGTTCCGCAGATGCAGCACCAGCTTGGATTTTAATATTTACATTGCTCATTTGCTTGATTGGACCTAAGATCGAAAATAAAATTAAAATAAATCGAATGAAATCCTCAGGTATGAGGCCTTTTTGTAGGATTACCTCTGTCCCTCCATACCAAAGTAGAATAACGCCAATGATTACACCAAAGCTTTCTGTTATTGGAGCTGCGATCAAGTCAAGTCGAGCTCGTTTTAAGTGAAGGTTTCTGTAATTATTCGTTTCTAAAGAAAATTTTCTTACTTCCTCTTTTTCATTAACAAATGCCTTGACGATTCGTATCGATCCTAGTGTTTCGCTTAAAATTTGCATTATGTGTGAAATTTTCTTTTGGGTTCTTCTGGATTTCCTTCTTATGCTTTTTCCAATTGCAATAATAGCAATACCTGCTAACGGAATAATAATTATGGCAATTAACGCTAACTTCCAACTGATTATAAAGAGTAGTGAAGCAAATATTAAAATGTTTATAGGCTCAACAAAAAGCTTCTGAAATGCTATAGATAGAGAGCTTTGTAGTTGTTCAACATCATTGATGATTGTTGATGTTATAGATCCAGTTTTTTCCTTGTGAAAATATCCTAAAGATAAACTTTGGATATGTACATAAAGACGATCTCTAATATCTTTAACAATATTTAACTGAACAACGTATAAGAGTATATTTTTTAGATAAAGAAAAATATTTTTGACAAAGAAAACTGATAGTATTGTCAAACACAAAACTTTTAAAGACTCTGAGGGAGTATCTCTTAAAATCGCAAGATTTGTCCAGTACTTCAAAGCTTCATTTGGAGTTAGATATTCTTTCGCTGCCCAATCGGCTTGTGATTTCAATATTGAATCAAAGTCTAATAATATGTTATTAATCAATGTTGCTGTTAACCATATTGAAATACCATTTAGCAAAACAAAGAGTAAAGCAGATAGCGATGAAAATACAATGTAGGGCCAATGCGAAAGCATTAATTGTCCCATGCGTTTGTAAATAGATTTAGACATTAATCATAAGTGATTTTAAAAAGTAACAAACTTGGAGGAATATAAGAGTAAAAATTAATAGAAAATTCATGGTTTCATGTTATTGTTTCTAGAATAAATCATCTTTCTATGAGAAATTCCAGCTTCAGTAAACGGTGAACCGACAACTTCGAAACCAAGCTTTATATAAAATTTAATAGCTGTTTCTTGGCTATTTAAAAAGATTGTTTTGCTTGCAGGAATTTCATTTAAAATAAAATCATTTAGCATTCTTCCAATTCCTATTTTTCTGTACTCTTTTAAAACGGCAAACCTCTCAAGTTTTACTTCACGATCAACATCTCTCCACCTCGCTGTTCCAACAGGCGTTTCATTGAAATACGCGATGATGTATTGCGATTTTTTTTCGTTTGAATCAATTTCAATTGCTTCTGAAATTTTTTGCTCTTCGATAAATACACTTTTACGGATTTTTAATATACTTTGGTATTCCTCAGCTGTTTCAACAATCTTTATTTTTACATCCATTATTTGAATTTCGGTTTTATTAATCCTATTATCAACTATTTCTCTTGCTTGTAATAAAATAATAAAAATTACTAATTTCATACGTGCGTAGTAAAAATAAACAGATATTAGTGGTTGGAGACAGGGTTCTTATTAGACCTGACAAAGGCGAAAAAAAATCAAAAGCAGGGTTATACCTTCCACCTAGCGTTGTAGAAAAACAAGAAATTCTAAGCGGTATAATAGTCGAGGTAGGTCCAGGTATTCCATTAGGTAATCCAGACGAAAACATTGATGAGCCTTGGTCAAACAATGATAGTTCAGCGGTTAAATACATCCCAACACAAGCCGATGTAGGAGACACCGCATTGTTCTTAAATAAAGCTTCAATTGAAATAAAAATAGAAAATGACGATTACCTTATAGTCCCACAATCCGCTATTTTAATCCTAATCAGGGACGACATAAATAGTTTAGCTGATGAATAATTTCGAAAAGTGAATCTTGAGAAGCATTTAAATTTATTTAATATTTTTCATTTTAAAAGCTTTGAAGAAATCAAAGCATTTACCAAAACAAATTTACCTCCTCCCTCAAAAAAAGAATTATTATTTATAAATAATCGTGAAAAAGCTGATCCCTCATACGGCTTTGAAAACAACTTGGAGTTTTATAGGGCCATAGGCAGATCAAAGCTATTGCAAACTGTGATTTTGTCAGAGAGATACGGTTCTTATGTATCTAGTGGCAATTTTGTTGTAAAAAATTTAAATCATGCAAGTACTGTACTAGATATCGGATGTAGTATTGGATATCTAACCACTTATTATGGTTTAAAATCACCAAAATCCTCATTCATTGGAATTGATTTTTCACCAGATTCAATTGAAACAGCCAACCTATTTAAAAACAAGCTAGGTATTGGTAATGTCGATTTTATTCATCAAGATGTGAATGAAATCAATTTACCAAAAAGGACCTTTGATATGATTATTGATACTCAGAGTATTTACTACTCAAAAGATCATCTTAAAACTTTTATAAGCTTAAAAAAAATTATGACAACAAAAGGAAGAGTGATTACTATGCCAGGGATAGGCGAGAAAGAGTTGATTAAAAAATATATTGATCAAATATTAGGTGCTGGTTTTTATATAATTGATTTTAGATTTATAAAGGCTGCAAATCTTGGTGAAACTGAATATTTACCAACCATTACATGTGGTGTTAATATTGAAAATAAACAAATTGATACTGATCGTATCTTAAACGAACTTTTCAATTCATTGTAAGATCTTATTTATAGCTCATCATCATAAATTTTTATCGAAACTGGGCAATGATCTGAACCCATTGTATTTTCATGTATGTCCGCATCTTCAATTTGAGAGATGAATGACTGGTTAACAAAAAAATAATCTATTCTCCAGCCAATATTTCTTTGCCTGGCGCCAGAACGATATGACCACCAAGAATACCTTTCTGGTTCTTGATGAAAGTGCCTAAATGTATCCACCCATCCTGAATTAACATAATGGTCCATTTTTTCTCTTTCTATTGGCATAAAACCAGATGTTTTAACATTCTCTTTTGGTCTTGCAAGATCTATAGGGAAGTGCGCAGTATTCCAGTCACCGGTAACAATTACGTTTGAACCGCTATCAACGTGCTCATTAATGATTGGTAATAACTCGTCGTAAAAATCCAACTTGTAATTAAGTCTAATTTCATCTTTTTGCCCATTTGGAAAATATATATTATATAGTAAAAAATTTTCGTGTTCTGTTATCAAAACCCTTCCTTCTGAATCAAACCTATCAATTCCGAGCCCTTTTTGGATATAGTAAGGTTCAATTTTCGAAAAAGTAGCAACTCCACTGTAACCTGGCCTTTCTGCAGAATGCCAATAAGTATGATATCCGTGATCTTCTGTCAAGGAAGAGCCAAGTTGCTCAACTTTTGCTTTTGTTTCTTGAATACATACTATGTCAGGATCTTCTTCTTCAATCCATTCTAAAAAACCTTTTTTTTCTATAGCTCTTACCCCGTTAACGTTCCAAGAAAATATCTTCATAGCCTAGTTTTACTCCTCAGTAAGAATAATAATTTATTTAAATAGTCAATAATAGTAAATTCAATACATAAAATTAATTCAATATTAAAAAAAAAGTTACATAATAAACATATGGACCCAGATCAAGTTCAAAGCTTAATTCAAAAAGGGATTAAAGATTCAATGGTAGAGGTAATTGATACCACTGGAACGAGCGATCATTTTAGCGTTATTGTAGTTAGCGACAGCTTTAAAGGACTTTCACTAATTGAGCAACACCAATTAGTTTATAAATCTGTTGGTGACCACATGACAAAAGAAATTCACGCGCTTGAAATTAAGACCTTAACTCAAGATGCTTGGAAAAAGAAAAATTAAAGTGAGGCTCTAATGGACCTAAGTGAAAAGATAAAATCAGAAATAAGTGACAACCCTATAGTTCTTTATATGAAAGGAACTAAAGAAATGCCTATGTGCGGTTTTTCAAATCAGGTAGTTCAGATACTTAATCACTACAACGTTAATTATAAAGATGTGAATATTTTAACAGACCCACAAATTAGAGTTAAGCTGTCTGAGCAATCCGGTTGGCCTACTATTCCACAGTTGTTTGTGAAAGGAAAACTCATTGGGGGAGCTGACATAACAATGGAATTGCACCAAAGCGGAGAACTTTTAGATGTTCTCGATATATCAGAAAATTAATATATAACGCTTGGTGATTTGCTATTAACTCATATAATTTTGCCATCGATATTTAACTCTGGCCCGTTCGTCTAGTGGTTAGGACTCAGGATTTTCATTCCTGCAACAGGGGTTCGATTCCCCTACGGGCTAC
>CAJWTA010000016.1 GCA_913046805.1 uncultured Fidelibacterota bacterium | reverse complement strand
ATCAGCGGTATCCAAATATAAATCTTTCCGTTTTTTCCATAAACTTTCCAGGTCTTCTTTTAGATTTTTGGAATTTAACAAAGGCCTATTATTTGCATGCTCCAAGCGCCTTACTAGTTCATTTAAATCTACATTTAGGAAAAAAGATACCCCCTTTTTTATAAAGGACCTATTTTCACGCTTCAAAATAACTCCTCCACCGCATGAAATAATTACAGCTTCAGAATTAAGGAGGGCTTTAGTTTCTGCATTACGAAATTCTTTTTCTCCGTATTTTAAAAAGATTTCATTGGTTGATAGTTTAAAAATGCTTTCAATAGTTTTATCTAAATCTTCAAAATGAAAACGTAGATTTTCAGATAGCACTTTCCCTATTGTAGTTTTCCCTGAACCCATCATTCCTATTAAAAATATTTTTTTCAATATTTAGCAGAACTATTCATGTGAGATTTTAACTGATTCACGCTATCTCCACCAAATTTTTCGAGTAGTGCATCTAGTAATGTTATACAAAGCATACTCTCGGAAACGACCGAGGCTGCTGGAACAGCACATGAGTCCGTCCTTTCTTTATGTGCATTCTTTTTTTCATGCGTTGCAATGTCAACAGATCTTAATGGTTTAATTAAGGTAGAAATAGGTTTCATTGACATCCAAATTACTATTGGTTGAGCATTGCTCATACCACCTTCAATTCCTCCAGCATTATTAGTGTATCTAGTGAATTTCCCATTTTCATAACCAATTTCATCATGCACTTGACTGCCAAATTTAGTAGCACTCTTAAAGCCAGTACCAATCTCTATCCCTTTAAAGGCATTGATACTCATCATCATTGTTGATATCCGTGCCTGTAATTTATTATTCCATTGACTGTAAGATCCTAGTCCGTAAGGTACTCCAGTAGCGATGACCTCAAATATACCACCTACAGAATCTCCGGCCTTTTTTGCTTTGTCAATTACAGAAACCATTTCTTTCTCGGAGTTTTTATCTAAACACCTTACTGGAGAATCATCCGCATTGCTGTTCATAACTGTGGGTGATAAATTATATTTTTGTTCATCTTTTACATCATGTATTTGTACAACTCTGCTACCAATAAAAATTCCAATATCTTCTAGAAGTTTTCTGCAAACAGATCCCAGCGCCACGCGCATTGTTGTTTCTCTGGCACTTGATCTTTCAAGAACATTTCTAATATCATTAAATTCGTATTTGTGTACACCTGCTAGATCAGCGTGTCCAGGCCTTGGAAGCGTAACTGGTTTTATTTTTTCATTAACAGGCTCAACTGACATTTTTTTTGTCCAATTTTCCCAATCAAGGTTATCTATCAAAATCCCTAAAGGTGATCCGAGGGTTTTTCCATGACGAACCCCTCCAAATATTTGTGCTTGATCCTTTTCAATTTTCATTCGGCCCCCTCTACCATGACCCATTTGACGCCTTTTAAGTTGATGGTTTATATATTTTTCACTTATATCAATTCCAGCCGGTAGTCCATCTAATATTCCTAAAAGCCCTCTACCGTGTGATTCGCCAGATGTTAAGAATTGTAATCTTTTTAGCATAGTTTTGCCTTTAATATTTTTTTTATGTTTTTTGTGCTTATGTTTTGAGTGATATTATTTTTTTCCCAAATATTTATCGAAGCTAAACCTTGCTCAATGAACATATCTAGTCCAGAAATAACTTTAGCTCCGGAATTTTTAGCAAATTGTAAAAAAGATGTTTCGTATGGATTATAGATAGTGTCTATTACAATTTGTTTTGTTGATATTTTACCAGAGTATAGAGGTTTATCTTTTATATTTGGCCACATACCAAGCGGGGTGCAATTGATGATTATATCTCCTTGATTAATTGTTGAATTATAATTTCCAAATTTGCTAATCCAATTAATTAAATTCTTTTTCCTTTTATTTGATCTATTTATTATTGCTATAGAATTACAATTTGATTTGATTAAAGCATATGCAATAGCTCTTGCAGCCCCTCCAGATCCTATGATAACACAATCTTTATTTTCAATTTCAACATCACTTTTATAAATGGATTTTTTAAATCCAATCCAGTCAGTATTATAACCTTTTAAGTTTGATACACAATTAACAGCACCTATTTCTTCTGCATCCATATCAGTTGATTTTAATAGATTAATGATTTTTTCTTTGTGGGGAATAGTTACATTGTATAAACAGTCCGTATTGCTTCTAACAAATTCGGGTAAATCTTTGGGATCAACCGCTATTTTGCGGGAATACACCTTTATTTTAAGAGCCTTATAGATTTGGTTGTGTAAGATTGGACTGAGACTGTGCTCTATAGGATATCCAATGACCGCTAAATTTCTCATCGTACAATACTTTCTATTGTTTTAAAAAAATCTGGGAAAGAAATATTCACGCAGTTGGTATTATTTAAACTAATCTTTTTTCCTGATATTAAAGATGCAACATGAAACGTCATTGCGATACGATGATCATCAAAAGTATCAATATTGCCCGAGGTTAACTCTGTAGCACCGTTAATAATAAATCCGTCTGATTTCTCTACTATATCTCCACCTATTTCTCTTAAGTTTTTGCATATTGCTTTTATCCTATCGGATTCCTTAACCCTGAGCTCTTTTGCACCACTTACTTTCGTTATACCTTTAGCCTGAGATGCAATAAGTGCAAGCATCGGTAGTTCGTCAATAATTGAAGGGATGTCGAATGCGTTAATATTGATTCCATGTAGATTGTGATGGGTCACTTCTATATCACCAACTTTTTCACCAGCCTCGTTATGTACATTATAATACTTAAATGAACACCCCATTTTCTCAAGCGCTTTCATAAATCCAATTCTTGTTTCATTTAAAAGCATGTTCATAACCCTCAATCTAGATCTTGGCATCAAAACTGCAGCGCCTATAAAGAAGGCTGCGGTCGATGGGTCTGCAGGAATGTGAATGTCTAGCGGTAAAAATTTATCACAAGGAGCTACTATTATAGATCTGCCTTCTGTGGTGATGTCTACACCAATATTTTTCAACATGATTTCAGTATGATTTCTTGAAGTAACTTTTTCAGTTACTTTTGTTTTTGTGTCTGATCCAAGTGCTGCAAGTAAAATACTAGATTTTACTTGTGCGCTCGAAATTGGCATATTGTAATTAATTCCTTTTAACTTACTCTTTGAAATATGGACCGGTGGTCTTATACCACTGCTTTTAATGTTAAGACCCATTTTTTCTAAAGGTTCAATTATTCTATCCATTGGCCTGTTTGACAATGACTTATCTCCAATGAAATTAGCATTTATACCCTGTCCTGCAAGTAGGCCAATGAGCAATCTCATTGTTGTTCCTGAATTTCCGCAATCTAAATCTGATTTAGGTTGTTTGAATTCTCCACCGGTAACAAAAAGTTGTTTTGGTGACATATCAATATTTATACCACAATCTATTAAACATGAGATTGTTGATTTAACATCTTTTCCATTTGATATGTTTGTAATCTTTGAACTTTGGTTTGAAAGAGCAGCTAACATAACAGATCTATGTGATATAGATTTATCACCAGGTAATGTTATAGTTCCTTTAATTGGCATTATTCTTTAGTTCATCTGCTATTAAGAATGCCAGCTGGATCGCTTGGTTGGCATTTAACCTTGGATCGCAATGCGTATGATATCTGTCTTTCAATTCAGATTCTGAAATTTCGTCAATTCCACCAGTACACTCTGTTACATTTTGACCAGTCATTTCAAGGTGTATTCCACCAAACCAGCTACCTTGCGAATTATGAATCTTAATATTATTTTTGACTTCATTTAAAATATTTTCAAAAGGCCTCGTTTTTGTACCATTTGAACTTTTAACAGTATTTCCATGCATTGGATCACATGACCATACCACAGATCTACCTTCATTAGAAATCAGTTCAATCAACCCAGGAAGATATTCCTGAACTTTTTCACTGCCATAACGCGATATTAATGTTATCCTACCTGGAGAATTATCTGGATTAAGCTTATCCAGAATTTTTAGTAAATCATCGTGATCTAGCGTTGGACCACATTTAATGCCTATGGGATTTTGTATTCCAGCGCAAAACTCAACATGTGCACTGCCAGAAAATCTTGTTCTATCGCCAATCCAAACAAAATGCGCTGACGTATCATAAATATCACCAGTAGTTGAATCCTCTCGAGTCAGTGCTTCTTCGTAAGGCAACAACAAAGCCTCATGGCATGTATAGTATTCCGTCTTAGTGAGTTGGGGCGTATTTTTTGAGCTTACTCCTAACGCTTCCATAAAATTAAGACTTTCTTGTATTTTGTTAGCTAGACTATGATATCTTTTGTATTCGGGTCCTGATTTTAAAAAACCCATATTCCATGAATTAACATATCGTAAGTCTGCATACCCACCATCAGCGAAGGCGCGTAATAAATTTAAAGTTGATGCTGCTTGTGAGTACCCTTTTAACATACGATCAGGGTCAGGCTTGCGTGATGATTTTTCAAAATCTATACCGTTAATTATATCGCCTCTATAGCTTTCAAGTTCTTCACCGTTTTTGATTTCAGTTGGACTTGAGCGTGGCTTGGCAAATTGGCCTGCCATTCTTCCAACTTTTACTATTGGGAGATTGGTTCCCGATGTAAGAATGACAGCCATTTGTAAAATCACTCGAAATGTATCACGAATATTATCAGCATGAAACTCTGAAAAGCTTTCTGCGCAATCACCCCCTTGTAATAAAAAAGCATTTCCTTCTGCAACATGACCCAGTGATTTTCGCAACGATCTAACTTCGCCAGCAAAAACAAGAGGCGGAAAACCTCTGAGTGTGTTCAACACTTCATTTAGTTTATTTATATCTTCGTATTTAGGTATATGAAGCGCTTCAAAATTTTTCCAGCTATCTTTTTTCCACATCATTGATTTCCCTTAGTTGTTTATCAAGTGATTCTGTTGATTTTCGTAGTTCTGTAATTGTATCTAGAGTGTGCGGATTATACAATTGCAGGTCAGTATACAGGTCCCACGTGTCGTTACATGTCTGATCGACCAAATCTAGTAAGTCTTTGAATCCTTGTGTATCTATTTGAGTTTTTTGTATTCCAAACTGCTTTAGCATTCTTCCAAGAAAATGTGTTATGCCTTGGCTTCTTGCAGCAAGACGATCATGTTCATCAGGTGACATTTCTATTATTTCAATTCCTTGATTTGAAAAATAATCGCTCCATATTAAAAATTGATTGCCTATATCACGCACATTATACATCATCATTTTTAATTTAGTATTTGTTGAAAATGAATCGGGCCCGAACATTGGATGCGTTGCAATGATACCGATTTTTGTGTTAGTATATTTTAACATGATATCAACAGGGTATGATTTAACAGAGCATACATCTATCAAGGTTGTTCCAGGTTTTAATTTTGTTGATATTTCTTTTATTAAAGAATCAAAGCCTCTGATTGGGACGGCAATAAAAATAACACGTTCTTCCAATACTTTATCTAAAGTACAAAAACTTACATTTGACATAGGTGCTTTATCATGTATATCGTAAGCAGATATCGTATACCCTTTCTGTAAAATATTCACTAGAACTTTTCCAAACCTTCCTAGGCCAATTACCCCAACACTTTTCATAATTTATTTTAGTTTAGTTAATCCAAGGAATAGGGTAAGATTGTGCTTCAAATCATGAATACTTTCTTTGAGTATTTCTAATCCGTATAGATCAGCACAAGCTTTATTAGCAATTACAGCAGAGGTATTGGGAAGCTTACCCTCAGATAGCCTTCTTGCGGATTCAGCTGTGTCATCTTCTTCAATAAGAGGTCTAGTCCAAAAATACTCACTCAAAAAATCTTTACACTGACGTAATGCCTGTTGGTGTGAGCGTATCTCAGTTATATCACCAACATTTGTTCCTTTAATTCCCAGTAGGTTTTGATCAACAGAAATATGAAACATTTCAATAATTGAACATTTGTACTTTGCGAGAGCTTCAATGCTTTCAATAACGACACCTCCTTGAGCATTTTCCATTGCAATAATACCATAATCTGTTTTACCAGTATCCAAACCATCTAGAACGCTTTGAGATGATATTTGATATATAATTTTATAATCATCAATACCGTGATTTGAAACAAATTGACTTGCAGCTTCTTCTGAAAAACTCCCCTTGCCGCCTTGAATTCCTATAGATTTCATTATATTCCTTTAACTTTATGTAAAAAAAAACCCCGATTAGGACCGGGGTTTTGATTAATGATAAAAGTAGATATACCTTTTATTGCAAAACCCTCTTCCAGGTAAAAAAGTAATAGCCACTAAAATAGTTTTTTGTTTTTAAATGAATCATATGGTGCATATTAACCAATTTTAATGCTCTAATCAAACTTATTTTTATGATTGAATCTTCCGTGATATTTTGAAGATATTTTTAAAAATTAAATGCAACGATACTTTGTTTAAAATTTTTGTTTTTAGTGCGAGACGATCAATAATCTCTTTTTCTCTTTGACTGTCAAGCACTACTTTACCGGTGCTTCGCTTTATTTCCCCAATGTTTTTAGAAATCAAAGAGCGCTTCTCTAACAATTCAACAATTTTATCATCAAGTGAGTCAATTTTATCTCGTAGGTCTCTAATTTTATTTTCTGTTGGCATTTAAAAATGTACAAATTACTGTTATAACTGTAAAATGATATTTGATTAAATTTATGAATTATTTTTTGATAATTATCTATGAGCACCGAATATAAAAAAATTGCATTCCATACCATGGGTTGCAAGCTGAACTTTTCAGAGACCTCTATGATCTCTAAAGATTTTACAAGAAGAGGATTTAAAAAAGTAGGTTATAAGGATTTTGCTGATTTCTACGTATTGAATACATGTTCTGTAACGGATAATGCCGATAAAGAAGCAAGAAAACTAATACGTCAAGCTAAAAGGATTAATCCCAATTCTAAGGTAGCTGTAATTGGTTGTTATGCTCAGCTTAATCCTGATGAAATCTTTAACATAAAAGGTGTTGATCTTATTATTGGTTCTGAAAAAAAATTCAATTTACTAAATGAACTCGACAGCTTAGATATTGCTGGAGAAACTAAAGTAATAAGAGCCGATATTTCTGAAACACATTCCTTTAAACCGTCATATTCGATCGGGGATCGAACACGTTCATATTTGAAAATTCAAGACGGTTGCGATTACGTTTGTTCATTTTGTACAATTCCCTTAGCGCGCGGTAAAAGTAGAAATGACTCAGTAAAAAAAACAATTCAACTTGCAAACCAAGCTATTCGAGAAGGGGCAAAAGAGCTGGTTCTCACAGGAGTCAATATTGGAGATTTTGGCAAATCAAGCAATGAAAGTTTTTTGTCTTTAATCCAAGAGCTTGATAAGCTTGACATAGAAAGACTCCGTATATCCTCTATAGAGCCAAATTTGCTAAGTAAAGAAATAATTAATTTTTGTTCGTCCTCTAAAAAGATCATGCCTCATTTCCATATTCCATTACAATCTGGTTCTGATAAAATATTAACCTTAATGCGAAGAAGATATAAGCGTTCAACATATTTTGAATGCGTTAAAATGATTAAAAATGTAATACCAGATGCAACTATTGGAGCAGATGTTATCGTAGGCTTCCCAGGCGAATCAGATGATGATTTTGTTGAAACTGTTCAATTTATCGATAAATTAAAAATTTCATACCTACATGTATTTACATACTCAGAGAGACCAAATACTGATGCAATAAAACTGGACAATAAAGTTGATAATAAAACACGCGCTAAACGCAGCGCGATTTTGAGAAAATTTTCTCAAAAAATGCTCCGTGAACATCAAAATAAGTTTGTTAAATCATCACGTCCAGTACTCTTTGAATATTTAAGGAATGATAAAATAGTGGGTTACACAGATAATTATATTAAAGTTGGTGTGCAAGCAGACTCTTCAATTATAAATACAATCCAAAACGTAAAGCTTTTTGATTATAGAGATGAATATATAGATGGGGAATTAGCAGATTTAGCATAATTCAGTTCATCAAGAATTTCATTCCAAAAAACAATTCTTGCCTCCATTGTCTTCTTAGCTGCATGTGCAGCTTCATTCCATTTTTCATCATCATTTCCACATAACACTTTAATCATTTTTAAAGCAGCAGGACCGTGCTCATCCTCGTCAACGCCAATGTGACGATCCAAATAGTATATAAAATTTTTGAGCTTACCTTTGAGGTCTTTATCTATTTTACCAATTATCGATCGAAACATATTTGGTATAACTTCTTCCCTGCCAAATGTGAACATAGACGCTACAACATAATCGGGAGCATTTTCTAGCATGGAAAATGTGGTATTAACAAAATTTTTTGCGGGTTTAGGTGTGTCGCTTTTAATCAGGGCTTCGTCAACCCCTAAACCAACGTTTGTTAAAAATGATTCAATCTTTTCTGTATTTGCACCAGCTTCACTCATAGCTTGATAATACATTTCAAAATGACTCTTATATTCACCGTAAATATCGATGTCGGATTCTTCTTCTGTAACAATTTCATTGAGTAGTCTCGCGGGAGTACCTCCACCTTTTGGTGTCCAGGGAACTTCGGTGCATGTAAGTTTTTTTTGAAGCGTCTTAAGAATTGACATAAAGTCCCACACTGCAAAAACATGGTTTTCCATGAATACATGAAGATCGTCAATAGTTTGAATAGAGCTGTATATTTTATGAGACAATAAAATATCTCTCTCGTTTTGTGTCGCGTCAAGGATTCTTAGTATGTCACTTTTTAAAAAATTGAACATGCTTTTTATTCGTTATTTTACTTAGAGTATGCGTCTATTGGGGGGCAGGTACAAACAAGATTTCTATCTCCGAATGCATTATCAACTCGTCTTACGCTTGGCCAATATTTATATTCCTTTAGCCATGGAGCGGGGTAGGCAGCAGTTTCTCTTGAATATTTGTGCACCCAATTATCTGACATGACAGCAAGAGCTGTATGCGGTGCATTTACAAGAGGATTGTCATCTGCTTCATATTTACCTGATACAACGTCATTTATTTCACGCTTGATTGAAATCATTGCATCGCAAAATTTATCAAGCTCAATAAGCGATTCACTTTCTGTAGGTTCAATCATAAGTGTGCCAGGTACAGGCCATGACATTGTGGGGGCGTGAAAGCCATAATCAATCAGTCTTTTTGCAACATCTTCATCACTAATTCCCGTCTCACTTTTTAAATCTCTTAGGTCAATGATAAATTCATGTGCTGAGGTTTTATTTGAACCTCGATAAAGAACTTTGTAATCGCCTTCAAGTCTTTTCGCCATATAATTTGCATTTAAAATTGCTATTTCGGATGCCTTTTTAAGTCCATCATTTCCTAACATAACTATGTAGCCCCATGATATCGGTAAAATACCTGCACTTCCAAAAGGAGCAGCAGAAATAGCAGAAATAGCAGTTTCACTATTTTTTAAATTAGGATGTCCCGGTAAAAAAGGGGAGAGGTGCTTAGCAACGCAGATAGGGCCCATTCCAGGACCACCACCTCCGTGCGGTATAGCAAATGTTTTGTGAAGATTTATGTGGCAAACATCGGCTCCAAAATCACCTAGTCTTGATAAACCAACCATTGCATTTAGGTTAGCGCCATCAAGATAAACTTGGCCACCGTACTGGTGGATAATGTCACATATATAAGAAATAGACTCTTCAAAAACACCATGCGTAGAAGGGTATGTTATCATTAATGCTGATAGTGTCTCTTTATTATCCTCAGCTTTTTGTTTTAGATCATCGACATCTATATTTCCAGATTCATCACATCTAATTACAACAACTTGCATTCCAGCCATTACTGCGCTTGCTGGATTTGTTCCATGCGCTGATTCAGGAATGAGACATATATTCCTGTGTGGATTTCCGTTATTTTGATGGAAGGCTCTAACAACCATAAGCCCTGCATATTCTCCTTGTGCACCCGAATTCGGTTGCAATGAGCACGAATGTAAACCTGTTATATTTACGAGCCAATCTTCAAGTGATTTGAAAAGTTCGTGATACCCTTGGGTTTGAGATTCAGGAGCAAATGGGTGAAGTCCACTAAACTCTGGCCATGAAATTGGAATCATTTCAGCTGCTGCATTTAATTTCATTGTACATGAGCCAAGAGAAATCATACTGGTATTAAGACTGAGATCTTTTGTTTCTAATTTCTTTAGATATCGCATCATTTCTGTTTCCGAATGATACGAATTGAAAACTTCATGCGTTAAATATTCAGAATTTCTAGTCTCTTTTAGCGTAAAATGGTCACTAGGTTTATCCTTACATTTAAAAAGCTTAAGAAGATTATCAATATCGCTCTCCGAGGTAGTTTCATCTAATGAAATACCAATATCACCATTGTTGAAATGTCTAAAATTAACGCCAAGGTCTTCTGTATTAATTTTTTTACCATTTGTTCCAAATCTAATGGTATCAAAGAATTGATCATGTCTGATTTCATAGCCATTTTCCTTAAGGGAAGAGGCAAGTCTCTTAGCATTTCCATGAATAGCATTTGCAATTTGAAAAATACCCTTAGGGCCGTGGTATACTGCGTACATACCTGCTATTACAGAAAGTAAAACCTGGGCAGTGCAAATATTTGATGTAGCTTTATCTCTTCTAATGTGCTGCTCTCTAGTTTGTAGTGCCATACGAAACGCTAGATTATCCTCTGAATCTTTAGAAAGTCCAATTATTCTTCCTGGCATTTTTCTTTTGAAGCTTTCATTGGCAGCGAGAAAGGCCGCATGAGGACCCCCAAATCCTAATGGGACACCAAATCTTTGTGAGCTACCAACAGCAATATCCGCATCGCAAGCTCCAGGTTCTGTGATGAGCGCAAGACTCAGCAAATCTGTTGCAACAGCAATTAAAGCACCAGCATCATGAGCTGATTTAGATAAACTTTTATAGTTGAATACTTTACCATCGGTTGATGGGCATTGTATTAGACAGCCAAAGGTATTTTCTGAAAAGTTGAATTCTTCAATCGGAATAACTTTAAGTTTTATACCAATGGGTTCAGATCGTGTTTTCAAAACGCTGATGGTTTGAGGATGGCATTTATCAGAGACTAAGAAATTGTCTCTATTTCGGCATGACCTATACATCAAGACCATTGCTTCAGCGGCAGCAGTAGCTTCATCAAGTAGAGAAGCATTTGATATTTCAAGACCTGTCAAATCAGTAACCATGGTTTGAAAGTTTAGTAAGGCTTCAAGTCGACCTTGAGAAATTTCAGCTTGATAGGGAGTGTATGCTGTGTACCAGCCTGGATTTTCTAAAATATTTCTAAGAATTACTGGAGGTGTAACCGTTCCATAGTAACCTGTGCCGATATAAGTCTTTACAACTTCATTTTTTTCGCCGATATTTTTTATGGTTTTTAAAAAATCGAATTCACTGATCGATTCACCAATATTAAGACTCTCATTGTATTTGATATCTTTTGGTATAGTTGCATTTATTAACTCTTCCACTGAATCAAAACCAAGAAATGAAAGCATTTTATTTATGTCATCGGCGTTTGGACCAATATGTCGTGTAGAAAAACTCATAGTATTAAATTTTGTTTTTTTAGTGCATTTATAGGTATTAAAATTTAAAGTTGTTTACAACTTTAAGGCTATTAGAAAAGTTAATATTTTTCTATTTTTTGATTAATATGAATATTTCTTTCCTTTAAATATTCCTTCAAATAATTAACGCTTAGTTTGTCTTGACCTAAAAGCTCTGGTGGAAATACGCCTTTTTTAGTAAATATATTTTTTAATAAAATGTTTACCGTGGCAGTTGCAGTGAACCCTGTAGTTCTTGACATTGAGGAAAAATTTAGGGTTGAATCATACTCGTCATAAATGCTATAAGATATGATCTTGTTTTCCCCCTTTATAATTATTTTTAAAATTGTTAGTTCTGGTTCATCTTCTTTTAACCTCCAGGCAGTAAATAGTTCCTTTGAAGTTTTTTGAATTTCGTCATCATTGAACTTTCCCGCGTTTCTATAGTTAGCCATAAGGGCAGCGTGACCACTATATCTTAAAGTTTTTTCTTTCATGTTTTTAATATGTTTCATTGTGTAAAGTATAGATCTCAATCCATCAGTATTGAACGCCTCTAGAGTACCAATATTTTCAAAATTCATAATTTCGATTTCTGATAGTGCTGGTTTAGTCTCAATATGCCCATTGACCATCATCCTAGCAGGCCTAGTATACTCTTCAATTACATCTATAGGTGAAAATGGTGCTTTATAATTAAATGGAGGCTCTGGATATTTTGGTAAACCCCCAACATAATACTCAAAGCTGTCTATCTTCATTTGAGAGTTATGAAAGCCAAGAAGATAGTTTGGGATGCCAGGGGCGAGTCCTGCATCAACTACTGCTGTAACACCAACGTTTTTAGCTAATTCATGCAAGTCTAAAAAATTCTCATTTGAAAAAGATATATCAACAACATTTTTTTTAGATTTAATTATAGTTTTTAAAGCGGAATATCCTAAATGACCTGGAACTGCAAGCAGCACAATATCAGCTTCATGTATAAAGCTTTTTAATTTTGATTGATTTGTGACATCAAGCTTTTGTACAGAAATATCTTTATTAAGCTTTTTCACTTTAGCAAGTGATTGTTCATTAAAATCACCTACAACCACATCATGCTTTTGTGAAAGATCATAGGCCATTGCTGAACCTATCATTCCTGAACCAATTTGTACAATTTTGTTCAAAAGCCTAAAGAGTTTCTAATGAGCGACTGAAAGTGTAAAACACCTTGTTCGTGCAGAGGTGAGAATTTACCTTGATCATATCCATTTGATTCGAGCCCTTTTTGCACACTTTCACATATTAAAATATCCTCTTGCTGAACAATTTCACTGAACTCTGCGTCTTGTTCAATATTTGCTTCTTCTGGATTATCAAAATGATAGTCAAAATGTACAACGCACGATTTTGAACCTTTAGGTTCAACGATATTGGTTTGAAGTCGTCCTGGTGCAATATTTAAAATTATGTTTGGAAAAATTGTAAAATAGAATGCTTTATTTTCCTCTGGTGTTGAACTTTTTCCGTAAGGACTAAGTTCACTATCTAAAGGGCACCACTGCAAAGAGAATCGATCGTAAATTTCCGTTTTATAAGATTTATAGTCGATAACTTTATTCAATTCAGGATGTACAAATGGTATATGAAAACCCTCTAAAAAATTGTCCATGTAAACTTTCCAATTACAATTGATTTCATATGATTCTCTGAACTTAAAGGTGTAGTTTGAAAAATCAATTGGTGAGACAAGAGTCTTTATTTCATCAATTTGACTACCTAGGTCAACAGGATTACTTGAAAGATTTACGAAAACTTGACCCATCCACTCAGCGATATTAACAGGAGTTAGGTCGTAATCCTCTACTTTTAATTCAGATTTTTTAAAACCTCTAGCGCTTTTAAGATTTCCATTTAAATCATACACCCATCCGTGATATTTGCATTGAAGTTTATTTAAAGAACAATTCTCATAAGCAAGAGGACCACCCCTATGCTGACATACATTATAAAACCCTTTTAAAGTATTATCTTTTTGGCGTGAAACTATTATGGGGTTGTTAGCAATCTCTGCAACAAGGACGTCTCCAGGATTTTTTATTTGTGAATGTGAGCCAACTAATTGCCACTCTTTTAGAAAAATCTCCCTTTTTTCTTCATCCAAGAATTTATTCTCGTAATACCATTTTGATGGAATAGTAATTTCACTTTCTAATGTATTAAATTTTCTAATCATTTATTCCTCTCTTAAAAATGGGCGTGTAAGACAGGTGGGTCCACCTGCGCCTTTATATGATATTTCTAAACCTGGATATGTGGATACATCAACTCCTTCTTTTTCAAGTAGATTTTTGGTTACATCATTACCTTCAATCATTATAACTTTTTTTGGTGCAATGGCTAAGACATTACAACCCATTGATTCGTACTCATCATCGGGTACTTCTAAAAGCTTAATACCGCGGTCTAATAAATATTCTCTGAAGCTAACAGGGAGTAGTTTTGAATAAACAAGAAAAAGATCTCTATTTATTGGACTGATATTACTCATTAAATGAAGGCAATCAGATGGCCCTGTCCAGTGAGGTAAATGTACAGGAATGATTTCATCTACATCACCTGAGAGAATTTCTTTTAGCTGTGCAATTCCTTCTAGATTAGATCTGTAGCCTACACCAACAGCTACAGTTCGATTATCTATCCAAACAATATCTCCGCCCTCTAGTTTTCCCGGAGGAGATATCTTGCCGATAATTGGAATATTTAATGATTTAAAATACTTAGAAATCATTTCAGGCTCTTTTTTTCTTAGAATTTTACCCATTGAGCATAAGACAACACCAGAGTTTGAAATCAAACAAGGATCGTGAGTATAGATAGAATCAAGACTGGTAATATCATCTGCAGGAAGATCATGAATTTCAACTCCACTCTTTTTAAGTATGGACCGAAAGGATTCGTAATCTTCAAGTGACCTTACAAAATCTGGCTTACCAAAATAATTCAAGTCTTGGTATTGAGAGTCAATGTTAACCTGATTTTTGTATGCATTTTCTGGGCTTTTAATAAGAACTCTTCTGATAGTACTTGTCATATCCTGACAGCCAAATTCTTTATTCAAAATTTCCTCCACACCAATTGATAATCATATTTGCAATAACTTCGGTTGAAAACATTATTTCTTCAATAGTTACATATTCATTTGCAGCGTGGGCCAAACGAACATCGCCTGGTCCAAACAGAACGCTTGGAATATGAGCATGATTAGTAAACAGTCGCAAGTCAGATCCATAAGTGACGCCTTCTATCACAGCTTCACGGTTAAGAACATTTTTATATGCACTACTCAATTCTTTAATAAGAGGGTCATCTATTGGTGTTTGACCGGATTCAAATTGCCCTTCAAACCATTCAATTTCCGGAGGGTTTTCAGTTAGCCATGAATCATTTTTTGAGAATTCAAAAACATGATCTTCAAAATTCTTCCTTGCTTCTTCATTAGACTCATTTGGAAAAACACCCAATCTTCCCTCCGCAATTATAGATTCCGGAACCGTAGAATGCCACTGACCAGCTCTTACTGTTCCAATATTTATTGGTGCAACTCTATCTTTGGATTCGTAGTGTTTTGTGTCAAATGAATGATGGCGCATTTCTTCAAGTTTAATAATTGCGTTGTGAAGACCTGTGTATTTTTCAATTGCGCTGACTCCATCCCATCGCATAGAAGCATGCGTAGCTCTACCGTGAACTGTTAATCTAAAAGTTAGAGCACCAGATTGGATTGGAGATAATTTAAGCGAGGTTGGTTCTAATATGATTGCTGCGTCTGCATGGTAGCCTTTTACAATATTTGTTAACGTACCGCAACCACCTGACTCTTCACCAACAACCGATTGAAAAATGACATCTCCATCTGGTTTGAAGCCTAGACTTTTTAATATAGCTATTGCAAATAAACCTGAAGAAAGTCCAGCTTTCATATCACATGAACCCCTTCCAAAGATTTTTCCATCTTCCTCTTTTCCTGACCAAGGACTATAATTCCAAAGATTTTCAGGCCCAGTTGGAACAACATCAACATGACCATTTAAAATGAGAGACCTTGATTTACCATTACCTTTCCATGTAGCGGTTACATTAATTCTCGAGTCAGGAGAAAATCCATCATCGTTAAAAGCAGGATGATCATTTAATTCGCTAAAAACTACAGGAATCTTTTGAGAGTCTAGGTTCAAATCTTTTAACTTTTCATGTATAGTATTTTGAACACCCCCTTCATCATTTGCTAAGCTTGGTGTTCTTACAAGTTCTTTTACAAATGAAATTATCTCATCACGATGTATGTTAATGGCATTTTTTATATGTTTATTTATTTCAGTCATTATTTTTCCAATACTTATAGAACGGAAGACCAGCCAATATCAAAACAGATCCAATGGCGGCATCTCTTGGCGCTTCTAAAATAGTATTTATTGTTAGAAACACTGCAAAGAATATAAAAATGATCGGTATCCATGGGTATAGTGGAGTTTTATAGGGTCTTTTAAGATCAGGAAGTTTATTTCTTAGTATTATTACTGCACCAGCAGACATGGCATAAAATATCCAAGAAGCGAAAATTATATAGGTAATCAGTTGATTGAATGTACCAGTCAGTGTCAATATTGAAGACCACGCGCATTGCATTAAAAGAGCATTAGCTGGAGATTTAAATTTGTTATGTATCGTTGAGGCTTGCTTGAAAAACAAACCATCTTTTGACATCGCATAATTTATGCGAGCACCAGTTAGCACAAAACCATTGTTGGCCCCAATCAAAGATATAAGTATTATGATGGTAATTATAGCTGCACCTTTGCCTCCTAAAAATACTGAAGCTGCGTCAGACATAACTAATTCCGAATCAATCATTTTATCGAAGCCTAGAACGTAAACAAGGACATAGTTTAGCGCTAGGTATATTGAAAGAACGATCACCATACACAATATAATAGATAAGGGTATATTTTTACCTGGATCTTTGACTTCTCCAGCAACATAGGTCACAAATATCCATCCATCAAAAGTCCACAATACCGCTACCATTGCAAGACCCAGCGGACCGATAAGAGAAAAAAAAGATTTATCGATTATCATTGGATAAAAATTATCAGAGGACCCTCCATTCAATGTGAGGCCAAGTAGTATTACAATACTTATAGCGAAGATTTTTGTATATGTGAATAGGTTTTGAAATCTTGCTCCAGACTTTACATCGATAATGTTTATAATTGTTAAAATTATAATAGATAAGATTGCAATAACCTTAATCTCAAAACGACCGAGGACAAAAAAGAAACCAAGATATTCTGAGAAAGCCATTGCAACTGCAGCTATTGAAGCGGTATTAATTACTGCAACAGCAGTCCAGCCATAAAGAAACCCCCACAAGGGCCCATATGATTTGTTCAAAAAAACGTATTGTCCTCCAGCCTTTGGCATTGCAGCTCCAAGCTCAGCGACAGATAATGCTCCAAATAAACTCACTATACCACCGATAATCCAAACAAGAAAAAAAAGTGAACTTGAAAGGGTGTATAAAGCTACTGTCGCAGGGACCATAAAGATGCCTGATCCTAAAATTCCCCCGACATTAATCATAGTTGCATCCGTAAGGGATAGTACTCTTTTTAAGTTTGACTGTTCAGCCATATCCCTAACATTATACACAAACTTTATATCAACCAGAAAGACTAAAATTTACTAATGAACAAAAAATTGCTTATTTTACGCTATGAAAAAAATCGTTGTACTAACAGGCGCTGGTATTAGCGCTGAAAGTGGATTGAAAACATTTCGTGATAGTAATGGTTTGTGGGAAAACCATAAAATCGAAGATGTTGCTACACCTCAAGCATGGAAAGCAGATCCTGAGTTGGTATTAGAATTTTATAATCAAAGAAGATTGCAAGCAAGTGAAGCTTTGCCTAATCAAGCTCATTTTTCCTTAGCAGATTTAGAAGAATACTTTAGCGTCACTATAGTTACGCAAAATGTTGATGATTTGCATGAGCGTGCTGGATCTTCTGAAGTCATACATTTGCACGGTGAATTAACTAAAGCAAGAAGCAGTAAAAACCCTTCATTGATTTATCACATAAATGAGAAAAGAATTGAAATCGGTGATCTTTGTGATGATGGATATCAGCTTCGTCCCCATATTGTCTGGTTTGGTGAGGAGGTACCGCTTATTAGTGAAGTTATTCCATACTTTCAAAGTGCTGATATAATCATTGTGATAGGAACTTCTCTATCTGTATATCCCGCTTCTGGCTTAATTGATTATATATCATCTAAT
>CAJWTA010000015.1 GCA_913046805.1 uncultured Fidelibacterota bacterium | reverse complement strand
TTCAGAAATGAGGGAATGGATCGTAACCATAACCCAGAGTTTACAATGCTTGAGTTCTATTGGGCATACGCTGACTATGAAGATAATATGAACTTAGTTGAAGATATGATTCAGAAAACAGCAAAAGAGCTTGGCGCAGAGCATTTAAATTGGAATGATGAAGAAATTGATCTTACAAAGAAATTCAAAAGAGCTTCGTTCTTCGATTTGGTAAGTGAGGTTTTAGATAAGGATGTTTCTGGTTTAGAGTTTGATGAGCTTCTAAAAGTTTGTATGGAAAAAGGTTTTGACATTAAATCAGAGGAGACTTATAGTCAACTACTTGATAGTATCATGAGCGAATATGTTGAACCAAAATTAATTCAACCCACATTTGTTGTTGATTATCCAACTATTATTTCACCTTTAGCAAAGAAACATAGAAATGGAAATTCAAATTTAGTTGAGAGATTTGAGTTATTTATTGGTGGCGCCGAATTTGCGAATGCATTTACCGAACTAAATGACCCCATTGATCAGCGTGAAAGGTTTGAATCGCAGCAAAAACTAGCTATCCAAGGTGACGAGGAAGCTCACCCTGTAGATGAAAACTTTCTTCAGGCAGTAGAGTGTGGAATGCCTCCAACTGGTGGTGTTGGGATAGGCATAGATAGACTTGTAATGTTATTAACAGAAAATAAATCTATAAAAGATGTTATTTTATTTCCTGCAATGAAAAACGAATAGCTCAGAAAAAATTGAAACTAAGTCTTTCTCTAGCTCTAAAGCACATTAGGTCTGACTCAAGAAGTGGATTTGTCAAAACTGCGAGTACTTTATCTGTAATTGGATTGTCGATCGGAATATGTGCGATATTAATAACTCTATTTATACTAAATGGTTTTGAGAGGGTTATTTCTGAGAAAATTACAGACGTTGATGGCCATATTAGAGTAAAGCATTTTTTGAACGAATCCTTTGACCCTTCTGAGTATGAACTTGAAAAAAAAATATCCACTTTGATGAATGATGTTTCAATTAGTCAATTTACACAAAACGCAGCACTTTTAAGAAAAGGACAACTCGCTGAAGGCGTTTTTGTTGAAGGCTTGTATGCAGATGATCTGAAATTTATTGAAAAAATGGTAATTGATGGATCGTCAACCATTTCAGATAGGGGAGTAATCATTGGCAAGCCTTTAGCAGATATGCTGAGCATTGAATTAAATGATAAAATAACTCTTTTTGACCTATCATCACTTTACCTTAATAAAAAAAGCTTAATGCAATTTAAAGTTGAAGGTGTTTTTCATTCTGGGATGACAGAGTATGATAAGTCCTCAATCTTTATAAAAATAGAAGATTCCCAATCTCTGTTTAATTTAAGTGAAAAAATATCGGGTTATGTTTTAAGATTAGATGATATTGATAATTATAGCAAGATTAATAATAAAATAAGTTCAGATATTTCTTACCCATTAATGTCAATAACCTGGAAAGAAAAAAATAGGGCACTTTATAAGTGGCTCAATATTCAGCGCTGGCCAATCTTATTTATTTTTAGCCTGATAACACTTGTAGCTATAATTAATATTGTCTCATCGCTATCAATGATCGTTGTAGATAAAACGAAGCAAATTGGATTACTGTCAGCTATAGGAATGCCCATATCGCAGATAAAAAACATTTTTTTTATAAAAGGGTTAATCATCGGTTTTTTAGGAACAATACTGGGTTCATTGATTTCTATTCTATTAGCAGTACTTCAAAATAATTTTAAAATCATTGGTGTTCCGGAAGATATTTACTTCATGAACTTTATTCCAATTGATATAAATTTCTTACAAATTTTGATTATATCAATTATAACGTTACTTGTTACTTCGCTTGTATCATTTTCCACAGCAGTAAGATCATCAAAAATTTTACCTTCGCAGGCATTGAAATACGAATGAACTTTTCTTCGAATATTGCAAAAAAATTTATGTTCAGCAGTAAAGAGACAGGACCAACCAGGATAACTGGCATAATTGCTGTGGTAGGGATTGCTGTTGGGACAATGGCTATGATTTTGTCTGTCTCTGTTTTAAACGGATTTGAAAGTAAAATAATTGATAGGATAATTGGTTTTGAGGGCGATGTCAAACTTCGAGGAAATTTCAAAATCTATGATGATATTGGCTACATTGATAATATAAATAGTATTTATGAACATGTTGCCTATAAGGAGCGGGTTGGGCTTATACTAACAAATGACAAATCTACAAGAATGATTAAATTCAAGTCGATAGATTTAAAAAAGATAGACAAGTTTTATGATTTAAACATTGAATCGATTGGTAAATACGATCAACCCATGATTGTTCTAGGAAAAACCACTGCTAGCAGAATGAATTTAAGGGTCGGTGATGAAGTTGGGATCATGAGTCCTTTAGACCAGAATTCAATTTTAGGAATGCCGAGGCAAATAAAAGTAATTGTTGGAGCAATTTTCAATGTACAGGTTTTAGACTTTAATGATAGAATCGCGTTTATTGATCAAGAGACCGGTAACAACCTTTTTCTCAGAAAGAAATTTTACGATGGTATTGATATCAGGTTGCAAGATGGCCATAGTTTGAACAAGCTACAAAGTGACATTTTAGCTTATTCCCCAAACAGTAAGTTAGAAACTTGGAAGGAATTACATAGCAATCTATTTAGTGCAATGAAGCTAGAGCGCTTGGGATCATTAGTGGTTTTAAGTCTAATTGTATTGGTAGGTTGCTTCAATCTTTCTACAACATTAATGTTAACGACAATTCAAAGAATAAAGCAGTACGGAATACTTTCTACGCTTGGTGCAACCAAAAAAACGATTCGAAATATCATTATTAAACAAGGATTCTATACAGGATCAATTGGGATTTTAATAGGCTTATTAATTGGCTTAGCTTTTGTTGCAACGCAAAATGTATTCGGAATAATAAAACTACCAAGCGATATTTATTTTACATCAAACTTACCAATGTTAATATACTTTAAAGATATCTTATTAATATTACTAATATCATTTTCAATGGTTGTTACTTCCTCTATGCTTGCTGCTAAGCGTACTAATCTTGCTACAATTAAAAATTCACTTGTGCTTGAAAAATGATTTTAGAAGCAAAAAACATAACAAAGTCATTTATAAATCAAAATCGTAAGTTGAATGTTATTAGAAATATTTCACTTAATATAGAAAAAGGTGAGCTAATTACAATCATGGGTCCTAGTGGATCTGGAAAATCAACCCTACTGAATATAATTGGTACATTAGAGTCTTTTGATGAAGGAGAGCTAACAATAAATGGGAAAGAAATAGTAAAACTGAGCAACGAATCTTTATCCAAAATTAGAAATGAATTTTTGGGCTTTGTTTTTCAGTTTCATCACCTAATTCCTGAGCTTAATGTCATCGATAATGTTTTAGTTCCACTACAAATTTATCAAAATGAAGTAAATGATTTTTATGCTAAAGAGTTACTGGAGTTTATGGGTATTATTAGCAGAATAAAACACTACCCCTCAGAGCTCTCTGGAGGCGAAAGATCAAGAGTGGCTATTGCTAGAGCTCTCGTTAATAAGCCTGCTTTAATTCTCGCAGATGAACCAAGCGGCAATCTTGATATTGAAAATGCTGAAAAATTAATTCAACTTTTTAAAAAAATAAATGATGAGTTTGATCAGTCAATTGTCATTGCAACTCATGATAAAAACGTTGCTTCAATTGGAGATAAAAATCTAATGCTTAATAAAGGACTGCTATCTAATTCAGATATTATTTGAAGTTGTAGTTACGCTTCTTAACTTCATGATGCTATGAAAGAAAATTTTTCACAAAGAGTTCAGCATATAATTAAAAATGCTAAAGAAGAAGCTATTAGGC
The DNA here is from genome assembly GCA_913046805.1 of uncultured Fidelibacterota bacterium. Next base: position 15,083 of record CAJWTA010000015.1, on the reverse strand, counting down.
TAGGCCATAGTTATGTTGGATCTGAGCACTTATTATTAGGGCTTTTGAGGGAAAAATCTGGTTTAAGTGCAAAAATATTTGATATATATGATTGTGACATATCTGACGTTCAAACTATGATTGAAGATATGATCAAGACTCTTGGTAATACAATGACATTGGGGCATCTACCATTGACGCGAAGAGCAGAAAGAATACTTCGCAATGCATTTAATGAAGCAGCAGCCTTGGGTTCTGCTATAGCTGATGATGAACATCTCCTTCTTGCAATCCTTAAAGAAAATGAGGGTATTGCACGTGAAGTTCTCAATTCCCATAATCTTGATTATGAGAGCATATTGGACCTAATTAACAACGAAACCGATCAACCTCAGCCATACCAAGACAGTAAAGAAATAAAACCCTCAAAGCCTTCTAAATCAAAAACTCCAGCCTTAGATCACTTTTCGAGAGATATTACAGAACTAGCACGAGCTGGTGGCTTAGACCCTGTTATTGGAAGAGAAAATGAAATTCAAAGAGTAGCGCAGATATTATCAAGAAGAAAAAAGAATAACCCTGTCTTGATTGGCGAGCCTGGTGTTGGCAAAACTGCAATTATCGAAGGATTGGGTCAAAAAATAATTGAAAAAAATGTTCCAAGAACACTTCACAATAAAAGAATTTTATCTTTAGACCTGGCAGGGTTAGTAGCTGGCACTAAGTACCGAGGGCAATTTGAAGAAAGAATGAAAACTATAATGGTCGAGCTCGAAAAGACTGATAACTTAATTCTGTTTATTGATGAGCTCCATACAATAGTTGGTGCTGGTGGAGCTTCGGGGTCCTTGGATGCATCAAATATGTTCAAACCCGCTTTAGCTAGAGGGGATATACACTGTATTGGCGCAACAACTCTGGATGAGTACAGAAAACATGTTGAAAAAGATGGTGCTCTTGAAAGAAGATTTCAAAAAATAAATATTATGCCTCCTTCAGCAGATGAGTCCATTGAAATACTTAAAGGCTTGCAATCGAGTTATGAAAAACACCACAATGTAACCTATTCAGATGAAGCAATTCGTGCCTGTGTATATTTTTCCGACAGATATATCACAGATAAATTTTTACCTGATAAGGCTATCGATGTTTTAGACGAGGCTGGTTCAAGGGCACATATTTTAAATATTAAAGTTCCTCAAAAAATTATCGATTTAGAAATAGAAATCGATGAAATAAGGAGCAAAAAAAAATCTGTTGTTATTGAACAGAAATTTGAAGATGCTGCAAGTTTAAGAGATAAAGAGCATAAGCTTATTGGCAAGCTTAATGATATGCAGAAAAAATGGAAAACAAACGAGGAATTAAATCCAACAATTATTACTGAAGACAACATTGCAGATGTAGTTTCTACAATGACAAGAATACCTGTTCGAAGAGTGGCGGAATCTGAAGGTAAAAAACTCTTGAAGATGGATGAAGAATTATCCCAAAAAATTATCGGCCAGAATCATGCAATAAAAACACTTAGCAAAGCTATTCAAAGATCCAGAGCTGGCCTAAAGAGACAAGGTAGGCCTATAGGTGTATATTTATTTCTTGGTCCTACAGGTGTTGGTAAAACAGAGACAGCTAAAGAGTTAGCCCATTATCTATTTAGCAAGGAGGATTCTTTAGTAAGATTAGATATGAGTGAGTACGGTGAGCGTTTTGCAATGTCGAGACTCATTGGAGCGCCACCTGGCTATGTTGGATATGAGGAGGGTGGAGAACTCACTGAAAAAGTAAGAAGAAATCCTTATTCAGTAGTGCTTTTCGATGAAATTGAAAAAGCGCATCCAGATATTTTTAATTTATTATTACAATTATTCGATGAGGGTTTTTTGACTGATAGTTATGGAAGAAAAATAGACTTTCAAAATACGATAATCATACTCACATCAAATATTGGTACGAAAGAAATTCAGAATACCGCATCTTTTGGTTTTAACGACATCAATAAAGAGCAAGGGACTGATAGAGTTAAAAATAAAATATTAGATAAAGTTAAAAGTATTTTCAATCCAGAGTTCATAAATAGGCTTGACGAAACTGTGGTATACAATACGCTAACCAAAGAGGATGTTGGTAAAATAATAGACTTACAAATGTCAGACTTATACAAAAACCTAGAAAAAATTGGTTTTTCACTTCAAGTTACAAAAAAAGCAAAATCCTATTTAGCTAATCAAGGTTTTAGTTTTGAATATGGTGCGCGCAATCTCCGAAGAGAGATACAAAAGAGTATAGAAGACCCGTTATCTCAACTATTACTTCAAAATAAATTTAAAAAAGTTGATAAAATCAAAGTTGATCTTAGTAGTGGAATAATTAAGTTCTCTCCTATTCCATTAAAAACAAGAAAAAAAACCACTTCAAAATCCCAATAAATTAAAATTAAGCTGCCACTATGACATGTAAAATTAATTTATATGCCATAATGTTTTAAAAAAAATTTTGGCACGTATCTTGTACAAATATCAGTAGTTAACATGAAAATATATTATTGGAGTAAAATATAATGGGTAAAATTATTGGTATAGATTTAGGTACTACAAATTCCTGCGTTGCAGTATTAGAGGGTGGCGAACCATCAGTCATTAGCAGTTCTGAAGGAGGAAGAACTACTCCTTCTGTTGTAGCTTTTACTAAGGATGATGATAGATTAGTTGGTCAGCCAGCCAAAAGACAGGCTGTTACAAATCCTCAAAATACTATTTTTTCTATAAAAAGATTTATGGGCAGAATGTTTAAAGAAGTAAGTAGTGAATCAAAGGATGTGCCTTATGAGATAGTTAAAGGTAAATCTAATTCTGTTTCAGTTAAAATTTCTGATAAAACCTATTCTCCTCCTGAAATCAGTGCAATGGTGCTTCAAAAGCTCAAGCAAACAGCTGAAGAACATTTGGGTTCAACTGTTAGCGATGCAGTCATTACTGTCCCTGCTTATTTTAACGACTCTCAGCGACAAGCAACTAAAGACGCTGGTAAAATAGCCGGTTTAAATGTTCGAAGAATTATCAATGAGCCAACAGCGGCTTCACTCGCATACGGTCTTGATAAGAAAAAAGAAGAGACGATAGCAGTTTTTGATCTAGGTGGAGGAACATTTGATATTTCTATCTTAGAGTTGGGCGATGGAGTATTTGAAGTAAAATCAACTAATGGAGATACTCATTTAGGCGGTGATGATTTTGATCAAAAAGTTATCAATTGGATTGCTGAAGAGTTTAAGTCAGCTGAGGGTATCGATCTAACGAAAGACCCAATGGCTCTCCAAAGATTACGTGAATCAGCTGAAGTTGCTAAAAAAGAACTTTCTAGTTCAAAGCAAACAGAAATTAACTTACCATTTATTACTGCAGATTCATCTGGGCCAAAACATCTTAATCTAACTTTGACTAGAGCTAAATTCGAAGAGCTTGTTGCGGATCTCGTTGAAAGAACCGCAGAGCCATGTTTAAAAGCATTAAAGGACGCGGGTTTATCCACATCCGACATTCATGAGGTTATTATGGTTGGTGGTTCCACTAGAATTCCAAAAATTCAAGAAAAGGTGAAAGAAATTTTTGGAAAAGAATTAAACCAGAGTGTTAATCCTGATGAGGTAGTAGCCCTAGGAGCAGCTATTCAAGGAGGAGTTTTAGCTGGCGATGTTGATGACATTTTATTACTTGATGTAACTCCACTATCTCTTGGTATAGAAACCCTTGGAAGCGTTTCTACAAAACTAATTGAGAGAAATACTACAATACCAACAAAAAAATCTCAGGTCTTCTCAACAGCAGCTGATAATCAAACAACTGTAGAAATTCACGTACTTCAAGGTGAACGTGAAATGGCGGTTGATAACAAAACCATTGGAAGATTTCACTTAGATGGAATTCCTCCAGCACCACGAGGAGTTCCTCAAGTTGAAGTAACCTTTGATATTGATGCGAATGGTATTTTAAATGTAGGTGCGAAGGATAAGGCTACTGGTAAAGAGCAAAGTATTCGTATTGAAGCATCAAGCGGACTTTCTGATACAGAAGTAGAAAAAATGGTTAATGATGCTAAAAAACATGAATCTGAAGACAAAGAAAAAAGAGAATTGATAGATATGCAGAATCAGGCAGAGCAATTAATTTATCAAACTGAAAAGAACTTAGAGGAATATAAAGAAAAATTGGATGATTCTGAAAGAAAGTCACTGGAAGATGGTGTAGTAAAACTTAAATCAGCTAAAGATGGCGATAGCGTTGATACTCTAAAATCTTCACTTGATGAGTTAAATAATGCCTGGAATCAAGTTGCCTCCAAGATGTATGAATCTGCGAAAGAAGAAAATCCAACTGAAGATTCTAACACGGCTTCATCTAGCGATAAAAAGAAAAAGAAAAAAGATGACGCTGAAATTGAAGATGCAGATTTTGAAGTTGTCGATTAATAGGAATTTGTTTGAACAAAAAAAGCACACTTTTCAGTGTGCTTTTTTTGTTTATGGAACTGAAGAGATGTAATTTCATAGTAAATGTATAGCTCTATTTGATTATGACAAAAAAACGCCAGAAAATCTTGATACTATTGATTTCGTCTTCTTTACTGGTTTTAATTTATTTGTTCCGACCAAGTGTTTGGCAAGATCGAATTGAAACATACTTGAATAATCAGCTCAATAATTCAGGTTGGGAACTTGAAAATAGTGTTTTCTCTGGCCACCTATTTACAAAAGTATCATCGAATGATATCGTTTTGTCAAAATCTGATGGATCGGAAGTAATTTTTCCATCAATAGAAGCACGAATAAAAATCATACCATTATTGCTGGGCAGGGTAAATCTTAATCAATTAATTGTCTCAAATGCAATTATCAAACCTTCGATGAGCTTTGAAAAGAATAATGCCAATCAAAATATGATACCTTTTGACCCAAGTAATTTTCCTGTGAATATTAATAATTTGTATCTTGATGGAAGCTTGGTTATATCACTTGAGGATTCGGTTCGTGTTATAGATTTTTTAATTGATGGCGAAATTTTAAATGCTGATGAAAAAATCAATGTAAATTTAAAAGAATTTAATTTTTCATCAACTCTCCCAAGTTTTGCGGTTAGCACAAGACGCCTTAAAGGGTATTTTAGTAAAGATAAAATCTCTTTAGATTTAAATGCTGCCAGTATTAACAATACAGATCTGTCTGGTTTTTTTGAATATAGTTTTGCAGACTCTTCAAGTATTTATGCTCAAATAGAATTAAGTGAATACCAAATACCTGAGCAAATATTTTCTGAGCTACCTTTGCAGCCAAACCTTTCAAGTCTTTCTGCAATTTTTACCTTTGAATCAAACCTTTCAGAATACATTGGAGACATTAAGATTCAAAATAATCTTGGCTTAAGCATGCAAGGCGGGTTTGATTTGAAAAGTGATTCGGGTTATGTGCGTTTAAATAATTTAGATCTTAAAGGAAATGACGCTAGTTTATCTTTTAATGGTTTGATTGAAGATGCTGGAAGATTCAATGGCATTGCAAAGCTTAACAGTCTTGACCTAAGTGAATGGGTATTAAATACCCAAAAAACTTCAATATCTGGTTATCTATTACTGGATGGAAACTTTGAAGAAATGCAAATAACGTCTATTGATATTAATGCGGACGTAACAGAATCTGTTAGTTTTAATGGGCAACCCTCCTCTTTTTCTGGTGGAATTTCCTATTCCGATTCATTGTTAACAATTTTTAATCCTATCACTCTTTCTATTGATCGTTCGTTAATTACCATTGATGGTAGTTCAGATTATACTAAAAGACTATTAGATTTCAATCTAGATTTAACTGAAGCATCCAGCTCTTTGATAAATTACTTTTGGAGTGATTCTTTGTCTAATGGAAAAGCCACGGGTTCAATGAGAATTTTTGGAGCTTTTGATCAAACTTCAATCGGTGCAGATCTTGCTATCAGCAATTTTGAATACAGAGACATCAAATTATCCAATTTTAAGCTTTATACTCAAGTTGATGATATAAGAAACACTAGGACTGGTAGTGCAAAAATAAAGTTTTCAGATGGGCTCTGGAAGGATTTCTCTGTTCAAAGTGGAAATGGTCAATTCATACTAAACGGAAAAAATATTTTGATATCATCTCTTGAGCTGAGGAATAATTTTGACTTTTTACAATTAAATGGAAGCCTTAACACTGATTCCTTGTTAGTGGTTGACAAGTTCCAACTTGCATATCAGGATCATTTTTTAATAAACCCTTCAAAACTTACTTTGAATTTTTCCAATGATAAATTTTCTATAAAGCCATTTGAATTGCATGTTGATGATGGTGTGATAGAGGGTTATTTTGAGACAAATCCATTCATAGGCAAGATTAAATTCTCAAATGTTACAACCGATCTTCTTTCTTTGCTAAACATAAGTGGTTCAGAAAGAATAAGTGGAAGTCTTTTTGGTGAAATCAATTTTCCAAAAGATACTAAATTAGATAAAATAAAATTTGATTTTAGTTTAAAAGAAGGATCATTAATAAATCAGCCATTTAACGATTTAAGGGTTGACGCATTTTATGAAAATGGAGCAATATTAATTGATACACTTTCTTTGATTTATGAAGATAAATCGAGTTTTTTTATTTCAGGCAATATTCCATATCCTTTTGACTTATTAAAACCTCAACAAGCAAAATTGGTTTCAATATATAAAAATATTGATTTATCGTTCCTCTCAAATATTTCGAATGATTATCTCTCTAGAATCAAAGGTCAGTTTACAGGATCTTTTAATATTTCGGGCATTACATCGAAAACCGAGTATAATCTTGACGGTCAAATTGATAATGCATATTGGGGCAGACTTCCTCTTGGAACAGTTACAGGAAATGGTTTTTATAAAAATAAAAAACTAACCTTCGAAAATTTCTCTTCATCAAATGGCAAGAATCAATTAACGGGAAATGCAAAGATACCCGTGGATCTAGATCTTATTTCTAGATCAAGGAACATTTCACCAAATGCGGAGATAGAGTTGAATTCTGAAGGCTCTTTTCGTTCTGCAGAATTTATTTCTGCTTATATATCGGAGGTTGACTCAATTATAGGTAATATAGATATAAATCTCAGTATTGGCGGACCAAGAAAAAGTTTAAAACGAAATGGCAGTATTGTTATCTCCAATACTAGTGTTTACAATATTCTTATGGATGAACCTGTGGAAAGAATAGGTGCACAAGCTCAACTTGTCAATAATTTGTTAACAATTAAATCATTTGAAGGGTCGTTAAGTAATCCCATTGAAAGAAAAATAGAGTCAAATAATTTTAGTTTATCTGGAGATATTGATTTTACAAAATTTTTTGAACCTCGTTACAATATCAAGGCTAATGGTAAAAACATCTTTTTTCGATCTTTGAATCAGGATATAGAGAGTTACGCAGACGTTGAAGTTTCTATCGTTGGGAAAGATACTATAGATGTGACTGGCACTATTAACGCTAAAAACGGAGCCATTTATAAAGAGTTTGATGGAAATGAATCGACTATTAATACCGATGATCAAGGAAGAGTTATTACTAATTACAACATAAGATTTCCTATTGAAGATACTTTTGCTATTCGAAATTCACAAATTGATGCAAAAATATCGGGTGAATTGGGAATGTCTAAACTATATGAAGATGAATGGAATTATTCAGGTGAGATAGAATTTAACGAAGGGCAAATCTACTATTACTTGGGAGATGTTTTCGAGAATTTGAAAGGATCAATGATGTTTGACGGTCAAGGATTTAATCCTTTTTTGGAGTTATCTGCATCTACAAAAATTGGAGATGCAGAGATTTTACTCGGCGTTTTTGGTCCATTTGATAACCCTGATTGGAGGTTCGATAGCGATAAAGGATATTCCGAGAGCGATATACTTCAATTGCTCACTTTCAATACTCGAGTTTCTGAGGAGGGTTTTTCAACGGAGGGGTTAGGTACACAAGCACAGACAATATTGGGAGCATATTTGGAAAGACAGCTTGAAAAAAACTTTATTAAAACTACGGGACTGAAATCTTCAGGAATCATTCAAGATGTTCAAATATCTGGAGCTTCAGAGCTTTTAAATCCAAACCAAGGCGAAGAATTCAGTATTAATGCAACATTAAATCAAAATTTTAGTTTGAGTTATAAAAGATCATTTTCTTTAGAGACAGCATACAAAAACAAAGTAGGTGTTGAATACAAATTAAATCCTAATTTCTCAGTCATTGGAAACGTAGATGAAACCGGACAAGTACAAATGAAATTCCGTGTTCGTCGAGTTTATTAGACTGTGAAGTATGCAAAGTAAATATTATTTAGCATTTATACTAATATTGACTATTCCTTTCTCACAAAACAGTGAAAGGGGGATTATCAACACTGTATCTTTTGTAGGTAACGATCAAATCAATTCAAACGAATTGGAAGATCAGATCGAACTAAAACCTCCTTCAATTATGACATTCAATTCAATTGATTTTGACAGAAGACTGCTTAAGCTGGATGCAATCAATATTAAAAATTATTATAATTCAAAAGGTTTTTTAGAGGTGTCGGTCAAGGATTCGTTCGATGTTGTAAACAATGAAGTGGATATATTTTTTTTAATTAACGAAGGAAAGCAATATTTTTTAAAAAATGTAAGCATTGTTGGGTTGAAGTCATTAAATAATGATAAAATTCTATCCAGCCTTGGCTTGTTTAAGGGTCAACCTTATAATCCAATTGTTATAAATAAAGAACTGTCATTGATCGATGAGTTGTTGCAAGAAAAAGGTAAGATTTTTTCAAAAATTAACGTTGACCAGTCCATTCAAGATTCAGTAGAAATAAAGATAAAAGTTGATGAAGGTAAAATAATTTATATTAATGATTTCTGGATATCGGGTTCTGAACGAATTGATACTTTATTCGTAAGAAAAGAATTGGTCTTTGAAAAGGGTAAAATATTCGATAAGAGAAAAATAGATAAATCAAAGCGCAACCTCTTAGAGCTTGGATTCTTTACTTCGGTTAGCATTATCGCTCATCCAATTTCTGATATAGATACGCTTGTTAATCTTGAAATCAGGCTTAGAGAATTTAAAAACGTTGGTGAAACAGCTTTAGAATTTGGTCTAGATGAAATCGAATATGTCCCTGGAGTAAGATCATTAATTGGCCTCGGCGGTTCAATTAATTGGACCGATCGTATGATATTTGGTACTAAGAATAGGTTTGAAACGGATGGAAGTGTGGTTTTACCAACTGAAGAGGGATTTGTTTTTCCAAGATTTGGCTTTGATGTAAAGATATCCAATCAACGACCATTTTCGCTAAAGTTTCCAACTCAAATAAAGTTATTTTTCCAGCAATTTAAAAACTTTGGTGATGAATATGGACCCTATGTAAAAAGATTTGGTCTTCAATATTCAAATATTTTTAGATGGAACCGGCAGCGATCATTTATTGATTTTGGCTTAACTTTTGAGAGATTTGATGAATCAGATGCATTTAGTCAAGATATTGAGCAAAGAAAATTTAAGTTTCACCTTAATCGCGACAATAGAGATAATCCCCTAGATCCTAGAAATGGCAGTATGATCATCTTTCGTTTAGATGCTTATGGAGGACCTTTGGGAGGTAATAGAACTTACACTAAATACAATTTCGACCTCAGAAATTATATTACTTTATTTAAACATATTACGCTTGCATCACGAATAAACGGAGGTGTTATATCAGGTTGGTCAAACGATTACGATAAATACGAAACAATTCTCTTTGAAAAATTTTATCTTGGGGGAAGTAATACATTGAGAGCTATTAGACCTTTGCGATTATTAAACAATAGCAATGATAGGTTTGATAACGATAGTGATGGATTGATTGATGAGGAAGATGAAGATAGCAACATTCCATCTGGAAAAGAAATTATGACTTTAACAAATGTTGAAGCCAGGTTTCCTTTAGTTTGGGGGTTAGGTGGAGTGCTATTTGTTGATGGAGGAAATATCTATTCTGAATCAAAAAACATAAGCTTTGATAGTCTGGTATGGAACTATGGCATTGCATTGACTCTGAAGTTACCTGTTGGCCCTATAAGAGTTGACTATGCTCTTGATTCTAAAAACCCAAAAATTTATCAAATTCAATTAGGGTTCCTTTACGCATTTTAAGTATAATGAATTTTTTTAATTTTCCAATTTTGACCGAATCCACTGTTTATTTAAATTTTAATTATAATTAATAATCTTTATGAAAAAATTTACTTACTTTTTTATGTTGTTTTGCATTTTTTCATGCGACATTTTTATGTCTGCTGACGAATACTATCTTGAAGCTGAGAAGCTACGGAATGAAAGCCAGCCAATGGAATCTATTAAGGCCTTCGAGAAAATTGTTACAAAATTTCCAAATCATCCTAAGGCACCAGATGCGCAATACCTTATAGCCGAAATATTTTATCGTGATCTCCAAGATTTTTCAAGATCAATCATTGAGTACAGAAAATTTTCATCAAATTATCCTAACAGCGCAAAAGTTCCTTTTTCTGTGTTCATGCAAGGATATATCCATGCAAATGAGCTAATGAATCATGATTCAGCGCGCGTTCTTTACAAAAATTTTATAGATTCTTATCCTGACCATGAAATGGTTGAATCGGTAAAGTTTGAATTAAAATATCTAGGTTTGGGGATAAATGAAATCCCCGAATTAAAACACCTAATTGAGTAAAAAAATATGGAAAAGTTTAGTTTATCTGAAATAAATGATAGAATCGCAAAGGATTCGAAATTCATACCTGCACTTCGTGAATCAATATCTGAAGTGATTGTTGGACAGAATGAATTAATTGATAAAATTCTAATAGGTATGCTTGCTAATGGTCATTTACTGCTAGAAGGGGTTCCCGGTTTAGCAAAAACTCTTACCGTAAGCACGTTAGCAAATTCAATAAATACTAGCTTTCAAAGAATTCAGTTTACTCCTGATATGTTGCCAGCTGATTTAATTGGTACTCTAATATTCAATCAAAAAACCAGTGGTTTTGAAACAAAAAAAGGACCCATTTTTTCTAATATTATTTTAGCGGATGAGATAAACAGAGCGCCCTCAAAAGTACAAAGCGCTCTATTGGAGGCCATGCAAGAAAGGCAGGTCACTATTGGTGAATCTACATACAAGCTTGCAGCTCCTTTTTTAGTCTTAGCTACACAAAATCCAATTGAACAAGAAGGTACGTATACGTTACCAGAGGCACAGGTTGATCGTTTTATGATGAAGTTAAAGGTTGATTATCCAAATAAAGATGAAGAGCGTCAGATTTTACGATCATCTGCTAGAACCGAACCTTTAAAGTTTAAAAAATCAAAAATTAAAGTTTCGTCAATTACAAAAGCTCAAAAATCAATCAATGACATTTATGTAGATGAAAAAGTAGAAGAATATATATTAAATCTTATTTTTTCGACTCGTAATCCATCTGATTATAATCTCGAAGACTTATCCCATTTGATTGAAAATGGGGCAAGCCCAAGAGCATCTATAAGCTTAATCCTTGCATCCAAAGCACGAGCTTTTCTCGAGGGAAGAGGATACATTACTCCAGAAGATGTTAGATTTATCGGTAAGGACGTACTTAGACATAGGATCATTCTAAGTTATGAAGCCGAAGCTGAAGAAATATCTTCTGAAGACATCATTCAAAGACTATTTGACTCTATCGAAATACCCTAACACTATTCTTTGCAGAATAAATGATTCCAAAGAAAATACTTCAAAAGGTCAAACACATTGAAATTAGAACTAAAGGATTAGTTAACGATCTTTTTGGTGGCGAATATCATTCAGTTTTTAAAGGGCAGGGCATGACATTTTCTGAGGTACGCGAATATTATCCTGGAGATGATATTAGATTGATAGATTGGAACGTAACCGCAAGAAATAATGCTCCATTTATAAAAGTGTTCGAAGAAGAAAGGGAGTTAACTGTTTATATTTTAGTTGATATTAGCTCTTCAGGTGGATTTGCAACAACCAATCAACTTAAATCTGATATTTGCGCAGAGCTTGCATCTGTTCTAGGCTTTTCAGCTATCAAAAATCAAGATAAGGTTGGTTTGATTTTGTTCAGTTCAAAAGTTGAAAAATACATTCCTCCTCAAAAAAACAAATCTCATATTTTAAGATTGATTCGAGAGGTATTGTTTCATAAGCCCGCTAATAATGAGACTTCTATTAAAACTGCCTTAGATTTTCTTATGAATGTTTCAACAAGAAGATCCGTTGTTTTTTTAATTTCTGATTTTATTGATGAGCATTATTGGAAGTCATTAAAGCTTGCAAACAAAAAACACGATCTAATAGGTATACGTATTTCAGACCCAGCAGAAAAAAGAATTCCAAATCTAGGCCTGTTAAAGATACTTGATCCTGAAACTAATGAGGAGCATTGGGTCGATACAACTTCAAAAAAAGATAGAGATAATTCTGAAAAATTTATCAATGAAAAATGGGATAGCTTTAACAATAAATCTAAAAAGAACAATTTTGATGTTATTAATGTATCAACGAAAAGTGATTATGTTGAGCCCTTGATGAGTTTTTTTCAAAAAAGAGAAAGACGGTCATAGTTAAAAAAATCATCTTAAGCTTATTTTTGTTTGCATATGCTTGCATCGATGAAAAGCAAAATACAAGCATTGCTTTATCGGTAGAAATAGATACGCTTCAAACTACAATCGGATACCCCATTTCATATAGACTCAATGTCAGTCATCCAGATACAAATTTAATTGATTTTCCAAACTTACGTTTTAAGGATAATCTTCAGCTGCAAAGCTCATCGTTCAGTCCCAATAGAAATAATTTTGAAGCAAACCTTGAGCTTGTTTTCTGGGATACCGGTTATATTGTTATTCCTGAGATTGAAATTAATATCTTGAACCTAGATAGCGTTAAGCTTTATTCAATTAATTCTGATTCAATTATTGTAGAGGTCGTTTCAGTTAAAGAAAAAAATATGAATCTCAGCCCTGGCTCAGATGGTATTCTTCCAATAAAGGGACCTGTTAAAGTTCAAACCTACGAAGACTTGTATCTAGCTCTAAAAATTATTACTCTTGCAATAATTGCGTACGGAATTATCTCGTTGTGGAAAAAAAGATCAAAAAAAGAATTGGAAAAAGTTGACAGAAGTAATTATGTAATGCCCACCAATATTGCCTTGATGAAACTTGAAAAATTGAAACAATTTGAGCTTTCTAGTGAAGTTTCAAAAAAAGATTTTTTTGTTAAAATTTCATTGATTTTGAGAGAATACATTGAAAATAGTTTTTTTATCAGAGCCCTTGAGATGACGACTGAAGACATTAGCGACAATTACGACCTGTTTCCTTTTGATAGTGACTTAGTCACAGAGTTGACAAGCATACTTCAGCGCGCAGACATGGTTAAATATGCTAGGGAAAAGAAAGATCGCGAACAATGTATGAAATACCTTAAAAGGTCCATCAGTTTTGTTAAAATATCATCTAAAAACTTGATATACTTAGGTGATGCGTAAAAAATTTTAAAAAAAGAAAATTAAGTTATAAATTTTTTAACATTTTTAGGAGAAAGAATGGCAAACACATCTGATATTAAAAATGGCTCAGTAATACTTCACAAAAACAAACGTATGAAAGTCGTTGAGTTTTTACATGTTAAGCCTGGTAAAGGTCCTGCATTTGTACGGACTAAATTAAAAGACATTTCATCGGGTAAAATAATCGATGAAACATTTAATGCTGGCGTTAAACTTGAATTTCTTAAAATCGAAGCTAAAGAAATGCAGTTTCTTTACAACGATTCTGATTCTTATATCTTTATGGATAATTCTACATACGAGCAGTTTAATATATCTAATGAAAGAATTAATGAAACCAAGAATTTTTTAAAACCTGGCATGAATGTTGATTTACTGTTTGATGGGTCAGATGTACTTGATGTAAGGCTACCTGCACATGTTGAGCTTAATGTTACCGATACAGAGCCTGGAGTTAAAGGCAATACAGCTACTGGAGCGACAAAACCCGCTACAGTTGAGACAGGATACACACTCCAAGTACCTTTGTTTATTGACATAGATGATGAATTAAAAATTGATACACGCTCTGGAGAATATATTGAACGTGTGAAAACTTAATCGTATCTTCTCAGGATTATACATAACAAGAATTAGAGAAAATCATGTGGCAAGACAAATTAAAAGAAATCATTTACATATTAGAAAACAGCGACATTAACGAAATAGATTTGAATTTTTGGGGTAGAAAGTATCGTGTAGTAAAATCTCCCGGAATAAACGTTGTTGATGAAAAAGCCCACATAAAGCCACAAAATCTATCTAAACCCACAGAGATTAATTCTTCCCAAGATGATGTTAGTGTAAACCCTGCAACCACTAATTCAAATAATGTCCTTTCTCCAATGCCTGGGACTTTTTATGCAGCTTCTTCTCCTGAAGCTGATCCATTTGTAAAAGTTGGAGATAGTGTTAAAAAAGGAGATACACTCTGCATTGTAGAAGCAATGAAGATAATGAACGAGATAGAAGCTGAATATAATGGTGTTATTTCTGAGGTGTTGATAAATAATGCTGATCCAGTAGAGTATAACCAGCCTCTTTTTAAAATCAATCCTTCGTAAAATGTATAAAAAAATACTAATTGCTAATCGCGGCGAGATTGCTCTGCGAATTATTCGTGCGTGTCACGAGCTTGGAATAAAATCTGTTGCGGTTTATTCAACTGCAGATGAAAAATCTCTTCATACAAAATTTGCTGATGAAGCTGTTTGTATAGGCCCCCCTCAGAGCAGTGAATCTTATTTAAGTATACCTAGCATTATCTCAGCTGGTGAAATTACAAATTCAGATGCCATTCATCCAGGGTACGGTTTTTTAGCAGAAAATTCCGATTTTTCGAAAATTTGTAGTGAGAACAATTTTTCTTTCATTGGACCAAAACCAGACATAATAAATGCAATGGGAGATAAATCTGAGGCTAAAAAAACAATGAAATCAGC
>CAJWTA010000014.1 GCA_913046805.1 uncultured Fidelibacterota bacterium | reverse complement strand
TAGTTGGCTTAGTTAAAGCACTTATTGTGATGTTTGTATTTGTGAACATCATTTACTCAACTGGGTTTGACCCTATTGGAGGAATTGTTGACTTAGTTGAGTCCTTTTTAGATGGAGGATTCTCAGGTCTATTGGCTTTATTAATCTTTGTTTCTTTCGCCTCTTAACCAGTAGAAATTAAAGGGGTCCTTTGATCAGGACCCCTTTCTGCTTTAAAAAAATTAGGAGACAAGAAATGAAAAAGGCCTTTGAAACCGTAACAGCATTTGTCGAAGACGTATCAGCTCTTTTAAGGGGCCTAGTTATGCTCGGCATCGTTGTCGGTATTCTATTTGATGATTATTTTGGCGTAGTCGCCGCAATTGGTGAATTGATGAGTAAATTTGGCGATGCTGGATTTGCTGGGTTACTTGCATTAATGATCATTGTTTTTTGGTATAACAAAAACTAGTTATTACCAGATAAATAAAAAACGCTCCGTGTTATTCATGGAGCGTTTTTTATTTAGTTTATTCTTATTTATAGCTATTTTTAAACAATAACTTTTCAACTACATAATACAATACAAGCACACTATACCTTTGTTTAAAAAAATACCTTTATTATTTATACTTTTAAATTTAATCTTTTTTAAAGATGTGCAGGCGTCTTCGGTGCGAGTTATAAATCGCGTTAATAACTCAACAGATGAAATTAGGACACTCGATAATCTGAGAGGTATTTATGTTTCCGTAAATGATGTTTCAAGGGTTCTTTCATCTAAAAAGCCTTATGTAAATAATGACAGATTAAAGATGGTGATATATATTGGAAATAATAGGCTTAAAATTTCTGGAAATAGTAGTTATATATTGGTCGATGAGCGCGTTTATCAAATCCCTAGTTTTGCAATATGGGATAATAGTGATATTTATGTACAAGCAGAAGCACTGTTCAATTTAATTAAAGAAACAACAATGCCTGGAATAGCTTACGATGCTAGGCGAATGGTTTTAGATGTTGATATAAAAGAATTTAATGTTACGGGAATTGAAATAAGTGAAAAAGCAAATGGTACGGTATTGAGATTAAAGACTCGATCAAATTTTCCAGAGGGAAATATAAGCTCTTTTTTTCATGAAAATGGATGGTTCTATATCACTATTGCCGACGCTTTAGTTGATACAACTGAAATAAGGAGAAGTGATGCTCGTGGAGTTGTTAGAAATATTACAGCAGATCAACTTGAAAGCACTGCTCAGATAGCGTTTCAAATAAAAACAAAAGTAGAAAGTCACGAGTTATACCAAGGCAAGGATCCAAGTGAAATTGTGGTTTCACTGAGAACACCTATGGATAACAGCGTTGCAAGAATTAAGGAAGTAAAAGATAGGTGGAAGCTTGACACTATTGTGCTTGACCCAGGTCATGGGGGAAAAGATCCGGGAGCATTAGGACCCAGGGGGACGAAGGAAAAAGACATCGCGCTAGACATTGTAAAGCGTGTCGGTCTATTGCTTGAAAAAAACACAAAGCTTAAAGTTATTTATACTCGAGAAGAAGATGTTTTTATTCCATTATGGAAAAGAACAAAAATTGCAAACGAGTCTAATGGGAAAGTTTTTTTAAGTATTCATTTAAATGCAAGCCCAAACCAATCAGCATATGGGTTTGAAACATATCTACTTCGACCAGGAAAAACCGAAGACGCTATAGAAGTTGCATCCAGAGAAAATGAAGTGATTAAATTTGAAGATAGAACTGATAATAGATATAAAGATCTCACAGGAGAGAGTCTCATTATGGCGACCATGGCTCAAAGTATATTTATGAAAGAAAGTGAAGAGCTTGCAGCTATGATTCAAGAAGAAATGGCAAAAAAAATTAAGTCAAAAAATAGAGGCGTTAAACAAGCAGGGTTTCATGTTCTAATAGGTGCGAGCATGCCAAACATTTTGATAGAAGCTGGCTATTTAACTAATAGAAATGAAGAAAAAAATTTAAGAAACGCTAAATATAGGCAGGCAATTGCAAATTGTATTTATAAAGCAATTGTTAAATTTAGATATTCACGTGAACAGTATTTAGCTGAAAATTAGTTCAAATCAACCTTTGAAAAATTCTCAGAGGATTAAGCAATAGATAAATTATCATATCTTTACAACCTTAGAAGACTTGGAATAAAAACAGGCTTAGGTCATACTTTAGAACTACTCAGTCGCTGTAATAATCCACATGAAAAACTTCAGATAATTCATATCGCCGGTACAAATGGTAAGGGATCAACCTCAACCATGGTTTCTTCAATTTTGAGATCAGCGGGCTATAAGGTAGGTCTTTATACATCTCCACATCTTATTAGGTTTAATGAAAGAATCACTATAAACGGCAAATATATATCTGACGATGAAGTAGAATTGTTTGTCGATGAATATAAAAAAGATATTGATGAAATATCATCAACGTTCTTTGAAACAACAACCGCAATGGCATTCACGCATTTTGCAAATGAAAATGTAGATTTTGCTGTAATTGAGGTTGGACTAGGAGGAAGACTAGACTCTACAAATGTTGTGAAGCCTAGAATTACTGCAATAACACCTATTTCTTTAGACCATAAAGATATCCTGGGTGACAATCTATTGTCCATTGCGAGAGAAAAAGCTGGAATAATCAAAAAAAATATACCGGTAGTTATAGGGCGCCAAGAAAAAAATATTAAATCTTATCTTCATGGAGTAGCAAATAAAAACTATTCAGCTGCTATTGATATTGAAGCTATCAATGATGTTAAACTGTCATCTTCCGGTACACATTTCAAAACAAAATGGGGAAAATTTATGACTCCACTCATTGGTTTTCATCAAGCTATTAACGCTGTAACCGCAATTACGATTATAAAAAGTATTGATCAAAATATTGGTTCATCGACTATTCAAAAAGGCTTGGAAAAAACCGTTTGGATGG
This sequence comes from uncultured Fidelibacterota bacterium, assembly GCA_913046805.1. The sequence continues at coordinate 16,647 of CAJWTA010000014.1, read as the reverse complement.
GTCGAATGCAAAAATTATCAACCGATCTTCCAATATACTATGATGTAGCACATAACCCAGCAGGAATTTTTGCAATGATTGATACCATAAAATCAATTTATAGCTGTCTTCCAAATATTGTTTTATGTCTCAAGGGAGATAAAGAATTAAAATTGATTTCAAACGCTTTAGAAAAAAACTATGAAACATTAATTATTACTGGATCAAAAGAGATGGAGCTTATGGAAGCACAGCAATTATATTTTGCTTTAACTGAATTTGGATTATCTAAGAATGTTGAATCACAAAACGAACCTACCCAGGCTTTTAGCAATCTCATTAATCGAGTGAGGGAAACTAATCACCCAGGAGTAATTATAGGTAGCCACTATATCGCGAATGCTGTTTTTGATAAATTTGGCATTTTTATGTAAAATTGCGTAATATTACTATTAATTATTGATATACGTGTTTATAAAGACCCGGCGTAACCCGGGCATACTCCTCTAAAAAATTTTCAAAGTTAGTTCAATTATTTAATAAGGTTATTTTTATGAATGTTAGTGAATTACAAAAGTTAAGAATTAAAGAGCTTGCCGAATTAGCTGCAAAGCTTGAGATAGAAAGCTATTCCGGAATGAATAGGCAAGAGCTCGTTGTAAAAATTATTGAAGCGCAAATTGAAAAAGATGGTGGAGTAACCGCAACAGGTGTCCTAGAAGTTCTTAATGAAGGATATGGTTTTTTAAGAAGCCCTAATTTTAACTATTTACCAGGACCTGATGATATTTATGTAAGTCCTTCACAAATTAAAAGGTTTGGATTACGAACTGGTCATGAGGTCTCAGGACAAATAAGACCGCCTAAATCCAAAGAAAGATTTTATGCTTTACTTAAAGTTGAGGAAATAAACGGAAAAGATCCAACGGAACTAAAAAAAGCCATACTTTTTGATAATCTGACACCACTTTATCCGGATAAAAAATTAAATTTAGAGGTAAACCCTAAAGACTTGTCTACTAGGGTAATGGATATGATTTCACCGGTTGGAAAAGGACAGCGCGGTCTTCTTGTAGCACAACCAAAAACTGGAAAAACCGTTCTAATGCAAAAGGTTGCAAATGCAATATCTCAAAATCATCCTGAAGTGAAAATGATCATTCTCTTGATTGATGAAAGACCTGAAGAGGTTACTGACATGAAGAGAAATGTAGAAGCTGAGGTTATAAGCTCTACGTTTGATGAAGCCCCTCAGCGTCATGTTGCTGTGGCAGATATGGTGATTCAAAAGGCCAGACGTATGGTTGAGTTTGGGGAAGATGTGGTAATTTTATTAGACAGCATAACAAGACTTGGTAGAGCGCACAATGCCGTAATTCCTCATAGTGGGAAAATATTATCTGGTGGTGTTGACTCTAATGCTATGCGAAAACCAAAGCAGTTTTTTGGAGCAGCAAGAAATACAGAAGAGAGTGGAAGTTTAACTATACTTGCAACTGCTCTGATTGACACTGGGAGCCGAATGGATGAAGTTATCTTTGAAGAATTCAAGGGAACTGGCAATATGGAATTAGTTCTGGACAGAAAGCTAAGTGATAGAAGAATTTATCCATCTTTCGATCTAATCAGATCAGGAACAAGAAAAGAGGAGCTTCTACTAGATAAAAAGGTTTTAGCGCGTATGTGGATTTTGAGAAAACTTTTAAATGATATGAATGTGATCGAAGCAATGGAGTTTATTCAAGACCGTATGCGAAGAACAAAGAATAACGATGAATTTATGGAAACAATGAGCCAGTAATTTTTAATTCCAATATGAATCCTACCACCTCAAATATAAATTCCATAGTTGTAAAAATTAAAACAGATAGGCCTGTTCAAAAAACACCGTATCAAGTTAAGGGTGTTTTAATGAAAAATTTTCCCAATGAAGAAATTGTCCCCATGCTCAATGGTTCTTATCGGAAAAAGTATCTTTACCCAAGAATCCAAGTTAAAATACTTGATGAAGAAATACTTTTAGTTGGCTTGAATCAAGGCGTAGATCCAATTCTTAAAATTCAAGAAAAGATAAAAGACTTGAATTTTGGAGATATTACCTTTGAGGTTTTAAATAAAAGTGTAGTTGAGGAAAGCGAGGCCTTTCTATTTACCTCAAGCTTACAAAATTATGAATTTGTATCAAATTGGGTAGCGTTGAATGCTAACACCTCTAAACAATTCGACGCAAAAAATGACAAAGAAAAACTACAATTTTTAAATAACCTTATTGCTAAAAATATTGTTTTTATATCCCAAGATATTGGTTTTGAATTACCTGAAAACATCTATTCACAAATTATTGTCTCTTCTTTAGAAGCAACGAAAATGGACCAAAACGGATGGAGAGCATTTGATGGAAAGTTTAGTACTAATCTTGTTATGCCTGATTATTTAGGCATTGGCAATGGAATAACAAGAGGATTTGGCGCTATATCAAATGCAGATGTACACGAAATAGGATTATTTGATAGCAATGAATTTGATAAGCTAAAGTCAGAGGCAAAAAATTCAGACTTTTGTCTAGAAGAAGGAAATTTTGCCTCAACTCTTTACGAGTCTGAAATTTCAACCATTAATAAACCAACCCCAAGAAGGAAGAAAAAGAAGCGTTTTTCAAAAAAGAAAAGATATACCTCTAAACAAAAAAACAGCCGCTCAAAAGATGAAAAGAAAACGAATGGTCAGAGCAATGATTCGGTCAATTATAATTCTTATGAATATCACAAAAAACAACATTCTATATAATTATGAAGTTTGCTGATAGGGTTGATAAAGTTAAGCCATCTTTTACGCTTGAGATGACCTCAAGGGCAGCTGAGTTAAAACATGCTGGGCATGATGTGATTAACTTTAGCGCAGGTCAACCAGACTTTAATACTCCTGACAATATTATAAGCGCAGGGAAATCTGCGATGGATAATGGTCTAACAAAATACACTTCAGGAGCAGGTATGATCGAGCTAAGAGAGGCAATATGTAAAAAAGTTGAACGTGAAAATAAAATACGTATTTCGCCGGAGCAGGTCCTGGTTTCAAATGGTGAAAAACAAAGCTTGTATTTAGCTTGTCAAGTATTGTTTCAGGCAGGAGATGAGGTAATTATTTTTTCACCCTATTGGGTATCTTTTCCTGAATTTGTAACGCTTTCGGATGCGACACCTGTATTAGTAGATACCGAATCAAAAAATAATTTTGAACCAGCAATTAATGATATTCTAGATGCTGCTAGCGTTAACACTAAAGGCATAATAATTAACTCACCATCAAACCCAACTGGTTCGGTTTGGTCTGAAGAAAAAATCATTGAGATATTAAAAATCGCAGAAGAGAAAAACTGGATAGTAATTTCTGATGAATGTTATGAAAGATTAGTTTTTGATCAAAAGAACACTATAAGCCAAAAAATTGCAAATAATAATAATTTAAATACTGAAATTATAACATGTATGAGCATGTCTAAGACCTATGCAATGACTGGTTGGAGAATAGGGTATTCATTTGGAAACATTGATATCATTAAAGCAATGTCAAAAATTCAAGGTCAAGCTACCTCGTGCGCAAACTCTATTGGACAAGCAGCGTCAATAGAAGCTCTCATTGGTGATCAAGCTAATGTAGATAAAATGATTGAGGTATTTAAAGAGCGCAGGGACTATATGATTGAAATGTTAAATAATTTACCAGAAGTAGAATGTCGATTACCAGGTGGCGCTTTTTATGCATTTCCCAGCTTTAATAGCTACATAGGAAAAACCTACAAAAACAAAACTATAAATGATTCTTTTGACTTGTGTGATATTTTTTTAAATGAAGGACATGTTGCCACTATTCCAGGCGATGGATTTGGTGCGCCTGGTTATGTTAGGTTTTCATATGCGATTGATAAAAAAACTATTAACGACGGATTAGGAAGAATTGAAAAAATAATTAAACTAATAAAATGATAATTTGAGGAATACAAAATGAAACAAGAAATACATCCAGACTATAAACTTGGAACAGTTACCTGTTCATGTGGATACTCATTCAAGGTATATAGCACTATGGGTGACCAGTCTATTGATATTTGTTCTGAGTGCCACCCCTTTTATACGGGCAAACAAAAACTTGTTGATACAGCTGGGCGAATTGAAAAATTTAAGAAGAAGTATAATAAGTCGTAGTATACCAAATATGCTAAAGACAATTTTAATGTTCGTAATGAAGCCTACAATTCTTGTAGGTGGTCAAGCAGTAATTGAGGGGGTAATGATGCGAGTGCCTGGTGGCTATGCTACTGCTGCTAGAGATCCTGAAGGTAGCAATATCAGCATTAAAAAAAGCATTTGGCGACAAGCTTAAAACAATGTCGGGAAAACAGTACGTTGCTGAAGCCGTAGGATGATCAATAAGCTCCAAGATATAATTCATCATTTTGAAGAGCTAGAGCAACAAATGATCGATCCTACTCTAATAAATAATCAAAATAAATATAAAGAAGTGACCAGAGAGCACCGAAGATTGTCTCCTGTCGTAGATAAATCAAAAAATTATATAAAAATTTTTCGACAGATTGAAGAGGGTGAGTCTATTTTGAAAGGTGATGACGACGATTTAAAAGAAATTGTTAGAGATGAAATTGAAGACTTAAAAGATAAAGCCGTTAAAATTGAAGATGAATTAAAAATATTACTTCTTCCTCATGATCCTAACGACGATAAAAATATTATATTAGAGATTAGAGCTGGAACTGGAGGAGATGAGGCGGCTTTATTTGCCTCTGATCTTTACAGATTGTATTCACGATATGCGGAGCGAAACAAGTGGCAATATCAAGTAATGGAATCAAGTCCGATTGGTATAGGTGGCTACAAGGAGCTCATTATGTCAATTAATGGTGATGGTGCTTATGGAGCATTGAAGTTTGAAAGTGGTGTACATCGTGTGCAGAGAGTCCCTAAGACCGAAACCAGTGGGAGGGTACATACTTCTGCTGCAACAGTTGCAGTTCTCCCAGAAGCTGAAGAAGCCGATGTGCAAATAGTTGATGCTGAACTTAAAATTGATACGTATAGAGCTAGTGGAGCTGGAGGTCAACATGTTAATAAAACAGAGTCCGCTATTAGGATTACACACTTACCATCTGGTTTAGTTGTGACCTGTCAGGATGAAACGTCTCAACATAAAAATAAAGCAGCAGCACTGAAAGTTTTAAGGTCGAGATTGTTAGCCGCTGAGCAAGAGCAATTAGCAAAAGAAAGAGCTGCAGCAAGAAAAGATATGGTTTCAACCGGGGATAGATCTGCAAAAATAAGAACCTATAATTTTCCTCAAGGGAGAATAACCGACCATAGAATAAATTTTACTGCATATAATCTTGATGGAGTTATGGATGGAGATATTGGTGAATTAATCGAAAACTTAATTCTAGCGGATCAACAGTTAAAGCTATCCGAAGTATCATAAATCATTGCAAGCTACAGTTAAAAAAGAGAAAAGATGGAGAGTAATTGACTTAATTGATTGGGGAGAAGATTATTTCAAAAAAAATGAATTTGAAAATCCCAAACTGGAGATTGAATGGTTACTTTGCGATCTACTAAACTACAAAAGGGTAGATCTCTATGTTAACTTTGAAGAGATAGTAAGTTCCGCAAAGCTTGCTGTTCTCAGGAAATGGATTAAAAAAAGATTGAATAGAATGCCTCTTCAGTATATAACTGGAAATACTGAATTTTACGGAAATAAGTTTTTTCTAAATGAAGATGTCCTAATACCTAGGCAGGAAACAGAAAGACTTGTTGATCTCTCATTGCAATATATTGAAAATATTGACAAACCCAATATCATTGAAATAGGCACAGGCTCAGGGTGTATTCCAATTTCAATTGCTTTAAAAAGGGAAGATGCGCAAATACTATCTGTTGATATATCAAATAAAGCTTTAGAAAAAGCGATAGAAAATTCTAATTATCACAAAACTTTAAACGTAAGATTTTCGAAAGTTGACATTTTAAATGAAATACCAAATGGAAAATATGATATGTTAATTTCAAACCCACCTTATATTTCAGAAGAAGAAATGCAAGATATCATGATTGATGTAAAGAACTATGAACCACGTATGGCATTAACTGATTACAAAGATGGTTTAAGTTTTTATACCAGATTGTCAAATATTGGTCCGGATATTGTAAGAAAAGGTGGGAATATGTTGCTTGAGGTAGGTGCAAATGGCCACCCAGAAAAAGTTTTTAGTATCTTCGATTCAAAAGGTTATGCTAGTCTTGATTATTTTAATGACTATAACAATGATAAAAGAATATTAAGGATAAAAGTATAAATGAAATCTGAGTTTGTACATCTTCATAATCACTCTGATTATAGTTTGCTCGATGGTGCGCAGACGGTTCAAACATTAGTAAATACTATTGATGATCTCGGTATGGATTCAGTGGCGCTTACAGAACATGGCAATATGTTTAGTGTTATTCCATATTATAAAACTGCAAAAAAATCAGGCGTTAAACCAATCATAGGTTGTGAGGTTTATGTTGCGGTTGGAAGTAGGTTCGATAAAAAAACAACAGTTGAGGGTGGATGGGGAAATAATCATCTAGTTCTCTTAGCTCAAAACTATACTGGTTACCAAAATCTTATGAAGCTAGTAACCTATGGATATCTTGAGGGTTTTTATTATCGACCCAGAGTAGACATTGATTTGATAAAGAAGCATAGTGAGGGGCTCATTTGCCTTTCTGGTTGTTTGAAAGGTGAAATTCCAGAAAAAATGATTAAGGGCGATTGGGACGGGGCAAAAAAAGCAGCCCTTCGTTTTTCAGAGATTTTTGATGATCGTTTTTATCTTGAGGTTCAAAATCATGGAATTCCCGATGAGATACAAAACATCGAAAATATTAAAAAATTAAGCAACGAACTTAATCTGCCAATGGTTTGCACTAATGACGCCCATTATGCCAAGCATGAGCACTGGGAAGCACATGATGTTCATATTTGCCTGGGTACAGGAAAAGACAGAGATGACCCTAAAAGACTTAGATATGCAACACCTGAATTTTATTTTAAGACTCAAGACCAAATGTTTGACATGTTTAAAAATGTTCCTGGAGCAATAGAAAATACCAGAAAAATTGCTGATAGTATTGATTTTGAAATACCCATGGGTGATTATCATTTGCCTAATTTTCCAATTCCAAAAGATGCGGAAAATTTAAATGCAGACGAATATTTAAAGTCTTTGTGTGTTGAGGGAGTGCAAAATAGATTTGGAGATTATACACCAGAGCTTGAATCAAGATTAAATCATGAATTGGGTGTGATTCAAAAAATGGGATTCGCAGGCTATTTTTTAATAACAGCTGATTTTGTAAAATATGCCAAAGACAACTATATCCCAGTTGGTCCAGGTCGCGGTTCGGCGGCTGGTAGCCTTGTTTCATATTCTTTGGGTATTACTACAATTGATCCGATGCGCCACAATCTTCTTTTCGAAAGATTTTTGAATCCAGATAGAATAAGTATGCCGGATATTGATATCGATTTTTGCATTGAAAGACGTGGTGAGGTCATAGATTATATTAAAAATCAGTACGGAGAAAACTCGGTAACTCAAATTATTACATTTGGAAAAATGAAAGCCCGTCAGGTAGTAAGAGACGTAGGAAGAGTATTAGGGTATTCTTTTGGAGAGACAGATAGGTTGGCAAAAATGATTCCAACCACTCTAAACATTACCCTAGAGGAAGCTTTAGAGCAAAGCCCTGAATTGCTTGCTGCTTCCAAAGGTGAGTTTAAAGAGTTGCTAGATTATTCTAAGATTCTTGAAGGTATGAATCGTCACGCATCTATTCATGCTGCAGGTGTAGTGATTGCGCCAGGTGAACTAACAGATTACGTCCCTTTATACAGATCTTCCCAAGGAGACGTTACATCACAATATGATATGAAAGGGTTGGAAGACCTAGGGCTTTTGAAGCTTGATTTTCTAGGGTTACGTAACCTCACTGTTATTGATAATGCTCTTAAGTTAATTAAGGAAGGCGGAAGTGACATTGATATAGAAAACATTCCTTTTGATGATCAATCTGTCTATAAGCTTTTTACAAAAGGATTAACCATAGGCATTTTCCAGTTTGAATCATCTGGTATGAGAGAATTTTTAAAAAAACTTAAACCAACAGTCATTGAAGATTTAATTGCTATGAATGCACTATATAGACCTGGACCAATGAACAATATTGATGATTTTATCAAGAGAAAGCACGGTAAAAAAGAAATACAATACTTGCACCCTAGCATGGAAAATATTCTTCAAGAAACTTATGGAATTATTGTTTACCAAGAGCAGGTGATGCAAATAGCAAATGAGATTGCAGGTTTTTCACTCGCTGAAGCGGATATTATGCGCAGAGCAATGGGAAAAAAAATTAAAAAACTGATGGATGAATTGAAGGTTAAATTTATTGATGGTGCACAAAACAAAAATAATATCGACCCTGAAATCGCTAGGCAGATTTATGAATTAATTGAAAAATTTGCTGAATATGGATTTAACAAAAGTCATTCAACGGCATATGCATATGTTGCCTACCAAACTGCTTGGCTAAAAACACATTACCCAGCTGAGTTCATGAGCGCAAACCTTACAAGTGAAATGTCAAATATTGACAGGGTGGTCATACTTATCAACGAATGTAGAAAAATGAAGATCGATGTTAACCCTCCAGATGTTAACGTATCTTCTATTGACTTCAGGCCTGTAAACGATAAAACAATTTCATTTGGATTAAATGCTATTAAAAATGTTGGGACCAAAGCCTTAGAACAAATTATCGAATCCCGAAAAGATAAAAAGAAGTACGAATCAATTTTTGACTTCACAGCAAACGTTGCACTTAAAACAGTCAATAAAAAAGTTTTGGAAAGTTTGATTATGTCAGGCGCAATGGATTCTTTGGACGGCAATAGAGCGCAAAAATTTGATGAGATTGAGGTTGCCCTTAAATATGGACAAAGTGAGCAAGATGCAAAATCAAAAAATCAGGTTGATTTGTTTGGTGGAGCAGAAGGATCTACATCTAATCAATCAATGGTTCCTACGTTAAGTAATTTAGAAGAGTGGCCCGAAAGTAAAATGCTCGAAAATGAAAAAGAGGTTTTGGGGATGTATATTTCAGGTCACCCCTTATTAAAATATGCAGATGATCTTGAAGAGCATTCCAATTTTGATTTTACTGAAAAGTTAAACCCAAGAAGTCAAAACAAAGTACGAATTGGTGGCGCAATTACAGATCTCAAATTACACTTTGATAAAAAGAATAATCAGATGGCTTTTTTCAAATTAGATTGCCTAGGTGGACAAGCAGAAATACTAGCATTCAGTAGTGTTTTTTCTAGATACAAAGATCTGGTTAAAAATGATAATGTTGTTTTTGTTAAGGGCAAGCAAACCGACGAAACAGATTTTTCAGATTTAAAGCTAATAGCAGAAGAGATCGTTACTGTAGAAAAAGCAAAAGAGATTTACTCAAAGAATATTAATATCAGGATTGATTTAAATAATGCTAATCTAGACATAGTTAAAATTTCGAAACTTGCGAAAGAGCACAAAGGTAAATGTGGGTTAATGTTCCACATGACAGGACAAAATGGAAGAATGCAACGAATACTAGCTCATAATATCAAGGTTTCTTCAGGCAAATCCTTTTTAAATGAAGTTCGAGATATTTGCGGTAAAAAGAATGTGTGGATTTCCGAATAAAAAATACTAATATTATCACATGAAGAGAAAAATAAGAATTTTGATGGCAAAGCCAGGTCTAGATGGACATGATAGGGGCATTAAAGTCTTGGCCTCTGCTTATAGAGATGCTGGTATGGAGGTAATATATCTTGGATTAAGACAAACACCTGAAATGATTGTCGCATCCGCACTTCAAGAGGACGTCGATGTAATTGCTCTTTCTAGTCTTAATAATGCTCATATGACAATATTCCCAAATGTAATGAAAATAATGAAGGAAAAAGGATTAGATGACGTTTTATTGGTTGGAGGTGGAATAATACCAAAAAAAGACATGGAAGAATTAGAGGGTCTTGGTATGGGTAAATTATTTGGACCTGGAACTCCAGTTGAAGAAACATTAAATTACATTACAAATTGGGTTCAAAAAAATAGAAGATAAATGGATATAAACAACCAAACCGAACTAGAGTTATATTTTGCAGATCACTTTGACACCGTTCTCTTCCCTGTGCTTGCTGATTTATATCAAAGCAAAGCAGATTACGCCAGAGCAAAAAGAGTTTGCGAAATAGGACTGGAACATCACCCTGAATCTATTGACGGACAATTTATCTTATCTCAGGCTGAAATGGCGCTTGGAAATTTAACAGCTGCTGAAAAACTTCTGAAGAGAGTATTAGATAAAGTACCATCTCACCAACCAGCAGCAGCAGCGCTCCCAGTTGTTCAAGAACAGCTTGGTAGATCCAAGAATACTTTAACTGACAGCTGGAAACATGCAAAAGATGTTGATCCTAGTAACGAGTTTGCAAATGATTTTTTATCTACAAAGCCATCAAAAAAGAAAAAAAAGAAAGAAGCAATTCCTGCAGATATCATGATTGAAAAAGCTTCAATAAGCCCGCGACTTGCTACCTTTACATTAGTGCATGTATTGAAAGGTCAAGAGCTCTATCAAAGAGCGTTGGACGTTCTTGATATTCTTGAACAAAAAGGTGAAAATAAAAAACAGATTGAAGCCGAAAGGCGATCCATTCAGTCCCTCATATAATACATATTGAAATATCAACCCATGGATGTTGAAAAAGGGATTAAACACTTAAGTAAGTCTGACAAAAGTCTTGCGAAAATTATTAAAGAATTCCCAAAACCTAAGATAAGTAAATCAAAATTATATTTTCAATCGTTGATTAAATATATAATTTATCAGCAGCTAAGTACAAAATCTGCTTTCGCAATTCATGGTCGATTTAAAAAGTTGTTTGCTTCTAAGAAAATAAACCCAAATGACATAATATCAATTCCAAATGAAAAATTAAAAACTATAGGTTTATCTAAACAAAAAATTGAATATATTAATATTCTTGCAAAAGAATGGTCTAGTATAGGTAAGAAATTTGATGATATTGATTTATTAGATGACAATAAAATAGGAAGGCAATTAATGAACGTTAAGGGAATAGGACAGTGGACGGTTGATATGTTTCTTATTTTTTCGCTAGCGCGCCCTGACGTATTGCCTACAGGCGATCTCGTTATTAAAAAAGGGTATGCAAAACTTTATGACATGAAAAAACTTCCTAGCGAGGACGAGATGATAAAGGTGGCAGAAAAATGGAAGCCTTATCGCACACTAGCGTGTTTATATCTATGGGATATGATAGACGGGCCTTTTGAATGGTAATAATTTTTAAAACAATATTTTTATTCGTTTTTACTATTTTAGTCGTAGGGAATAATCATGAAGTAAATTCAATTTTTGATAAAAAGAAAAATTTATCCAATGAATATGAAAAATATGATGTAACAATATATCGAGATACGTGGGGTGTGCCCCACATTTTCGGAAATAAAGATGAAGATACTGCATATGGCCTTGGCTATGCACACGCAGAAGATGATTTTAAAACAATTCAAGATGTTCTGATAGCTGCTAGAGGGAATCTTGCTAAGTATTACGGAAAGTCCGCGGCTCCTAACGACTATATGGTTCAATTGCTGAGTATCTGGGATGTTGTTGATAAGAATTATCAAAATGGTTTATCCAATGAAGTAATTAAAATCAGTGAAGCTTACGCAGATGGTATCAATCATTATGTATCCCTTTATCCTGAAAAGGCATTTAAGGGTGTTTTCCCAGTTCGGGGAAAAGATATTGTGGCAGGCTTTATACATCGTATGCCTCTAATGTTTGGTCTAGATGGTGTTCTAGGCGATATAGTATCCAATAATTATCCAAAAAATAATAAAAAAATCACAACATCGAGCTCTAGTTTATTTAACAATAGAATGCTAGGTTCAAATGTTATTGCAATTTCACCAGAGAGATCAGAAGACAAACATACTAGAATTTTGATTAATTCTCATCAACCGTGGTCTGGTCCAGTAGCGTGGTATGAAGCTCATTTAAATAGCAATCAAGGTTGGAATATGGTTGGAGGTCTTTTTCCTGGATCGCCAGTTATTTTAGTAGGTCATAATGAAAATATTGGATGGAGCCATACAGTCAATAGTCCAGATTTAATTGATGTTTATGAACTAACTCTAAACCCAAATAATTCCAATCAATATTTATTTAATGGAAAGTATGAGAATTTTGAAATCTCAGTAGCAAAAATAAAGATAAAAATCTGGGGACCAATTAAGTGGACATTCAAAAGAAAAGTATACAGATCTAAACACGGTCCAGTTATTAGCAATGATCACGGAACCTTTGCAATTAGATATTCTGGTTATAATGAATTTCGATATTTGGAACAATGGTTTAAAATGAACAAGTCGAAAAACTTTGAAGATTTTGAAAGCGCGTTAAAGCTTATGGCGATTCCAATGTTCAATACGATTTACGCGGACAAAGAAGGAAATATCTTTTATTTATACAACGCACTATTTCCAAAAAGAAAAAAAGAATATAGTTGGAAGGGAGCTCCGCTTGAAGGAAATACTTCAGATAATCTATGGAATGAATATTATCCTTACGAATATTTACCTAAAGTTTTAAACCCTAAATCTGGGTTTTTACAAAATTGCAATAGCTCACCATTTTTAGCCACGATAGGAAACGAAAACCCTGACGAAAGTCTATATCATAGCAATCTTGGGATCGAGAGATTTCAAACTAACCGCGCACTTAGAGCTCATGAGATTTATGGAAAGGATGTCTCAATAAATAAAAAGGAGTTTTATGACTACAAGTATGATACACGGTATTCTGATAAATCCGTCTTAGTAACAAATCTCTTAAGATTTTTAAGTGAAGCCAAAAGTCAAGACCAAGACGTGATGGCTGTTTTAAAGATCCTTAACGACTGGAACTACCAAACTGATAGTCTAGCAGTAGGAGTGCATTACGCCCTCGATGCAATAAAACCTGTTTATAATCCAGCTGATTATATTTATGATTATGAGCTTATTATGAAGCGATTGAAAGAGAGCGTTAAAAAAACAAAAGAATACTTTAAAAGACTTGATGTCAAGTGGGGAAATATTCAAAGACTTCAGCGTGGAAATAAAAATTTAGCCTTAAGCGGTGGGCCAGATATCTTTAGAGCAATCTATACGAAAAAATCTAAAGGCCAAAGAAAGGCTATCGCGGGAGATTGCTATTTTCAAATTGTAGAATGGGATACTTTGGGAAAAGTAAGCTCACAAAGCATCCATCAGTATGGATCAGCAACGATTGATTCAAACTCAGTTCACTACAATGACCAGGCATTATTATTTTCAACCAATAAAATGAAACCAGTTTGGATGAGCTTAAAAGATATTAAATTAAACCTAATTAAATCGTATTCACCTGGCGGTGAAAAAGGCATTAAGGAGAAATTATGAAAAATTTTCTATTATTTTTTATCAGCCTTTCATTTGTATTTGCAGATAAGCCCATAACTGCTAAAGACATCATCAACTTAGAGCGTATTGCTCAACCTGTCATCAATATTGGGGGCACAAGGATTGCATACGTTAAGATTGTTCCTCCACCAAAAGATTCTAACAGTAGAAGTACATTTAAAGAAATTTGGGTAACAGATGTAGATGGATTGAATCAACGAAAATTTACTTCAATTCCTAACAACAGCTGGGCTCCACAATGGACTCCTAATGGGAACCTTTCATTTTTATCATTAAGAAAAACTCATCACAAGTCAACTCAGATATACACTATTCCAACAGATGGGGGCGAAGCCTTTCCATTGACAAACCATGATAATGGGATTGGTTCATATAAGTGGTCTCCAAATGGAAGATGGATAGCATTCACCTCAAAAGACGATGAAAGTCCATCAGTAAAAAAGAGGAAAAAAGATGGATATGATATGATTGTGATGGGCAAAAAGCAGCTCTTTAATAGATTATGGATTTACGATTTAGAGACCAAAACGCACGAAACAATATTTAGACAAGACCTTAATGTGTCATCGTTTGAGTGGTCGGAGGACAGTAAATTCATCATTTTTCAGGCCGCTGAAGAAGTAAATGTTGATATTGAGTATTTAGAGAGTTCAATTTACAGCGTAAAAGCGCCAAGTGGTAACCCAAGAAAAATTGCAGAAACCCCAGGAAAGCTTTCAAGTATGTCAATATCTCCAAATACTGAACAATTAGCGTATTTAGGCGCTACATCGCAAAACGATCCGCTGGCTCAGAGTATCTTTGTTCACAATATTAAAAATGGTAAATCCAAATTAATTACTCCTGGATTCAAAGAGTCTTTTGTCGATGTTGAATGGATAGACGATCAAACAGTTATTGGTTTGTCACAAAGGGGAACTAAAACTGTCCTTTCGACAATTTTTTTAGCAAACAACCTGCCTGAAGACGTTTTTAATCAAAATGACGTTTTAGCTCCTGATGAGATTATATCAACTTTTTCATTTCACAGGTATACAAAGCAACTTGTTATCACGGCAAATAGTCGTAAAAATCCAAGTGAATTATATGTTGGGCTCTACAATTCAAAGAAAATGAAAAGAATAACATTCTCAAATCCAGCTTTATCAAACATCCAGCTTTCAAAGCAGGAATCAATATCATGGAAAGCAAGAGATGGCAAAACAATTGAAGGGGTTTTAACGTACCCTTTGGTATATCGAAGCGGGAAAAGATATCCTTTGATTCTTCAAATACACGGAGGACCCGAAGGTGTAAGTCAAGATGGATGGAACACGAGGCCTACATATCCGATACAGCTATTATCTTCCAATGGATATTTTGTTCTTGAGCCAAACTACCGTGGTAGCGCTGGTAGAGGTGTTGAATTTTCCAAATCAGATCATGATGACCTGGGTGGCGAGGAGTTCATAGATGTTTTGCAGGGAATAGATCACTTAATTAAAAAGGGATTTGTAGATGAAAACCAAGTCGGAACTGGAGGATGGTCTTATGGAGGTTATTTTTCTGCTTTAGCAGCAACAAAGTACTCTTCTAGATTTAAAGCTTCGATGGTTGGGGCAGGATTAACAAATATGATAAGTTTTATCGGCACAACAGACATACCATATGAAATGTCAATAGTTCATTGGAATCAATGGTGGTTTGACAATCAACAATTACATTGGGATAGATCACCACTATCTCATATAAACAAAGCAAAAACACCTACGCTTATCATTCATGGAATGCGCGACAAGAGAGTTCATCCGGAACAAGGAATGGAGTTATGGCAGGCATTAAAAATTAAAAACGTAGAAACAGAATTTGTCTTATATCCCAGAGAACCACATGGCTTGATTGAACGACCACATCAGTTGGATTATATGAATAGATTAGTAGATTGGTACAAAAAATATGTTAAATAAAATCACGCTATATATATTTACAGTTTTAGTTGCTTTCTCTGATGCAAGAGGTCAAGAAAAGGACGTTACAGAAATCATTCTTGAAGGCTCTGCAAAAGATAAAACACTAGAAATGTCAGGATTAACATGGTACAAAGACAAGTTAATACTTCTACCTCAATACATTGATTATGATGACCCAGCATTTTATTCTATTTCAAAATCTCGCATAAACAAATGGCTAAACGAAGAATTAAAAAAACCAATCATACCTCAGAAAATCAAACTAACATTACCAGACTACAGAAAAAGCATAAAAGGATATCAAGGTTTTGAAGCTATATGCTTTGATGGTAGAAATGTGTATCTAGTGATTGAATCAAAAGACAGCGACGTCATGAAAAGTTATATTGTCATGGGTGTAATCAACAGGGACAATTCATTGATTGAAATAAAAAATGATTCATTAACTGAAATTCCTGTACCTGTAAATATAAAAAACATGGGTTTTGAAAGTTTAATAAAGCACAGAAATCAAATTCTTGCGATTTTTGAAGCCAATGGAAAGAATATTTATCCTGATCCAAAAATTGTTTCATTTGATAGATCTTTAAAAAACTCAAAACTGTTAACATTTGAAAATTTAGAGTATCGGTTGACTGACGCTACAAGAGTTGATAATAAAAGCAGATTTTGGGCACTTAATTTTTATTGGCCTGGCGAGAAAAAAAGATTAAATCCTGCTTTTGATGAGGTTTTAGAAAAAACTGACGAAGGGGACACGCACAAAATGTATGATCATGTTGAAAGGTTGGTTGAATATAAAATATACAAAAATAAAGTAGAGAGAACTCAGACCGATCCCATTCAATTTGTCATAAATAAAGAATCTAGAAATTGGGAGGGTGTGGTCCGATTTGATAAGAAAGGTTTCATTGTAGTGGTTGATGAATATCCAAGAACGATTTTAGCATTTGTTGAAAAGAAACTAAAATAGTTTTCGTATATCACCCTCCCATCCTAGAGCTAAAGTTAATGATGAGGCATCCGTCTGTTTTTGAATTAGGAAATCCTCTACTTCCAGATTTAAGTTAACATATAACT
>CAJWTA010000013.1 GCA_913046805.1 uncultured Fidelibacterota bacterium | reverse complement strand
GGTTGAAGATACTACTGGGCAAAAAACCCTTGGAAATTCATATGGACTACCTGCTAATCAACCTCCATTACAACCCCTTTTAGATTCCATTCTTTTTGATAATCAACGTTTTTATCTATCTTGGAACCCTTCGAACGAAAACGATATTTCCAATTATATAGTAGAACAAATATCACCTGTTGATTCTTCTGTAATTCGTAATTCCATTAATATTGAAAGTAATAAAGCGAATTTTGAAATATCGACACAAATTGATGAAGAGCATTATTATAGACTCAGAGTGGATGATGTGTGGGGGAATTTTAGTTATAGCAATATTAATCCAGCCTCATCCTATCAGAAAATTGTGAAACTAGATACTGTCACTGAGAATGGTAATAATATTATAATAATGAATCTGGGTCCGACTATGCCTTTTATGCATACCCTTACAAGTGTTAAGGCATCATTTCCTATTTGGATTCAAGACGGGAAAAAGGTGTTTTCATTTACAAATAATAACGTAGGTCACGTTATCAATCAAAACGGTACCGGTTTAAAAACTATATCAGGTGTTCCACCACAAGATATTTCGTTTAATAGCGATCAAACAGAGGCTCTTTTTGTAGGTTCTGATGATGATATTTATTTGGCATACTTAAATGAAGACAAATCAACTGTCAGAATCACTAAAAACACCAACAATGAATGGTATTCAGATCCGCAATTTATTTTTGACGATAGTAAAATCCTATTTTCTCAAAGAAGACATTTTTCAAACAACAACATAGGTACGATCAACATATATACAATGGATAGGGATGGTAAGAATGTCGTGCAAATAACCGATGCAGAAGAAGAAGAGAAGTTTATTATGCCAAGAATGTCATCCTCAGGAGATAAAATCATTTATTATTTTAAGAATAATGGTATTTATGAATTGAATTACCCTATCGAAAAAAGAGGATCTCTTGTTGAAACAGAGGGAGGGGACTCAATTATTCCTGAAATAAGTTCATATTTCCGCAATATAAGATGGTCACCTGATGGCGATAAAGCTATAATGTGGGAAAAAAAGTTTGTTTCCACATATAATTTGTATTTGTACCAAAAAAATACAGAACCGAAGTTAAGGCTATTTCAGTCCAACGCAAGATACGCCCAATGGAATGGAAATGATGAAATAATTTTCAAATATGAGTCCTCAAATGCAATGTATCGTAAAAATGTGAATTCAGCTATATCGGATGACCCTGTTTTGTTTTATCAGTCACCATGGGCGCAGCTTCAACCTAGGCAATAATATGATGTACAATAACCTGACCCAAAAAGATTTTAAATATATACAAGAAATTAAAACCAGATGGCGCGATATGGATGCAATTGGTCATATAAATCATGCAACCTATTTAACATATTTTGAAACAGTTCGGGTTGATTTTTTAAATAAGCTAGGCTTTGATTTGCTTAAGAGAGGTATGGATGTTGGTGTTATTTTAGCATCTATGAAAATAGACTACATTAGACAAACTTCGCATCCCAATGAATTTGCATTGGGGTGCAGAATTATCAGACTTGGACGTAAAAGTTTTGATCTTTTGTCCGTAATTTTTGACAAAAACAAACCTACTCCTGTAGCCATAGGAGTCTTTACATTGGTTACTTTTGATTACAAAACGCAAAAGAGTATAGCGTTGACAGAAAATATTAAATCCCATTACCTTCCTTTTGGTTAGAATTGTTTTAAGTGAAATTTAAATGATTACCAATGAATATAAACTTTTAACGAGTTAAATATCTCTGATCATATCGAAATATTAAAACTTATACGCTCAATTGTTGGTGATAAGTACCTTATTACATCAACTTGGAAGATGCAAGCGTACAGCAAAGGTTGGAGATACGGTGAGGGAGAGGCTCTGGCAGTAGCTAAGCCCTCGACCCTGGTTGATATTTGGAAGATCCTTCAAATATGTGTGGAATATGATGTAATTGTCATTATGCAAGCTGCTAATACGGGTTTAACAGGAGGCTCTACACCGTATGGTGACGATTACGATAGACCGATACTCATTATTAACACAATGCGTATTGATACTATTCATACAATCAACAACGGCAAGCAAGTTTTGGGTCTCTCAGGAAGTACTTTATTTAAACTAGAAAAAATGCTTAAGCCGTTTAACAGAGAGCCGCATTCAGTGATTGGCTCATCTTGTATCGGTGCTTCTATCGTAGGAGGTATATGTAATAATTCAGGTGGGGCTTTGGTAAGAAGAGGTCCAGCTTATACTGAAATGTCTCTATACGCTCAAATCACTGAAAATGGAGAATTAGAATTAATCAATGAAATAGGTATAGATCTTGGAACTACACCAGAAGACATTCTTAATAATATCCAAAAGGGTAATTTTAATGAAACTCAAATACACTATCCGAATAAGCTAGCATCGGATAATGAATATCATAAACGAATAAGAGATGTCAATGCAAGTACTCCCGCTCGTTTCAATGCAGATACTAGACGACTTTATGGTGCGTCTGGTTGTGCAGGAAAAGTAGCAGTTTTTGCGGTAAGACTAGATACTTACCCCATCCCAAAACGCAATCAAGTATTTTATATTGGTACAAACAGTTCTTATGTGTTAGGAAAAATTCGTAGCGACATTCTGTCGTCGTTTGATACTCTCCCTGTTTCTGGAGAGTATATTCATAGAGATTGTTATGATGCAGCTAAAAAATATAGCAAAGATACATTTATAGCGATTGACAAAATGGGTCCCAGCTTCATTCCAAAGCTATTTGAGTTCAAACGTAGAGTTGATCTTGTTGCTGCTAAGATATTTTTTCTGCCAGATAAATTTTCTGATAAATTGATGCAGTTTTTAAGTTATCTGTGGCCAAATCATTTACCAAAGCGTATGGAACAATATCGTAAGAAATTTGAACATCATTGGATTATTGAATTATCTGATGAGAGTATTGAGGAAGGTAGAGCATATTTTAATGAATTTTTCAAAAAAAACGAAGGCTCATACTTTGAGTGTACAAATAAAGAATCTCAAAAAGCTATTTTACATCGTTTTGTAGCTGCGAGCGCTGTAGCTAGATACCACGCAATACATCAAAAAAAATTGGGTGATATGATTTCGATGGATATAGCCTTTCCAAGAAATGAGAAAGATTGGTTTGAGGTTTTACCGCCTGAAATAGATGATTCATTAGATTTGAAATTATATTATGGACATTTATTTTGCCATGTCCTACATCAAAACTATGTAGCAAAAAAAGGCGTCAATGTTCAAAAATTAAAAGAACAATTATTGATATCCTACGATGAGAGAGGGGCTGAATATCCCGCAGAGCATAATGTAGGACATGAATATATCGCTAAACCCGCTCTTTCAAATTTTTATAAGAATTTAGACCCATCAAACACCTTCAATCCTGGAATTGGAGGTACAAGTAAAAGAAAAGATTGGAAATAGCGTGCTCAGTATTTTCGTAAATCAACCTGTGCGTCATCTCACTATAGTTTCTTATATTTATTAATATATTTTTTAAGAATAAATCGGAATTATCAACTATTATGTTAAAAAATTCACTCTTAATCGCAATTATTTTTTCAAATTTACTTTCAGCTGAGACTATTGGAAGAGTAATGAAGTCCAATGGAACAGTTTTAATAAAACAAATGGGTTCGTCTTCATATTCCATTCAGGCAAAACCAGGTCAAGCAGTTTCAAATGGAGACGCGATACGGGTTGGTGATGCTAGTTTTGCAGTAGTTATTTTTTTAGATGATAAGTCCGTAGTTAAAATTAGAGAAAATACAGACTTTCAATTCGTAGAAACATCAAATACACGAAGTTTGATTATCGATCAGGGCACAACACTGCATAACGTGAATAAAGACAATCGAAAGAAGACGTATCGCGTTGAAACTCCAGTTTCAGTTGCATCGGTAAAAGGGACAGAATTCTCATCTTTCCATGATGCGGTATCTGGAGTAGATAAATTTGTTGGTAAAAGTGGTAATTTTGAAGTTTTAAATTCTATTAGTGGCGCAATTGTAAATGTAGGGCCGGGTCAAAAAGCAGTCTCAAACGCGTTAGGTCAATTGATACCTGCACCAGCGGAACCAGGTGATTTTCCAGAAGATCCAGATGGTGAGTCTTCTTCAGAGCAAAATAATGACGAACCTCAAAGCGATGGAAACAATCAAGAGCAACCCCAACCTCAAAACCAGCAAAATCAGCAGCCTCAACAAAGACAGCAGAGGTCTACTCAGCGTCAGTCGGATAGATCGCCACAGGATCAAAATAAGTCCCTTCAAACAAATGAAGCCGTTGTTCAGAATGAAACTTCTGCGGTTAAAGATCAAGCTCCACCAAAAAAACCTTTTAATATGGGGTTAGCCGTTGGCTCCGCAACCATAAATGACACTATATACAATCAAGTTGCACTGAGACCTGAATTATCGTTTGGTAAGCTTGGTATAGGTTTTGATCTAGTAATGTATATTGATAATGAAGGAAATATTCGAAAAGACGAATGGGATGAGCCATCAGATTTCGTTGATAAAATATTGTATCTTAGATGGGGACAAAAGTCCGATCCTTTTTGGTTGATGTGGGGCTCATTAAATAATGTTACATTGGGATATGGTGGTCTATTAAATGGATATTCCAATATGATGGAATTCCCATCTGTAAGAAAAGTTGGAATTAATACTGGATTTACTATTGGCAAGTTTGGAACAGAGGTCTTTTTATCAAATATGAAGGATTTTTCTCGCGGTGGTACACTTATAGGACTAAGGGGTACATATAAAATTTCAGACGCTTTACCGATTACTTTGGGAATGAATTTTGTACAAGATATGAACCAATTTTCCGGTCTTAAAGATACCGATGGTGATGATTATCCAGACTTATTTGATGACTTTCCCAACGATAAAGATCTTTGGAGCGATACTGATGGTGATGGTATAGCAGATTTAAATGGGGGTAGCAAAATCCCAGATGGTGGGTGGGATATTGATGCTGATGGTAACAACATACTTGATTCTCAGCAGTCTGACTTAAAGCTCAAACCAGAACCATTTAAAAGCACCAATAGTGAAGCAGTTGCTCAGGGTTTTGGTTTTGATATTGGATACCCTGTTCTTAAAAGCAGAGTTTTAAGTATGGAGGTTTATTCAGAATTTAACACACTGAATTTTTCTAAATCAACTGGTGACACTACTTATTTCAATCGCAATAAAATGAGCGGTTCTGGTATAACACTACCTGGTGTCAGAGCCTCTCTTTTTGGTTTTTTGAATATCAGCTTTGAATACAGAATTAAAAATGGCTATTTCATACCACAATTTTTTGATGGTAGCTATGACCTATCTAGAGTAACGGTACAGACCACAGATAGCGGAATATTGGTAAGAACAAAAGACCAGGTTATTTTTGCAGACCCCATGTCCAATAAAGATACAAAGGGTATGTTTGGGTCGGCATCGGCCAATCTATTTAATCTCTTAACATTTAACGCTTCGTATGCTAATATGAAAGCAGATACGACAGAGTTTAATAGCTTTAATGCCCTTTTAAACCTTAATGCAGACAATATACCAAAGCTAAGCATTGCTCAAGCCTACTATCAAAGAAACAATGATAAAAATCCTTTTGAATTCAGCAAGCCATCTATAAATACTGTATTTGGCTACAAAGTGGGGTATGAAGTCAGTCAGGGTGTAAGCGTTATTTGGGACTTTAGGCAATATTATAGAGACAGTGGTTTGCCTGGCGCTATTTTAGAACCTGTAAAGCAAACCACCATCGAAACTGCATTTGATTTTTGATGGACCATAATTCACCTAAGACAATATTTCGATACGATTCAAGGGGTAGTGGTTTTAAAAAAGCAGCCTACTTTTTATTTTTTCTTGCTTTTTTTATGATGATTTTTGGTTTTTATTGGGTTCTATCCTGGACATGAGGAGGTGTAATGAATATTTCAATAACGTATTGTAATAAGTGAAATTATCTACCGAGGGCTGCCAGTTTGGCAACCAAGCTACTAGATAAATACGGAAATGCAATCACTCAGCTAATATTGATTCCATCCGATGGAGGTGTATTTGATGTTCGTAAAGACAATGATTTAATTTTTTCTAAAAAAAAGGAAGGAAGATTTCCTGAATTTGATGAAATTTTCACATTACTTGGCTAGGTTATTTTATTTAACCATTGTTGTTCCGACCATTATACTTGCTCAAAACTCTGAAATTGTCCAGCTGACCAAACACATAGGATTTACTTTGGACGCAGAGGAAAATAAGTATTATGAAGTTTTTACGGATATTCCAAATTTTGAGAGTGCTCAGTTTTTCCAGATTAATGCCGATACGGTACAATCACGGATTTCTTATCTTGAATTCACGCGAAAAAAGATAAGCATTAAGAATTTTACAGTTAAGTCCTTTGTTGATCTTCAAATTCGTTTAAGTAAAAAGTCACCGATTACAGATGAAATTCGGGATTCATATAGAAAAAATTTAACATATCTTAGAACCAAGGACATCTTAGCTAATATACCGAAAGGGCAATTTGTTGAAGTGAATCATATTAATGGCAAAAAAGTAAAGGGGACGTTAATTAGTTTTAATAAAGATCGGTTATTTATTCAAACACCAATGAGTGTAAAAATGATCAAAATGACATCGATGGAAAGAATTACGTATCGAAATAAGATTATTGATAGGCCAGAGTGGCAAAAATTTATATATTCTGGTGCGGCTTTATTGGGTTTAATGATGATGGAATTATGGAATAGACAAACAGATCCAATTTGGGCCTACAGATGGCATAATAGGTTTTTTGGAGCAACTTTAGGTCTACTCGCAGGTGCTGAATTGTACGATACGTCGATGATAATAATGACAAAAAAAACTAAATTTGGTTTATCATCAAGTGAATTAGAAAAATTGAATCGTAAATGATTTAAGATTTTTATGAATAAAGAAGAAAAAAAATTTAAAAAAGAATATCTTGAAGAAAAGCTTCATTTAATTGGTGACAGGCTAAACGATGCGTATGGCCAACCGCTTCTTGAAGAACTTATTACAAGAATGGAGCGGACTGTTTCCCATTTCAATGAAGAGGTTGATGGCATTCTTGATAGCATTAAGAGCCGTACGCAAAATCAACACTATAAACTTGCTACTTTACGTGGCGATGACCCAATAAAAAATGCTTTAACAGAAGATGAGCAGCGTGTAGATAAAACCTCTGATTCCGATTCTATTAGCGAAGATAAATCAGAAAAGGAAGACGAAGAGCCTAAAAAATCTAAATTTTCATTTTTAAAAAGAAAAAAGAAAAAATAATATTCTTAATTCTCCGTTTTTAATTTCATTTCTTTTTTCTGCTCTTGCTAATCCATTATAATGTCGACTAAATTTTATATTATTATATAGAGTTTTTATGTCATATAAAGTACTTTCACTTAAATATAGGCCCCAAGCATTTGGTGATCTAGCTGGTCAAGACCATATCACAAAAACCCTTATCAATGCTTTCAAAAGAGACAGGGTTTCACAAGCCTACATGTTAACTGGACCCAGGGGGGTTGGTAAGACTACTACAGCTAGAGTCATTGCGAAAGCCCTTAATTGTTCAAATGTTAAAAATGCTACCCCTTGCAATTCCTGTGATACATGTAAAGAGATTATTGATGGTAGAAATTTAGACGTACTAGAAATTGATGGGGCATCGAATAGGGGGATCGAAGAAATTCGCAATTTGAGAGAACAGATAAGATATGCTCCAATGAATGCGCAGTATAAAATTTTTATAATTGACGAAGTCCATATGTTAACAAATCAGGCATTTAATGCATTATTAAGAACCCTTGAAGAGCCGCCCTCACATGGAAAGTTTATATTGGCGACCACAGACATTCACAAGGTCCCATCTACAATCATATCGAGATGCCAACGTTTTGATTTTAATCGAATTAATGAGAGTATTATTTCTACCCACCTCTCTAAAATTACTGAAATAGAAAAGATTAAAATCGACGATCAATCTTTGCAGGCTATCAGCACTAAAGCTGATGGAAGTATGCGTGATGCACTAAGCATACTTGATCAAGTTATTGCATTTTCAGATGGATCAATAGTTTATGAAGACGTGGAAGATATAATTGGAATTATTCCTCATGAAATATTTTTTGATTATTCAAATGCTCTTAGTAAAAAAGATTACCCAGGTATTTATGAAGTTTTAAATAAAATTCGAACATCCTCATTTCAATTAGATGATCTACTAGAGGGGCTTGATTTACACTTTAGAAACTATATACTTGCTCTTACACCAAATGGTGAATCCTTGATGAATTTAAATGAAAATTATAAAAAACAATTTTTAAAAACTTCAAAACGTTGGCATGTAAATGACATTTTAAGAATTGTTAATGAGTTAGCTAAACTTCGTTATGTAATTAAAAATTCACGTCAGCCCCTAATCTCCTTTGAACTATTAACCTTGAAACTAATGGAAATGGATAGTTCTATTTTAATCAGTGACTTAATTAAGAATTCATCCATTGATAATCAATCGGTAGATAATAAAACCAAGCAACCTAGGACTAAAAAAATGGTGGAATCTGTTGATAGTAAAAAAATCAACAATGAAGTTGCTAAGAACTATCCCAGTGAAAAAATCCCTGCTCAAAATGCTGATAATCAAGAAGACACTTCACCTGATTTTTCCAAACATAACAATGTAGATGCTGATCAAGAACAAGCTGAAGAAAAACCTCTATCACAAACCAATTTGCAGGATATCGCTAATGTCTGGAGCGATTTTTTAGTTAGTGTAAATGCAAAAAGACCTTCTATTGGTTCAACATTAGATCATGCAAAACCAACGAATATCAAGGAAAATAAGGTCACAATAACCGTTTCAGATCTACCTGAATTTAGCGTTGAAAATCTAAATCATAATAAACAGTTCATTGAAGATTTACTGTCTGAACGTTTAAATAACCCAATTAAAATGACCTTTGATTGGAACGGTGATCGATCTGTTGATACTCCGGTATCAAATCATACATCTGAAACTATTCAAGATACTGCAAAAGCAGACCAAGTTGTCGAGAAAATCATCGAAGAGTTCGATGGAGAAATTTTGAGGTAAATACATGTTTAACAAACCAAATATGCTTGGCATGCTTAAACAAGCACAGCAAGCAAAAAAACAATTAAAAAAAGTTCAAAAAGAAATTGATAGAATGGTATTCAAGGGCCAGTCAAATGATAGTATAGTAGAGGCTACCGTTAATGGTAAGCTAGAATTAACAAATCTAGATCTTCGAGATGATTTTTCAAATCTTGATTTGAGCACTCAAAAAATTCATATAAAAACTGCAGTGAACTATGCAATTTCATCCGCGCAAAAAACCACACAAGAAAAAATGAATGCTGTAACCGGTGGTATGCTTGGTGATATGAAAATACCAGGTATGTAATTTGAATTCATTCCCAGAATCATTGAATAATTTGATAGATGAATTTTCACGTTTTCCAGGTATCGGAAAAAAAACTGCGCAAAGAATGGCTTTTTTTGTACTCAACTCTTCTACAAATCATGCCGATGATTTATCTCAAGCCGTACTAAATCTTAAGTCTAAAATTCAATTTTGTGATATATGCTTTGGAATAAGCGAAGAATCTATATGTCCAATTTGCTCTGATTCTAGAAGGGATACGACTAAGCTTTGCGTAGTTGAGAATCCTGCGGATATATATACTTTTGAGAAGACTAGCGCATATGGTGGCCTATATCATGTTTTGGGTGGTGTGTTGTCTCCATTAGATGGTATCGGCCCTGATGATTTAAACATTGCATCTTTACTCACTAGAGTTACTATAGATATTGAAGTATTAATTGCCACTAATGCCACAATTGAAGGAGAGGCAACCTGTTTATATTTAGCCAATCTTTTAGAGCAGAAATCCGTTAAAGTTACAAGGCTTGCTAGAGGGTTACCGATGGGTGGTGATTTAGAGTTTGTTGACGAGGCAACTATAATGAGAGCTATCGAAGATAGGTCTGAAATCTAATGAATCTACCTAATGCCCTTACTATTTTCAGAGTAATATTAACACCTTTTTTTATATACCTTCTATTTAGCTCTTCTATGTATTCAAACCTCTATGCTCTTATTATATTTATCTTAGCATCTGTGACCGATGCTTTTGACGGTTATTATGCAAGGAAATACAATATTGAAACAGAATTTGGTAATTTTCTCGATCCGCTAGCTGACAAGATACTTGTATCCTCTGCCTTTATATCTTTTTACCTATTGGATTTGATAAAGTTATGGATGGTTGTGGTCATTTTATCTCGCGACTTTTTTATAACATGCCTTAGAATCGTTATGAAGAAAAATGGTCAATCTCTTAAAACAAGTCGGATAGCAAAATCAAAAACAGCTGTCCAATTGATTCTTATAATTTTCATATTAATTTTTTTAGCGGTAGAGAAAATGGAAGCAAGCATGTTTTCCCTGTTTGGTAATATCATATTGGAATACAATATTGTATATAATGCAACATTTATAGTTTCGATTTTTACTTTTTATACAGGCTTTAGGTATTTTCAAAATAATTATGATATAATTAAAAAAATTGTAGTAAATGAAAATTCTAACTGAGATCATTGTCACATCTTTTTATATCGGCAAACTCCCTTTAGCACCTGGATCTTGGGCTAGTGCAATCGCTACTATTGCCTGGCTTTATTTTTTTGACGATACGAATAGTCATGTATTACCATTTTACACTTTCGTACTTTTAATTCTAGGTACATTTTTTTCCTATCTATCTCTAAAACATTCAAATGACTATGATCCATCATATATTGTGATTGATGAGTGGGTAGGACAATGGATTGCGCTTTCATTTTTACCAGTGTCAGCAAGCTACGGTTTGATTGCATTTGTTTTATTTCGATTTTTTGATATAAGCAAGTTTAAGCCAGTTGGATATATAGAAAAACTCCCAGGTGCTTTCGGTGTAATGCTTGATGATGTTGTTGCGGGTATTTTAACCATTCTAATAATTTTCGCAATAAGATTTCTGTTGCCATGAAGATAGGTATTATTACGATTGGTTCAGAATTACTTAATGGCTTACGAATGGACACCAATGCTCACTGGATTGCCAAGAATGTAATTTTGTTTGGTGGCGAGGTTGTATCGAAGACAAGTATTCTAGATCAGGAAGAAGACATTTTTATTGCACTGGATAATTTTCTCAAAAGAAATATCGAAATGATAATCATAACAGGAGGATTGGGCCCAACACATGACGATATAACTGCAAAATCCTTATACAAATATTTTGAAGACACACCACAGTTGGACATATCGTATTGGGAGAAATTAAAGGACAGGTTTATAAAAAAAGGGTACGATGTATCAAATTTGAATAAATCCCAGGCGCTAATCCCAACAGTTGGAGATATCATACCCAATTCAAAAGGCACAGCTCGAGGATTATATTTTAAAAGTAATAATGCAAAAATAGTTGCAATGCCTGGAGTACCAAATGAGATGAAATCAATGATGCGGAATTCTGTGCTTACGATGATTCAAAAATCATCCAAGATTTCCATGAACTATAAAATATTACGAACTACCGGAATATATGAGTCTCAATTATTTAATATTTTATCCGAACATATAGACAAATATTCAAATGTAAATGTAGCGTTTTTACCAAGCTATCTAGGTGTTGATATAAGAATTTCTAGTAAATATAAAAAATCTTATATTTCATTATTGGAGACTATTCAATCAAAGATTGGGGATTACATTTTTTCAGAAGATAATGCTTCATTGGAAGAAGTAGTTGTTAAAACGTTAATTCATAATAAAATTACAATTTCTACTGCTGAATCATGCACTGGTGGGCTTATTTCGGATCGCCTGACAAATGTTCCTGGTGTTTCGTCTGTTTACATTGGTGGGCTCGTTGCTTATAGTAATATTCAAAAAATTAATCTCTTGGAAGTTAAGGAGAAAACCTTATTAGATCATGGGGCTGTAAGTGAAAAAACAGCTATTGAGATGGCATCAGGCGCAAGGAAAAGGTTTGATTCTGATGTCGGGATTTCCACTACTGGTATTGCAGGACCAGAGGGAGGATCACCAGAAAAGCCCGTAGGTCTGGTCTATATTGGTTTTTCCTCAAAGACTATTTCCAAATCATACAAGTTCGAATTCAATCATGATAGAATTACAAACAAAATGATTAGCTCGCAAGTAGCACTAAATATTCTAAGAAAGAATATTGCAAAATTAATCAAATAATAAAGACATCTCTTCCCAATGATTTTATTATATGTTAATTTAGTAGTTCATATAAATTCTAAAATCACAAACTAGGTGAAAGATTATGTCAACAACTTCAGATAAGAGAACAAAAGCGCTTGAAATAGCCATATCCCAGGTTGATAAACAATATGGCAAAGGCTCAATAATGCATCTTGATCAAGATCAACCCCTGGCCTTTAACAAAAGTATTTCAACAGGATGCTTGTCTTTAGATGTTGCACTTGGTGTCGGAGGTGTGCCCAGAGGTAGGGTGATTGAAGTATATGGGCCGGAATCATCAGGTAAAACAACATTAGCCCTTCATATAATTGCTGAGGCACAAAAAGCTGGTGGCTATGCTGCCTTTATAGATGCTGAGCACGCTTTAGATCCTTCTTGGGCTGAAAAGTTAGGTGTTAACACCAAAGAGCTGCTAGTATCTCAACCGGATCACGGTGAGCAGGCGCTAGAAATAACAGAAACATTGGTTAGAAGCGGTGCTTTGGATATTATCGTTGTTGATTCTGCAGCGGCACTAGTTCCCAGAGCTGAATTGGAGGGAGAGATGGGAGACACTCATGTTGGTCTACAAGCAAGATTGATGTCTCAAGCATTACGTAAGTTAACCGGTACAGTTAGTCGCTCTGGAACAGCAGTACTGTTTATAAATCAAATTAGGGAAAAAATTGGCGTAGTTTATGGAAATCCTGAAACTACTCCTGGCGGTAGAGCTCTCAAATTTTACACATCCGTACGTATGGAGATTCGTCGGGTAACTACAATTAAAGATGGTCAGGATGCTGTGGGGAATCGTACTAGGGTAAAAGTTGTAAAAAACAAAGTTGCACCTCCTTTCAAACAAACAGAATTCGATATAATGTATAACCATGGAATTTCATATGAAGGGGATATTATTGACCTTGCGTTAAAAGCTGAAGTCGTCCAGAAAATGGGTTCTTGGTTCTCTTACGGCGATAGTAAAATTGGTCAAGGAAGAGAAAATGCAAAACAATTCTTAATTGATAATGAAAAAGAAAGAAAAGAAATTGTACAGAAAGTAAAAGCATTTATCGGCGTTGATGAAGAAAAAACGAGTGAAAAGAACAAATCGTAAAGTTGTAAAAATCAAAAGGTCGACAAAGTACAGCGACCGTATCATAATTACATTTGAAAATAAAAGCGTTCTTAGGGTACCTGAGGACGCTTTTATTTTACATCCTGTTAATGTTGGTGACATTATACCAATTGAGGATATTAGGAAATACGATGAAAAAATGCGGCTACAAGAAGCAAGAGACTCAGCTTATAAGTTCTTGTCCTATCGTATGCGAAGTGTTGGCGAAATCAAAAAAAAACTGATAGAAAAATCTTTTTTATCTCATGAAATAGACTCAACCATCGACCATTTGAAAAAATTAAATTATCTTAATGACCTTGAATTTGCTCATGCATACGCAAGAGAAAAGGTAAAATTTAAAATGATCGGCCCTTTGATGTTGCGCTCCGAGCTATATAAACATCACATTGATACCTTAATAATTGATGAAGTCGTCCAGGAAATATATGATAAACACGACATCTATCATTTAATCGAAAAGCATATAGAAAAAAAATCTGTTACCAAAAACAAGCTTCTCGAAATCTCAGACAAGAAAAAGCTAGATAGCTATCTTTCAAGAAAAGGATTTAGCTGGGGAAAAATAAATGAAGTTTATATCGATTGGGGCTTGATCTAAACTACGCTTACGTTTCTTAATTAGCCGTTATATGTTTTATGGTCAATGTCAAAGTAGTCCTTAGTCATCTTCTTCAGTGTTCCGGATAAAAGAACTATCGATATTAAATTTGGAAATGTCATGAATCCTAAAGCTGCATCACCAAATGCCCACATAGCTTCCAACGTAGCAATAGCACCGATGAATACAAATGTAATATAAAAGGCCCTGTAAACTGGTATTGCCTTCTCTCCAAACAAATATTCCGTAGCCCTATCACCATAGAAAGACCAGCTAATAACTGTGGATATTGCAAAAAGCAAAACTCCTAGTGTAATTATTTTATCTCCAAATGGTATTATCCACGACAACCCTTGTTTAAATGCAAGAGATGTAAGCAAGCTGCCATTTAATATTTCACCCGCAAAATTTGGATCTATGCGCGATACATAAAACTCTGTATGCTGCCATGCTCCAGTTGAAATAATAGTTAATCCCGTTAACGTACAAATAATAATCGTATCAATGAAAGGTTCTAGTAACGCTACTACGCCCTCCCTAACAGGGTAATCTGTTTTTGCGGTTGAATGTGCAATTGGAGCGCTACCTTGTCCAGCCTCATTGGAATACAAACCTCTTTTTACACCCCAAAGTAGGGTATTCATAAATACGATTAAAGTTCCACCTGCGACTCCACCAATCGCAGCAGGAGGATTAAAAGCCATTGAAATTATCATGCCAAAACTAGCAGGTACTTTCGTAATATTTGCCAATAGTATTAAAACCGCTGAAATAACATAAATAGCAGCCATAAATGGGGCCAAATAAGATGTTACGCTACCTATACGTTTAATTCCGCCTAAAATTACTAAAGCTGCGACTACAGTAATGAATAAACCGTTTATTACCTGCTGTACAGATACACTGTACCAATCAGTTAGTTGATGTTTAATAGTTAGAAAATGCTCTGTTCCAACCAACTGAGAAACCTCAGAGTACAATTGGTCTGATAAAGTAAAGGATTGAATGGCGTTTCCTGTAGCAAATGAACATATCACTGCAAATCCAGCAAATATAATTGCAAGCCATCGCCATTGCTTACCAAGACCTTTTTCAATTGTATACATAGGACCGCCAGCTGTCATACCGCTTTTGTCAAAATCTCTGTATTCCACAGCAAGAGTGCATTCCGCAAATTTTAACGCGGATCCGAAAAAGGCGGTAATCCACATCCAGA
This sequence comes from uncultured Fidelibacterota bacterium, assembly GCA_913046805.1. The sequence continues at coordinate 4,372 of CAJWTA010000013.1, read as the reverse complement.
ACAGTGCTCCCGGTCCTCCATAGTATATTGCGGTTGCTACACCAGCAATATTTCCAATACCCACTGTCGCAGATAAGGCTGTAGTGAGCGCTTGAAAGTGATTAAGATCACCCGCTTCATTTGGATCGTCATAATCACCCCTGGTTACTCTTATTCCATGTTTTAAATACTTTATTTGAGGAAAACCAAGATTTATTGTAGTAAATATTCCGGTACCTAGTAACGCTACTACCATTAATGGGACCAAGCTAAATCGAGGAAAAGACCAAATCGCCTCGAAAAAACTCACTCCAAAAAGCGAAAGAAGTATTATTACTGTTCCAAAAAAAACAATTGCACCAGTTTTTTTACTTATCATGAAAAACCCTTTAGATTTGTGTTTATTAACGTAGGAAGATTATAAATTGTAATAACAAATAATCAATTAATCAAATTGATTTAATAATAATCATGATAAACAAAATAATCTGTGGTATAGATGAGGTTGGAAGAGGTCCTTTAGCGGGACCTGTGGTAAGCGCTGCAGTTATTCTACCGCTTGATCACAATATCCAAGGGTTGGCAGATTCAAAAAAAATATCTCCAAAAAAAAGAGAGGCGCTTTTTGAAGATATCATTGCAATTTCAGAAATTGGTGTTGGTATTGTTTCAAGAAAAGAAATTGACAGAATTAATATTTTACAAGCTACCTATCTATCGATGAAAAAGGCATTTTGTAAGCTAAAAACCAAACCAGATAAAGTCTTGGTTGATGGTTTTGCAATACCATCTAAAAGTATAAAAAATGAAGGTATAATCAAAGGTGATGAAAAAATAGAAACAATCAGTGCTGCCTCAATTGTTGCTAAAGTCATTCGAGACAAACTGATGAAACTGGTTGATCCAATTTTTCCACAATTTGAGTTTTGCAAGAATAAAGGGTATGGTACTAAAGTTCATATGGAAGCATTATTTAGATACAAAGCCACTATAATTCATAGAAGATCATTTTCCCCTGTTGATGAGAATCTACCTGACGAGCTGCTACTTAGGAGTTTGTCGTATAAAAAATCATTAAAGAAGCAGAATAAGATGCTGGTCGAAGTAAATAAAGAAATTAAGAATTGGCTCAGCTTAAAGAATGTTATTTATTAATTTATCAGTATGAATAACAAAATGAAAAAAACAATTAATGAGATGAAATCTCTCTTTTTACTAATTGTAATTATTTTAACAATAAAAGTAACAATTTTTGAAATGTATATAGTGCCAACAGGTAGCATGGAAAATACCATCATGACTGGAGATTTTTTAGTTGGTAACAGGTTCGTCTACGGAATGCGCACACCAGATAGAATTGGAATTATGGATCTTGCCGTGGATTTACCCTCTATAAAGCTCCCTTCGTTTAAGGAGCCTAAAAGAGGCGATGTGATTATATTTAAATTTCCGCGAGATGTACGACAAAAATATGTCAAAAGATGCGTTGCGGAGCCAGGTGATATCCTTGAGATCAAGGATAAGGTAATTTACATTAATAACGAGAGATACGATTTGCCTGAAAATGGTAAATTTGTGATCCCAAACCTTTTGTCTGATACTTTTATACAGAATGACATTTTTTTGGGTGACAAAGGAAACAAGGATCAATTTCAAAAAATTAGAATGCCAAAAAAAGGGGACACAATACCGATAGAAAGTAATAATCTTCAATTATTGATACATATTATGCTTCTTGATGGCAATGATGTTGTAATGATAAGCGATGGAAAAGAATTTCCTTTTTCAATGAATGATCCGAACGAACTTTTCAGAAGAAAAAGCATGTTCTGGTTTTTTAAACGTCCAAACCCCAACAAGATTTTTTCTAATATTTCAAATGACTATTTTCCCAGAGGTAGTATTCTTTTGCCTTGGCAAATAAGCAACAGACCTGCTCCGGACAATCTTCTTATTAACGGTATTTCCATTTCTGATATTAAATCTTACAAGGTTAAGAAAGACTATTATTGGGCCATGGGTGACAACAGGGACGATAGTTTGGATTCTAGGTATTGGGGTTTTATTCCTCGAGATTATATATTAGGGGAAGCACTATTTTCTTGGTTTTCAATAAATCTAAAAACCGGTTTTCCAAGATTTAATCGAATTGGTAATGTGATTCATTAGGCCTTGACTAGCTAAAAATTGAAATTGTATTTTATTTCATAAATAAATAGAGCTTTATTCAAATGAAAAGACTTTTATCATTAATTTTACTTATTCAACTCACTTGGTCTCAAGATGATTCTGCTAATATTGAAACAATTGAAGGTGCAACTGACAGTGTTTTGGTCGATTCAATCGCACAGGCAGACAATGTCCCTGAAATAGAGGAGGATGTAGCCGTTCTTGACCCATCTATTCCCTTGACTTTAGATGCAGGTTACAAAGGTTTTTTATGGGGTAGCGGGCATAGTAAAAAAATCTTCACAAGCTTTACCCATATCAATGAAAATGATACATTATCAAATTATAAGTCATACACCGGAAGATTAGGTCCCGATTCGGTAATGGTCCACTATTTTTTTGCTGATAGTGGTTTTTGGAAAGTTGAACTTGATTTTCACCTTGAGCATGAGAGTGTTGATGATCACGTTAAGCATTTTTTAAGACATGAAAAAAATATATCGGAGGTTTATGGACCCCCGTCGAAAATAAATCAAAAAGAGTCTGGTGTATCTAGTGCTTATAGTAATACGTTAGATCAAAAATTTTCTAACGCTTTTTACAGATCTACATGGAAAGCAAATCCAGCAGTAATTGAACTATATTTGAATTCATCTATACTTATGCCAAAAACGGATCTATCTATTTTTTCAGGTAATTATAGTGTACTTAAGTTGGTGTATTATAATCCAGATTTTATGCATTCATCGGAACCTTCGCCTGAGCCACAATCTTTACCATCAATCTTTGAATTATATTAATTCTACTGAATCATAGTAAAAAATACATTCTTTCTACTATTGTATTGATAGCGCTGAGTTGCGCTACTGGTCCAAGAATGGTTCGGACATATGACTATGACATATCAAAAAATAATGCTCTAAACGAAATAAGGTCAATTTTAATTTCCTTAGGTTATGAAATTGATATATATGCACCTGAAACACATGCATTAAGTACAAAAACTACAAGATTGAAACGTACACTTAGGAAATACGATTACATCTTATTTGTGAAAGTTTCTGACAGATTAGAAGTTCATATTTCAGCCAAAAGGAGTATTTTTAGAAGAGGTTCAGAAGCAAACTTAGGTAAATATGATCAAATTATTCAACAAACAGAAGACAGACTACCCTCTAGTCTACAGCGAAAAATCTATAAACCAATTCAAGAATCATTGAAAAAAAATAAAAGAAAAAATAAAATCTCATTTTATTAGAAAAAAACTTTATTAATTTCACATTCTTATTTTTAGTTTGTAGTGTTAATTTAAAATAATTCTATGAGTATTGATTTTAGTAAAAAAGAACAAAGAGAAGGTTATCTTCAAAATAAACTTGATGATCTTCTAGATGGCATTAACGCTTCTTATGGCCAGTCTCTTCTAGATGAATTGATGATTAGGCTTGAAGCCACTATCGATGATTTCAACAAAGAAGTTGATGATCTTATGGATTCTTTAAAAAAGAGTTCTGATGAAAAAGAAAAGCTACTTCAACAGATCAAATCTGGTGAAATTGAAAATTCAAAAGATAATGAGCCCCAATCTGCTAGCAGTGAATCCACTGAAGAAAAACAAGAGCTTAGCGAATGGGAAAAACGTTTAGAGGGCATAAGTTAAACAGAGGAAAAGATGAGCATTAAGGATAAAGTAATATTTGGTTTACTCGGTGTATTAATAATTGCGGGAGTTTACTTTCAAGTGATGGCTAACGATATGAAGTCTCGTATGTCTGAATTAAATATAAACGATTCAGAGCATTTAGATGTCATAGATAAAGAATTTAGAGAAGGTCTTAGACAATTTGATTTAAAGTTTGAAGGAAGGGGTAAGCATATTCGCAAAGCTCAAGATGATATTGTTTCAAACACTAATCTAATAAATGAAAAAGCAAACCAGCTTTCCGATAATATTGAAGAAGTCCAATACAATTTAGATGAGTACAGTCGAGTAACTAATAAAAAGATTGATCGCACAAACAATGATGTGACGGATCTCCAAGATAGTTTTGACAGTCAACGTAGACTAACAAGTAGAAAATTATCAGATCTAGAGCAGACTTTAACGCAATTAAAAAATGAAGTTAAAGATCTACAAGACCCTGATAAGAATAAAAAGAAATAGACATATCTAATTATTAAAAAAAGCCGCAGATGCGGCTTTTTTTTTGATTGAAACTAATGC
>CAJWTA010000012.1 GCA_913046805.1 uncultured Fidelibacterota bacterium | reverse complement strand
GGTGGTGTTTTGATAATTCTTGGCGTAGCTATGGGTTTAACAAGTTTTCTTGTAGATGCTCAGGTGCCTCTTCAATTGTTAGAGTGGGTAAAGGCAAACATTTCTTCAAAATTTGTGTTTTTAATCATGTTAAATATTTTTCTCTTAGCTATTGGCTGTATGATGGATATTTTTTCTGCTATAATTATTTCGGTTCCCTTAATAGCGCCGATAGGTGCTTATTTTGGAATAGATCCTATTCATCTAGCTATTATTTTTATAGCAAACTTAGAATTAGGCTTTTTGACTCCTCCTGTGGGAATGAATTTGTTTTTATCAGCATACAGGTTTGATGAGGATATGCCAACTATATATAAATCAACAATTCCTTTTTTTGTAGCAATGCTATTAAGTGTTATTGCGGTTACGTATATCCCTATATTATCAATTTGGGTGACTAATTAAAAATATTTGTATTTTCTTGCTTGAATAGAGTTTAAAAGTTTAATTTCTAAATAATTATTTACAGGAGTGCTATATACATAACGCTAACGGTTGATTCGTTTCTTTTACAAACATAAACAAAAATATCCCAATACGGGAAAGGACTTTTTATGAAACGTATTTTTTCAATTGTGGCGGCTCTTCTGATAATCAGTAGTCCGTCTATTAAAGGCCAAAGTGATGCTGGAGCCATTTTTTTATTAATATCTCCTGGCGCACGTGCAGGTGGTATGGGTGAAGCTCAGGTTGCTGTTGCAAATGATGCTTATGCAAGCTATTGGAACCCTGCCGGTCTAGCCTTTCAGGAAGGGTCAGAATTGGCAGTTATGCATGTGAATTGGTTACCCAGCCTAGCTGATGACATGTATTACGAATTTTTAGGCTTTAGAAAACAATTTCCAACACTTGGAACTTTGGGTGGGCATTTGATTTATCTCAATCTTGGTGAGCAGGTGCGAATGGATGAATACGCCCAATATCAAGGTACTTTTACCTCTTACATGATGGCTGGAGCTATGTCCTATAGTACTCAACTATCCTCATCCTCTTCTTTTGGTATGAGCGCAAAACTTTCCTATCAACATCTTGTTGAGCTTGGAACTGGATCTGAAAAAGGGAAGGGCACATCAGTAGACTTCGGATTCGATCTTGGATATATGAAAAAAGGTTGGCTTACACCACAACTAGATATGGGTGTCACCATGACAAACATAGGACCAAAAGTATCCTTTATTGATCCAGATCAAGCAGATCCTCAGCCAACCAATTTAACTTTTGGTTTGGCCTATAAAGCTTTTGAAAACGATCAAAATACCTTCACTCTTGTTTATGATGTTGACAAGCTTTTGGTCTCTTCTTATCCAGATATGGATTGGGATGGTGATGGAGTCATTGGTGGGTATGATAAAAATGGAAAAGAGAGTTTAAAAAACAACGATTATAACAAAAACGGTAAAATGGAGATAGCTCATAAGGATCCACTATACAAAGCAATATTTACTTCATGGGTTGATGATTGGCTACTAGGTGGAGATATAGATAGAGCTCCTCCTGGCGAAGATTCTGATCGTGTAATTGGTGGATGGGAATGGGCTGGAGATGCTAACGGTAACGGGTCTAGAGATGCCGATGAGATGATTAATACATCTGTTGAGTATGGTGCAGCATTTGGAGATAAGAACTGGGGGAAATACAATGAATGGGGTCAGAAAGAAGTAGGTTCGGCTGATGATAGATCCCTTCAAGATGAGCTCGATAAGTTAGTGCACAATCTTGGAATGGAGTTTTGGTATTCTTCTTATTTTGCTTTAAGAAGTGGCTATTATTTTGATAAAACCGGTAAAATTTCTAACCCAACATTTGGAGTTGGTTTTCGCTTTTCAAATTATGGTTTTGATTTTGGCTATACTTCAGGAGCGGTTGGACATCCCTTGACCAACACAATGCGATTTTCAATGAATATGCAGTTTTAACTCGTAGATAGTTTGATGTTACGTGCCAGTTGCATGCGCGCAGCTGTTTTTTTATATTTTACCTTAGGAGCTATATCTGCTCAAATTACCGGTGATCTTAAAATTGCATTTATACGTGTGTCTTTCGAAAATGGTGATTATCCAGGTTTTACTGGTGATGGTAATTTTTTATTAACTCCATCAGATATTTGCAATAATTATATCATTGATGCTCCTCCACATGATAAAAATTATTTCCAATCACACATAAATGCTGTTGATAATTATTTCAGAGTTGTCTCATATGATAAATTTGGTATCGATATTGATAGCTCAGCAATTTTTCCTTTTCCTAATAATTCGAGCTATAAATTAAACAAGCCGATGAATTTTTATAACGAACTAGGTATGGAAGATGTTCACCAAGAGAGGATTGTTGGCCTGTTAAAGGACGCTGTAGAAAAAGCTTTCGAGGTAGATCAAATTAATTTTGAGAATTTTGATTTAGTTGCAGTTATTCATCCCGGTTTAGGTCAAGATTTTAAACTACCTTTTTTAGACCCAACTCCTGAAGATATCCCTTCTACTTTCATCGATAATCAGATGGTCAAAAATAATTTAGATAAACCCATTAAAGTAGGTAATTCGACTATTGATAGAGGATTGATTCTTCCTGAGTCTCAAAATCATCCACTTATGGACCCTTTGATTTTCAATAACCTTGAGAATCCCTGTGATATTCAGTACAGTATAACTGGAACATGGGCACTTATGATTGGTTTCGCTGTAGGATTACCTCCACTTTGGAATATAGACACGGGTGAGTCTGGTATTGGAGTATTTGGCTTAATGGATCAAGGCTCAAATAATGGCAGAGGTATGATTCCTTCACCACCGAACCCATGGACAAGAATATACGCAGGCTGGGAAACTCCTTTAACCCTTACATCGCCTCAAAGATTTACCCTTAGCAGCCTTGAAAAAAACAGTATTGCAAAAATACATTTAAATGATTTTGAATATTTTTTAATTGAGAATAGAAATAATTGGTTTAGGTATGGCGTGGATATCGATTCGGCAAGATTGTCGGTTTGGGAAAGAACAAAAAACTATCCCAATTATATCAATGTTCTTTTTGACTCAACGGGAATTATTAAAAATGAATATGGTGTAGTAACCAAAGTAAATAATTACAATATTGGAATGCCTGCATCAGGGTTTTTGATATGGCATATTGATGAGACCAAAATTTTAAGTAATATTGAAAGCTATAATATCAATGCCGATAGAACAGCAAAAGGAATCGACCTAGAGGAGGCAGATGGCGCTCAAGACATTGGTTATATCTCAAACCTATTGACCGATCCATCCTCTGGTTATTGGGGTGATATGTGGTTCAATTCCAACGATCAATATTTCAGATCTAATAACATAAATAGTCTAGAATTTTCTAATTACACATACCCAAACACACAAACCAACGATGGCTATTTGTCATCAATACGAATAGATAATTTTTCCAAAACGGATACTACCATGTTTTTTGATTTTAGCTATGAAGGTAATCGATTGCTTTTTAATCAAAAAAATAAAAGTATCCTTTTCCAATGGGACGTTAATAAGGATGATGAAATAGATTTTATCGGACAAGGAGATAGTTTGTGGTGGTCAAGTCATATTGACAAATCAAAGACTTTTAAGGAAGTTCGCTCTGACGATATTCAACTTAGTGTAGTTAGAAAATCAGATCCAGTATCCCTTGCAATCATTGAAAAGATAAATAATATTCATTATTTCAGCTTATTTCGCTTCAATTATGATGAGGAAAATTTTACTAAAGTCTGGGAACGATCAATTGAAACAAGCGAGGAAATTACCCTTATTGGATCAGAGGATAAGGCCCTATACTTTGCCAAAGGAGATTTTTATTTTAAAATTGATCAAAATGAATTAGTTCAGGTTTCTGAAATGGATGATCTGCTCAACTTTACTGGTCCAGACGGTAAGAAAATTGATATATCAAGTGCTATTAACGAGTATGATCAATTTTCATTTAATAGAAACAATTTCAAATCCTTTTCATTGACTGATTTAGACCTAGATAGCGAGGTTGATATAGTAGCTGTTGACACTTCAGGTAATATTCATGCTTTTGATCAAAATCTAGTAAGTAAAAGTGGATTTCCCAAACAAGCATCTGCCATAAATACCGTTTTAATATCAGATATTTCTGGGGACAGTCACCCCGAATTGATATATGAACAAGAAGATAGAAGTTTAATTATTGCTGACTCTAAAGGAAGAACTATTTCTATTAGCTCGTTACCTTTAAGCTCATATCTAAAATCTGTGGGGCTATTTAATGACAGAAAAGCTATTATTTTTTCTAAACATTTAGATCTTTTCAAGCAATGGAATAATTCTGACATCTATAATGAATGGTCTTATTTGTATGGATCACCTGACTTTTCAAGAACCATAAAAATAGATACAACAAGGTTGGTTAATATACAACCATTGCTAGATAGATCGCTGACATACGCTTACCCAAATCCTTCATACGGAGAAAACATAACAATTCGACTTAAGGTAAAAGACTATGAAAGTATAGAAATTAATATTTATGACCTTGCTGGATTTAAAAAAGCCTCATTTAATGATATTTCAACACTAATGTCCTTAAATTCTTCCTCAACGATCGAAATACCATGGGATGTTCGAGATGTTGAGTCTGGAGTTTATTTTGCAAGGGTAAAGGTCTTTGATAGAAATAGGGTAGATCAAAAAATTATAAAACTGAGCATCATTAAATGAAATATTTGATACAGGCTTTAATGATTTGCTCATTGCTCTCACAAGTTCAGTACAATCATCCCGAGCTCGACTGGCAATCATTTGAAACCCAAAACTTTAGAATTCATTTTTATTCCCAAACCGAAACCTCTGCAAGAAGAGGTGCTGTGATTGCTGAAAAAATCTTCGAGCCAATTACATCGCTTTATAATTATAAACCGTATGATAAAACTGATATAGTTTTTACTGATACAGACGATATATCTAACGGAGCAGCATATTTCTATGATAATAAAATTGTTATATGGACTAGCCCTCTAGATTTTCCATTAAGAGGGTCGCATAGATGGTTGCAGAATGTAATTACTCACGAATTTGCGCATATCGTCTCCATTCAAGTTTCTCAAAAGTTTGGTAATTCAATACCGGGCGGTTATTTGCAGTGGATTGGATATGAAAAAGAAAAAAGAGCTGATGTGCTTTATGGTTATCCAAATGTGTTAATTAGCTATCCTATTCCTGGAACATCTGTTCCGCCATGGTTAGCTGAGGGCACAGCACAATTTATGTATTCGGGTGCAGATTGGGATTATTGGGATACTACCAGAGATATGATTTTGAGAGATCAATTTCTTAACGATGAAATGCTTTCATGGAATGAAATAAATACTTTTGGTAAAAGCGGTATTGGTAATGAGTCCGTTTATAATACGGGGTTTGCTTTTTCTAAATACATTGCTTCCATATATGGAGATACATCCTTACGTGAAATTATGATTTCACTTAGTAATCCATTTAATTTTTCAGTTAATAAGTCATTTGAGAGTGTTTTAGGTAAAAGCGGAAAAAAAATTTACAGTGATTATCTAGATTTAATCGGTCAAAGGTATAGTACCCTAACTTTGTCTTCAAAAGTTTATGATCAAGGTATAAGATTCCTAAATGAAAAAGGAACTGCAAATTTACATCCTAAGTGGAATGAAGAAGGAGATAAGATCGCATATTTATCCAATCAAAATCACGACTATTTCAGCTCAACAGATCTCTTTGTGTATGAAATGAAGGATGAAAAAAATCATAAAATAGTTAATGGAGTTGTTTCTGGACCGACTTGGAATGGCGATGCTGTCATCTATACTAAAAGATCTGCTGTGCCAAACGAGACCGGTTCAAGATACTTTGATTTATACGAGTTTGATTTAGTCACAAAAAAAGAAAAACGCTTAACCAGAGATTTGAGAGCATTCTCACCAACCTATAGTAAAAAAGATAGCGTTATTTATTATTTATCCACCTTTGATGGAACGCAGAATATTTATAAAATAAACCTGACAACGAATTCGTCAAAAAAAATATCAGATTTTAAAGACCATGAGATCTTGAACAACCTGACTCTTGATAAAAAAAATAATCGTTTATTCTTCGAACTAACAACAAATCATAATAAGAGTATTTATTTTTTAGATCTTGCCGACAGCACCCAAGGTAGATTTATAGCATCGAATAGTTGGGATGCTCGTAACCCATTTATTGACAACAATGACATTATCTATAGTGAAGATAGATCTGGCATTTTTAACCTATACTATATTGCAGAAAAACAGCAAGGATATATAACTAATACTAATGGTGGTGCATTCATGCCAGATTTGCATAATAATGGCAAACTAGTCTACACCCATTTTCAAAATGGAAAATTCAAGTTAGCATTGCTTGATTCGATAGCTATTTTAAATAAGGAGGAAATTGGTTACTCTAGCAATATTTATGATAAAACCAAATCCTATAGTAGTAATATTGATGGTTACGATACCACATCGTCCAATTATTACGAAGACCATTTCCCCCCAATGTTCTTTATGCCACGAGCTACAATGGATTATGAAAAACTTAAGCTTGGTACTTATTTCTTTTCATCTGAAATTTTAGATAAAGTGAATCTGCTAGGTGGAGCTTCGTTGAATGAGTTATTTGACCAAGATATTTTTTTTATTATGGAGTATAGGCATTTATTTCCAACGCTATTTTTTGAGACATATTTTATGACACGGAATAAAGAGGAAAATGTTAATTATTCAGCTTATAACCTTAAGAACAATATAAAATTTAGACTGTTAGAACTTAAGGGTGGAGCAAGGATACCCTTTCATGGAAGTCAAATCGAAATATTTTCTGCCTGGTCACAGTATAGAGCTTCGATTAAAGAAAATATTATAGAAAGACCCGAACTAAGATCTGGCTATGGTTACGAATATTTCAAAGGCTCTCAATTGGGATTGAATTGGTCTCTCCAAAAATACAAACAACGCATTGATAAAAATATTAATCCTTTGGGGCTAAGGCTTCATTTATCAATTGCTAAAGAATTTAATAATTTTATCGACGGTTTAGATCTTTCTGATTCTGGCACATTAACCTCCTCATTTAAAAACCATGATCTCGTTCGATCTAAAATAGAAGGAGACTATTCGTTTAACATTTCTAAAACCAAAAAAATCTCAATGAAGATTGGTGCACAAATTGGATCAATTTCAAATTTAAATGCGGATTCATTTTTCTATTTCTTTGGTGGAGGCTACAATGGAATAAAAGGTTATCCGTATTATAGTTTACAAGGCACGGATTTATTGATTGCAGATTTAGTGTTCAGATTACCTGTATTTAGTGAAAAAAATTATACTTTCGGTCCTCTGTCGATTAATAATTTCCTATTTGGATTTGAATCTCAATATGGAAATGCATGGAACAGAACAGAGGACTTTAAACCAAAACATTCATATGGTGCGCATATTAGATTTTCAGGGTTTTCATTTTACAATTACCCTACTGCTATAGGATTAGAGTATCACAAACCAATGAATAAGTTCAACATTGATATTGGTGATGGTTCTAATCTCATTTACGGAGATGAGGATAGGATCTATTTTAATATACTATTTGGTTTTTAATGAAAATACTAATTGTAACGATTTCCACTTTATCATTTGCATTCTCGCAATATGAAATATATAATTTAAATAATTATAATTATTTCCAAGACTCTGTACGAACAAATAGTTCTAAGTACATGGTTCAATCTTTTATCATTCCGGGTTGGGGTCAACTAAGCAAGAATGATCCTGTTTGGAAACCCATCTTTTTTTTTGGAATTGAAACCTTAGCTATAGGATCAAACTTTCACTTTAATCAAAAATCATACGACTATAGGGTTGATTTTGAAGATTATGCCGATCAAAATTGGGATTTAAAAAGATGGTTTGAGAATACGAAAATTATTTTTCCAGAAAATTGGAGAGATATCATTGTAGGAACGCACAAACTTGGATTAAAAATTAATGGAAACTATTTTAATACGACCTCGCTTGAAGATCTTTCCAAAAAACATTCTTGGTCAGATATCCAGGTGGTTAGAGACAGAGATTTTTACGAAAATATCGGCAAGTACGATCAGTTCGTTGGTGGCTGGTCCGATGAGTTTGATAATCCTTTTGATAACAAAGGTAATTGGTTTTCAGAACGAAAAGGCAATGTAGAAACGGTAATCCTAACCAAGAATAAAAATTACTACCGAGATCTACGACATAAGACCAATACTTATTCCAATTATGCACGATATGCTATTTCTGTGGTTATGTTAAATCATATAGCAAGTGGTTTTGATGCCCTAATATCCTCTAACAATGTCAAGTCAAAAATTGGCAAATTTTCGATCGAACTTCTTCCGTACAGAACATTAAATGAAGGTGGTGTTCTGTTTAATATATCGTGGTAAATTATTCAATAAATACAATGAAAATAAATTAAATAACTAATGAGATTCCTACTTATCGTAAATACATTAATCTTTATTTCCTGCTCAACGACATCTACGCGTAGCGATATAGACTATGACATTGAATTTGAGAGTGGAAAAATAGCGCTAGGCAAGAAGAAATATATAAAAGCTCAAGATCATTTTAATACCGTAGTAATCGGGGCATCTCATACAGAACTCGGTGATGATGCGTTATTTTATCTAGGTGAATCCTTTTTTTATTCAAAAGAATACTTAATGGCAATTGCGGAATACGACCGGTTAATCAGAAAAATGCCTTTCAGCCCTTTTATTGAAAAGGCAAGATATAGAATATGCGAAGCATATCTTACTTTATCCCCCAAGTATTTCAATGATCAGACTTACAGTGAAAAAGCACTAGAAAAATTACAAGAATTTATCGATGACTATCCAAATTCAGACGAAAGACAAAAAGCTGAATTAGATATAAAGCAGTTAAGAAATAAATTATCTGAGAAGTCTTATAGGTCTGGCGTGCTTTACATGAAAATGGAGGAATACAAAGCTGCTCTTTTAGCTTTCAAGCAAGTTATAGAATTATATTATGATACAGATTTTATTGAGCTCGCCCATTTAAAGACCATTGCATGTTATATCGAAAAAAACGAGTTCGAAACTGCATCCAATTATTATGCGAATAACCGTATTCAGATAGAAGATATTAATATGGATGATCTTGTAGACCAATGGTTTGTGCAAAAAAGAGTATTTGATAGGATAGAATTAGAATGAAAGTATGCCTTTTTGGTGGCACATTTGATCCACCTCACTTAGGTCATCTCATTATTGCTCAAACTATTTTTGAAGCAGAGAATTTTGATCAAATAGTCTTTGTTCCTGCATATCAGCCACCCCATAAGAATGGAATGAAGATTTCCCCAGTAGATCAAAGACTTGAAATGCTAAAGATAGCTATCAGTGAAAATCCAAATTTTATTATGTCAGATTTAGAAATTCAAAGGAAGGGTCTTTCGTACTCTATTGATACTATTATTGATTATAAAAAACAAAACAACCTTAATTCAGATGAACTTTTTTATCTAATGGGTAGCGATTCATTGAAACAGTTTAAAAAATGGAAGGATACCAAGAAAATTATAGATGAGTGTAGAGTCATTGTTGCCATTCGACCGGGCTTTAGACCTTCCGATATACCAAATTGGATTTTAGCAAAAATTCAATTTGCAAGTATTCCTAGAATAGAAATATCATCAACGACTATTAGGGATAGATGGATAGATAATAAGACCATTCGATATATGGTAACAGAATCAGTTTGGCAATATATTAACAAAAATAAACTATATTTATGATAGACAGTATAGTGTTATTGGCTCTTGGATCCATTTTATTATACTTTGGATCAGAATGGATAGTTAAAGGAGGCGTTGGGGTAGCAGAAAAATACGGTGTCTCAACAATTGTTATCGGCCTTACTGTCGTAGCTTTTGGTACTTCACTCCCAGAGCTTCTGGTTAGTCTTAATGCAGCATTTCAAGGTAGCTCCTCTTTGGCCATTGGCAATGCAATTGGATCGAATATTGCGAATGTTGGTTTAGTTCTTTCTTTGAGTGCATTCATATTTCCAATAACGTTGAAATATACTCTAATAAAACGCGACTTATACGTTTACCTATTCTCATGTGTTGTTTTTATATTTTTTTCGCTTGATGGCAGATTGAGCAAATTTGAAGGAGCATTTTTTGTAAATACTCTCCTATTTTATGTTATTTATAGCATTAAAAAGCCGATTAAGGATTATACTGATATTGAAGAATATGAAGGCGATAATTTTGTAGAAATGATTTTGTTCGTTATTTTTGGTATTGTTGGTCTTTCCTTAGGAGCCGATCTATTTGTTGATGGATCAGTTTACATTGCTAGGTATTTTGGTATTTCTGAAGTGGTTATAGGAATGAGTATTGTTGCATTTGGTACATCATTACCTGAGCTTGCTACCTCAGCAATGGCTGCTTACAAAAAAGAAAGCGCCATTTCTATTGGCAATATAATTGGTTCGAATATTTTTAATATTTTGTGCGTGCTTGGTGTTACATCGGTTGTACAGCCTCTAAATGCTAGATGGATCGATATTAGAATGCAAGTTGGAATAATGATAGCCTATGGCTTGCTTATTATCGTCATCTCTCAAATTACGCAACCAATAAAAAGATCTGTTTCTGTATCTATGTTGGCGGGTTATTTCTTATTTATTTATCTACTATTTTAAATTTGTCTATTAACATTAGATTATATACATGATAAAAATAGATAATGTATCATATAGCTATGCAAAAGGTGGTGGGGTTTCGAATATAAACCTTACTATTAATGATGGAGAATTTGTTTTTCTCATTGGACCTACTGGTTCTGGAAAAACTACAATACTAAGACTTTTATATATGGACTTGTTCCCTAAAGCAGGAAAAATCACCATTGATAAATTTGACTCACAAAGCATTAAGAAAAGAAAGGTTCCCTACCTTCGAAGACGTGTGGGTGTCATTTTTCAGAATTATCATCTCCTTGATGATCGCAATCTTTTTGAAAATATAGCTTTACCTCTCCACGTCCTAGGTTATGACAAAGAAGAAATTATTGAGTTAGTGAATGAGTCTATCGATGAAATCGGTTTAAAAGGTAAAGAAACGCATTATCCTTACGAATTATCAGGTGGAGAGCAGCAACGTGCATGTATAGCCCGTGCACTTATTAAAGATCCAGATATTATTTTAGCAGACGAGCCCACAGGAAATCTCGACCCTGTCGCCTCTTTTGAGGTCATAAAGCTTATGGAAGAGATTAGCAAGGAGGGAACCTCCATTCTGATGGCCTCTCACAATTATAATCTAATTAAAAGCAGAGGACATAGAATCGTTGAAATGCAAAATGGATCTGTAAGGCACTAGATGAATAAGTTTATTTTTATATTGGCTGAGGGATTTAAAAATGTATGGAGACACAAGTCATCTGCAGTGTCATCCATTTTCTCAATTTACCTAACGCTCATAGTTTCTGGCTCATTGCTAATCGTTAGTCAAAATACCAATAAACTAATAGAATATCTTCGAGATAAATACAAGATAGAGGTGTTTTTTAAAGAAGGTGTGACCGAAAAAAGAGTGACAGAGCTTGTTGAGGATTTTAAATCCATAAATGGTGTTAATTCCATCACGATTATTTCAAAAAAAGATGCTGAAAGAATATTTAAGTCTCAATTTGGAGATGATATTTTGAGTATTCTAGGTTACAATCCTCTTCCTATAAGCTGTGTAATAAATTTAAAGAAAGATTGGCCTACACGTATTGACTTGAAGCCAATCATTTCAAGCTTGCGAAAGTATCGTGAGGTTGACGAGATTAATCACCAGGGAAAGTTGATCTCAAGAATTGAAAATTATTATGAAACCTTTTTAAAAGTAATGGTAATAATAGTTTCAATTACACTTATTATAGCTGTCTTTATCATATCGAACACAGTAAGACTAACTGTACTATCTAAGAGAGAGTTAATTAAATCCCTACAGCTGATTGGCGCAACCAAATGGTTTGTTAAAGGTCCATTTATAATTGAAGGCTTGGTGCATGGGCTAATCGCAACAATTTTATCGCTGTATACAATTATTGGGATATTAAACTTTAGCAAATACTTAATATACGATTTAACAAGATTTGACATTTATTATGACCAGTTATTCATTTTTCAAGTTCTTCTTTCGCTATCTATGCTAGTAGGTTTTGTCGGCGCAAATAGAGCTATATCTCGGTTTCTCAAATAAAGATTAGACACAATTTGATTCAAGTAGCAAAAATCATTTAATTTTACACTTATGCCAATACAAGAATACAAGAACTTAGATAAGCGATTTTCTACAATACTGACTTCAATTGTCGAAGGCTATATTAATACTTGCTCTCCTATCTCTTCGAAATACGTTCAAAGTAACATTAATGAAAGTTTATCATCAGCAACCATTCGAAATGTGATGTCAGATCTTGAAAAAGAGGGCTTTTTAAAGCAAATGCATAAATCGGGTGGAAGAATTCCTACCGATCTGGCTTACAGATTTTATATTAATACCATCAACGCTTCGAGCCTATCATCGAAAGATAAGATCACAAACCTTGAGGACGAATTAAAAACCATATCTTCCAATGTTGATGAGCTTTTAAATGCTACGGCTCTAATGGTCTCAAAATTAAGTAATATGTTTGGTGTTGTGACGATAACAGATTACCATAATAGCATATTGAAGGATATAGAGCTAGTAGAATTGAATGAATGTCGAGTAATGCTTGTTTTAGCAACTGAAAATGGTCTTGTGAAATCAATTGTTCTTGATCTGGAGATCGCAATCGCAGCAAAATATATTGACTCCATTACTTATTTACTTAAAGATAGATTGATCGGTTTATCCTTAAGTGAGATACAAAATACGATCACTGACCGCCTTAATAATACGTTAATTTTCAACCATGAACTAGTCCAGATACTTATTAATGAGCGTTTTTCATATTTTTCTATTTCAAATAATAAATTAATATATACATCACCTATTAATGTACTACTTGAACAGCCAGAATTTCAAAATATAGCCAATCTTCAACAAATTTTACCTGCATTGGAAAAAACCTATTTAAATGGGTACTTAAATAATCATTTTGATACAAGCAGTGACTATGATCTGATCGGAAGAGAAAATAAGGATAAGACGTTCAAAGATTGCGCTATCCTAACCTCAAAATTTGAAACTAATGCTATGTCGGGAAGAATAGGAGTCATTGGTCCAAAAAGACTTAATTATATCAATGTAAAAAATATTTTAAATACATTTAAAAAGGTCGTTCAAGATGCCATCTAAAAAAACTACAAAAACATCTCCAAAAAGAACAAAAAAACCATCACCAACAGAAAAGCTGAAGAACACTATTTCTGATTTAGAAACTTTATTACAGGAAAATAACGAAAAATATTTAAGGCTTAAAGCCGAGTTTGACAACTTTAGAAAAAGAAAAGATAAAGAGATTGTAAGTTTACTAAGCTATGAAGGCATGTCTGTTATTAAGCAATTTCTATCCGTACTAGATGATTTAGAGAGGATGAGCGATGCTCTATCAAAGGAAAATGATGAAAAAACTGTAAAATTAGTAGACGGTATTGCGCTAATCATGAATAAAATAAATAAGGAATTTAATGCTAGAGAAGTAAAAACATTTGCTAATCCTGGTGACACTCTAGATCCTGAATTGCATGACGCATTAATGATTAGAAATGAAGAAGGTAAAAATGAAAATGAAATCCTCGAGGTTTTTGAAAAGGGCTATCTTTATAAAGATCGCGTAATAAGGCACGCTAAAGTCGTTGTGAATCAAACTCCTTCATGAGAGATTATTATGACATATTAGGTGTACAAAAGGGCGCCAATTCAGAGGATATAAAAAAATCATATCGCAAAATCGCTATGAAGTATCATCCTGATAAAAACCCTAATGATGCAGAAGCTGAAAAGAAGTTTAAAGAAGCTGCGGAAGCATATTCTGTTTTATCAGACGATCAAAAACGACAGCAGTATGACCAATTTGGCCATGCTGGTGTAAGCGGAGGTGGTAGTCAAGGCTTTCAAGGTGGTATGTCAATGGAGGATATTTTAAATAATTTTGGTGACATATTTGGTGATAGTTTTGATCCATTTGGTGGAATTTTTGGAGGTGGCAGAAGTTCGAGAGTAAAAAAAGCTCGCGATCTAAAGGTTAATTTAAAATTATCTTATGTGGACATTTATAACGGTGTAAGTAAGACCTTAAAAATTAAGCGCCTCGAGCAGTGTGATCCATGTTCTGGTAGCGGAGCAAAATCTGGCACTATGCCAACATCCTGTCAGCAATGTAATGGAGCGGGCCAAGTTCGTCAAGTTTCTCAATCGTTTTTTGGTCAATCTGTTTCCGTTAGAGAATGTCCAGTTTGTACTGGTTCAGGGCAAATAATTAAAAATCCATGCACTAGCTGTGGGGGCAGTGGTCTCACACGTAAAGATGTAGAAATTAAGATCAAAGTGCCTTCGGGTGTTTCACATGGAAATTACATGACACTTAACCAACAAGGCAATAAAGGTCCAAAAGGCTATCAATCTGGAGATCTAATTATCTTTTTTGAAGAAGAAGAGCATCCTATTTTTACTCGAAATGGTGAGGATGTTATAGCTGAAGTTGTAATACAGTTTTACGATGCAGCATTGGGTTTAACATTGGAAGTACCTACGCTTGATGGAAAAGCTAAACTTAAAATTCCTCCAGGTATTCAATCCTCACAGCTATTGCGAATGCGTGGTAAGGGTTTTCCAAGAATGCGTGGATCATCAAGAGGTGATCAGTTGATGCGTGTTCATGTTGATACGCCACAAAAACTTTCTTCTAAGCAGAAAAAGCTTTTGGACGAATTTAAAAATACCAACAGTGACACAAATCCCAAATTCAGACGTATTGAGTTAGATTGATTTTATTATTCACTAGACTAACGTATGTTTGTAAATATAAATTGTGTTATTATCTAAATGAATTGAATATATATTTTTACGCACTACCACTGAATAGAACTAAATATGAATGACAACCTAAATAAATTATCGAACGAAAAAAGAAAAACCCTTTCTGATTTTTTGGAACTGGGTATAGTTCTGGCTTTTATTTTTCTAATAATCAGTATTTACGTACCCAGAGCGATATGGGACGAAGAAGAATCCTATGAAAGCAAAAGCCAATTTTATATGGAGAACATGTTTGACGTGCAAAGTTTTTATAAATCTGTTATGGGTGAGTTTTCATCCGATGGATTATGGGCTGTGCAAGTTGTTAATTCTGTGCGAGATTCGCTGTCTGGCGATTCTACATATATTGGAAATCAATCGATAACTCTTAACAACAAAACCTTCAATGTTAATGTTCCAAAGGGTTACGATATAGAATTTGATACAACTTTTGGCTTTCCAATGATGCGTCGTGATACGATATCAGACACCATCTCAACAATTGTAATGTACTCAGAAGAGTTATCACGTAACGATACCTCCTATGTTCAGAAAAAACTTTTAAATAAGTTTATGTCCGACTCTAATTTTGTCGAGTTGGTTGAAGAGGTGCCTACCGAACGCGTGGAAGTTATTAATTATTACGATACATATATGCCTGATTCATCCATGTATTTTTGCCCAGTTTCAGAAAAGCCTTACTTGATATCCCTTAAAGATGAAGGTAACTCTGTCCGAGTTGAAAGCCCTATTGAAGAGACTATAGTGCGTCGAAGGTATGCGTTGTTTGCTTTTAAGGCCGCTAATCATGGCTTTATAGATGATGGCTCTAAAAGCTGGGATAGGTAAAACACCTCAGTGATACATCTTTTAGTATCCAATAAGCATATTCAATGCATCAAGTGGAATCACGAAACAGGCAAACCGGTTTTGCAATCGGTATCCTATGTTCCATTTAAATCAAAAAAAATATCTGATAACCCTAGCAGTAAAGAGCTTATTAATGAAATAAATACAGTTCTTCAACTTCAAAAAAAGAAGTTTTCGTTTGAAGGAGAACAGGTCTATGTCACTATCCCAGATAGTTTTTGCTCAACAGCAGTAGTTTACCCTGATGATGAAATGTCAGAAGCTGATAGCTGGGAACTATCCAAATGGACAATAGGACAACGCTTTATCAAAGAGGATGAATCAAGCGATGAATTTTTTGGTAAATCGTTCTCAGAAAATAGAAAAAATATTTTTTCCCTTAAAGTTTCTTCCGTTTTAACAGAAAGGTTAAAAATATCCATTCAAGAGTTAGGCGGTAATCCTGTATGGATGGGCACTGAGAGTAGCGCCTTTTACGGTTTGAATCGAAGCAGGGGAATAACTTTGCTAATTAACGACAAAAGCGGTTATCAATACTACCATTATTCAAAAAATTGCTTTACGCACGGTGACGCCAAGTTCACCAAGAATAAATGGAAATTGTCATCTAATGATGGATCTATCAATGAAAGCGACATATTTAAAGGTCAAATTATAATCCCTGGAAAACTTTCATATCGTAGGAAATCTCACTTCGAAGGCAAGCGCATTCGTCAAGTTGATCCATTTAAAAATGTCAAAAAAAATGATATAAAAATTCCTAAAGAGTTGACCATCTTTTCTCAAGCAGTTTCAACGGCTTTAATCAATGGCGATGTGCTCGGTCATGCCTTGAATTTCTTTAGCAGTCCAGGTCTTCATGTCCCAGAAAAAGAAACACTAGACGATAAAAAGCCAGCCGAAGAAAAAAATAAAAAAAGAAAAAAACCTTCAAAAAGAAAAAAATCAAATTTTCAGCAATTTTTTGCTTATCTTTTTTTCTTTGGGGCATTGACAGCAGTTATTTTTAGAGAAGATCTTCCTGCAATTTATGAGCGATTGGAGCTTGAGGTTCAATCTTATCTGAACCCATCTTCGCCAGTTATATCACCAGATGAATCTCTAAACAACTTTACTGAGGTTAGGAATTATTTTGATGAAATTTCACTCATCAGGTCTCAAAGCCTAGCGAAAAGTATCCTTACCATGTCCACAATTATTGACAGCACTCAGATTATTAATGTTCAGGCTGGTAGAGGTAAAATGGATATATTGCTAGTAGGATCAAAGAATACAATATTTCCTGTTGATACTATTGGTAATATTTTGAACTATTCTTTGCGACAACTTGAAGGCGAAGACTTGTATGAATTTGGTTATTTGGTTCAATATGATGCATATCTTAATAAAATTCTTTCTTCCTCTGATTCTATATTGTTAAGTGAATTGCTTGAATATCTTGACACACTCAAAGGAATAAGCATTAATCGACTTGATCCTTTTTCTCGCAATGCTATTGAACACACACCAATCGTCATTTCTGCAAACAGTATGAGCTCAATCAAAAATATTCTCAATTATATGCTTTTGAATGGTTCAAATCTTGTTCTTGAGAAAGCTATTATCAAACAAGATGATAAAAACAAACAGCTCGACATCAGATTTTTCATTACTTATTTAAATTACAGCGATAGCTAATTCTTTCCCCTGGCATTAACGTGCAAATTCATGCAGGCAATTTAAAGGGGAGGAGAATTAAAACTGTAAAAAATGCGCCTTACCGTCCCACTACAGCTCTAGCAAGAAAAAGTCTGTTTGATATATTAGGTAATATTGAGGGTAAAACATTTTTAGATCTTTTCTCAGGCACAGGTATTATTGGTTTTGAGGCTTGTAGCAGGGGGGTAAGACATGTAATGTTGGTTGAAAAAAGTGTCCGCGCCAATGCTTTGCTCAAAATTAATTTCGCTTTATTGGGTATTTCTGATGATAGGTGTCAAATATTAAAAGATGATGTATTTAGATTTTTAAAAGAAGACAAAAAATTTGATATAATTTTTGCAGACCCACCTTATAACTCAACAAATTTAGATCCAATAATTGATCAATCAATCGGCATGTTGCATAATAATGGTATGTTTGTATTAGAATCTGTTCAGCAACAATTTTCCAATCCACCATTTAGAGTTAGAGAATTTGGTGATACACAGTTAAATTTTTGGAAGAATGAATCATAAAACAGTAATATATCCAGGAACCTTTGACCCGATACACATGGGCCATATTGATATTGTAGAAAGAGCTTCACGAATTTTTGATGAGGTTATAATAGCAATAGCTGTCAACATTGATAAAAACCCATTGTTCACCATCCAAGAGCGCATGGATTTAGCTGATGGTGCAACATCACACCTAAAAAACATCAAAACCCTTTCTACAGAGGGCTTAATAGCTGATTTTGCGAAGGAACATAGTGCCTGCGGACTCATACGTGGATTGCGACATGTTTCTGATTTTGAATTCGAATTTCAAATGGCAACGATGAACAACCATTTGAACCCTAATGTTTCAACCCTACTCATGGTCACATCTGATAAATATGTCCATATAAATTCTTCTATGGTTAAGAATGTCTCAAAGCTTAATGGGGATATAGCTAAATACGTGCCAAAAAATGTTCTATCTGCATTAAAAGCAAAGTTCAATTAACTCATAATTGTACCCTATACAAGCTGTTAAAAGTCAGCATTTCGTTATAAATTTCACCACTGATTATGCCTACTTATGATTATTTTTGTGAAAAATGCGATAAGACATATGAGTTTTTTCAATCTATGTCCGATGATCCCATCCAAAAATGTTCTGTGTGCAGCAATAAGATCCGAAGATTGGTAAGTGGTGGTACTGGACTCATTTTCAAGGGTAGCGGTTTCTATCTAACCGATTATGCTAAAAGTAAATCAAAAAAATCGGGTAAATCAGAAAACAGTAAAAACGATAAGAATTCAACTAAAAAGAAAAGTAAGAAACGATAGAAATGGTACAAGAAAATAAGATATTTTTTGATAATAATAAATTAGTAGTTCCTAATAATCCAACTATTCCATTTATTGAAGGAGATGGTATAGGTTCTGATATTTGGAATGCATCACAAATGGTATTTGATCATGCAATAAATAAAGCATATGGCGATCATAAGAAAATTATATGGAAAGAGATTTATGCTGGTGAAAAAGCTTTTAACGAAAAAAAATCTTGGCTTCCAGATGAGACCCTAGAGGATATCAAAGAATATTTAGTCGCTATAAAAGGTCCATTGACAACTCCTGTTGGAGGAGGTATGCGATCTTTGAATGTTACCTTAAGACAGGTTTTGGATCTGTATGCTTGTGTTAGACCTGTTACTTGGTTTAATGGAGTTCCTTCTCCCGTAAAAGACCCCTCTTTAGTTGATATGGTTATTTTCAGAGAAAACACAGAAGATATATACGCTGGCATAGAATGGTCGCATGGTACAGATGAAGTCGAAAAAGTGAAAGATTTTCTAATAAATGAAATGAATGTGACCAATATTAGATTTCCCGATACAGTGTCCCTCGGGGTGAAACCAGTTTCAGTTGAAGGAACAGAAAGAATCGTTAGGGCTGCATTGCAGTATGCTATCGATCACAACAGAAAATCAGTGACTTTAGTACATAAAGGCAATATAATGAAATTTACCGAAGGTAAGTTTAAAGAGTGGGGTTATGACCTTGCAAAAAAAGAATTTAATTCAACCGATTACGAAGGTGGGCCATGGCAAGTTATAAATAATAATGGCAACGAAATAATTATTAAGGATGTAATTGCGGATGCTTTTTTGCAGCAGATATTACTTCGTCCCTCAGAATATGATGTTATTTGTACATTAAACTTAAATGGTGACTATATTTCAGATGCGTTAGCTGCTATCGTTGGCGGTATCGGTATAGCTCCAGGAGCTAATATTAATTATAGCTCAGGTCATGCAATATTTGAAGCTACTCATGGAACTGCACCCAAATACGCAGGTAAAGATATGGTAAATCCATCCTCTGTGATCTTATCTGGTGTTATGATGTTAGAATATATCGGTTGGCAGGAAGCTGCGGATTTAATAATTCAAGGTATCGAATCTTCAATACAAAATAAGACCGTCACCTATGATTTTCATCGCCTTATGAACGGAGCTACAAAGGTTTCTTGTTCTGGTTTTGGAAGAGCAATAATCGACAATATGTAACTTACTTAGCATTGCTAAAATAATAGCTTTATATTGATTTAATATATAATGTTTATTGATTTTACAGTTATCGAGTTGCAGTCAGGTAATGGGGGCGCAGGGTGCATCTCCTTTCGAAGAGAAAAGTATATACCTAAAGGTGGACCTGATGGAGGAAACGGTGGCAGAGGTGGCAATATTTGTGTGCTCGCAGATAAAAATATCCACACTCTTCAAGATGTCAGATA
>CAJWTA010000011.1 GCA_913046805.1 uncultured Fidelibacterota bacterium | reverse complement strand
GTGGGCAATTCTGTTGATGTGAGTGCTTACAGAGCAATATCGGGTCTTACTCCCGTTTCATTTTCAACACTAACTCAGGATGAAATAAATCTAAAATACACTGCGCAGGATATTCCTATGGTTTTGGCCTCCGAGCCTGGTGTTTGGGCATACAGCGAAAGCGGAAATGGTACGGGGTATTCTTACGCTTCTATTCGCGGATTTGATCAAAGCCGAATTGCTGTTCTTTTCGATGGAGTTCCGATGAACGATAATGAAAGCCATCAGGTATATTGGGTTGACCACGGCGATCTTCTTGCAGATACCAAAGATATTCAAATCCAAAGAGGTATTGGAACCAGTCTGTACGGCTCTTCATCGTTTGGGGGATCTATTAACGTAAGAACGCACATTCAAAGTGAGAATAGAAAAATAGAGGTTTCGCAAGGATTGGGTTCATATAGCACTTCGAAAACGCGTGTTAAATATCAATCTGGAAAAGATTTAGGGGAAAACTTTAGTTTAGCTTTTCGAGCATCATCTATAAATTCAAATAGCTACAGAAAATTTCACGACTCAAAGCAAGAAGGGATGTTTTTTGCCGTTGAACACAGAGGAAAGATTTTTAAGAATCAGTTGAGAGCGTTAATTGGCTACGAGAATACACAACTATCATGGGACGGTGTGGCTGGGTTTTTAAGCGGTGAAAAACAATCTGATATTGATGATCGTGTTAAAAGAAGAGATAGTTATAAAGCCTTCACAGATGATTTTCTACAGCAAATTTACTCAATAAATACCTACGCTAAGATGAGTGATAAAATTTCTTTTAGAAATGTTGCATACTCTGTAATTGGTAGCGGGTACTATGAGGTACTCAAAACAGGTCAGGATTTTTACTCTTATAATCTTGATATTGATAATGTTATGGATGAAGAAACTGAGAAAGGAAAGAGCACTGATTTATTGAGGAGAAAATGGATACAAAACAATTACTATGGAATTGTACCCATGTTCACAATTTTAGATAAAAATTACCGCATTGACTTTGGTGGAGAGGTTCGTTTCTACACCGGAGATCATTTTGGTGAGGCTACTCAATTTTCTGATCCCTCGCTTAGAGCAAGATTTAACGATAATTGGTATCGATATTACCAATATATCGGAGATAAAAATATTTTGACTGCTTTCACAAGGCTAATTTGGGCTCCATCAAATCAGCCATTTGCGGTTTCCTTTGATCTGCAAAACCAAAAAATAAATTGGGAACTTGATCAGAAAAAGATTGGCAATGCTTTTGGGCATCAGTTATCAGCAGATTGGAGTTTTTTGAATCCGAGGATTGGTTTTGTATGGAAATTGAGTGATTCGCTTAGTTGGTTTGTAAACACAGGCAAAGCTCAAAAAGAACCTGCAGATAATCAAATAATTGCAGCGGATGACATGTTTAGTGCACCGGTGATGGCAGCCAATGAAGTTATAACAGATCTTGAACTAGGTATGAATTTTACCTTTAATAATGGATATGCAAAATTCAATGGCTACCGAATGCTTTATCTTAATGAGCAGTTAAAAAATATAAATCTTTCTCAAGAAGGAGAATATTCATATTATTCTGCCGACTCAACTTCCCACAGTGGCTTCGAGTACGAGTCAAGAATATTCATTGATAGTAAAACAATTCTAGATATTAATGGTACCTTACAAATGAATGTTTTTAATAACGGAAATTTTTTGCCCAATACTCCATCCAGCATCATGAATGCATCATTGAGCCGAATTTTTTCGGATGACTTATTATTGTATGCAAACTATAGAAAAATCGGGGGAATGTATATTGATAATACAAACGTTGAAGATGGTTACATAAGCTCCTACAGTATTTTAGATTTGGGTGCTAGTATTTCTTGGAAAAAAGTGAAGGTTGATATGAAGATAAATAACGTTTTTAATAAGTTGTATTCAACGTACGGATATAGTTATGAGTATAATGGCTACAACGCTTTTTACTGGCCAGGTGCAGATAGAAATACATTTATAAACCTTTCTTATAGTTTTTAATTTTATTTATGATATTTTTTGTTGAGGGTAATAGTAAATCCTCGATAGATCTGCTCGAGAAGAAACAGTTGCGCCATTTCATGGGTGAAAGTCATTGGGGATAGAGCAATAATCTTATCACAACTTTTTTTGGTTCGCTCATCGATTCCATCAGGACCTCCAACAATAAATGATATTGGATTATTCGCATCAGAAAGCAGCCTTGCAAAATTTTTGGAGTTAAAACTATCACCATCTTCGCTCAACCCATAGTTAAGACCTGCATTATTTTTCAAATGTGCGATTATCTTCTTGTTTTCTGTTTGATTTGTTCCGCTTTTTAGTACAACTTCCTCAAATTTTGCATAATGCTTAATTCTATCTTTATATTCCATGCATAGAGAACTAATGTGCTTATTTTTAATTTTTCCTACAGATATGATCTTTATTTTCATTTGAAAAATATTAGCGATTTATAATTACTAATTTCATTTAACTTCATAACGTCATGCCAGTAAATAAAACAGTAAATAAAACATTATACTTAATAGACGGCTATGCAATGTTGTATAGATCGCATTTTGCATTGATAAGAAACCCTTTGATCAATAGCAAAGGAATGCATACATCAGCACTTTTTGGATTCATTAATCAGATACTAAAACTGATTAATAACGATAAACCTGATTTGATGGTAGCTGCGTTTGACACATCTAAAAAGACTTTTAGACATGAAAAGTATCCTGATTACAAAGCGACTCGAGAAAAGATGCCGGATGAAATGATAGGTCAACTCCCGTATCTATGGAAAATCCTAGAATCTATGGGAATCCCCACACTTGAAAAACCAGGTTTTGAAGCAGACGATATTATCGGAACATTGGCTTCAATGGCATCTAAAGAAAATTTAGAAGTTTATATTGTCAGTGGAGATAAGGACTTTATGCAATTGGTGAATGAAAATATATTTTTATACACACCATCTGGTCGGAAGGCCGATATTAAAATCTATGACCGTAATGGCGTTATTGACAAGTGGGGAGTGCCTCCTGAAAAAATAATTGATTTGTTGGGATTGATGGGCGACGCTTCAGATAACGTACCTGGAGTTCCAGGGGTGGGTGAAAAAACAGCGGTCAAACTAATTAAAGAGTATGGATCTCTTGAAGCATCTCTAGATCATGCTGATGAAGTTAAAAATAAAAGAGCACGCGAGGGATTGCAAAACGCAAGAAGTGAAGCTTTATTGAGTAAAGATTTGGTTACGATAGATACTAATATGGATTTGAACATTGATTTTTCAACTTTAAAAACTAACGATATTGACAAAGAATCTTTAGCGTTAATTTTTCAAGAGTTAGAATTTGAAACTTTGCAAAAACAAATCCTAGGTGATGACATACCAATTTCTAAAAAGAAGGATGCACCGAAAAAAGATTATAGGACATTGTATAGCGAGGAAGATATTAAAAATTTTTTAGGATCGATTAAAGAGGGTGAATGGCTTTCATTTGATATTGAGACCACATCCGTCAATCCAATGAGCTGTGATATTGTAGGATTTTCATTTTCCAATAAACAAAATACAGGTGTTTACATTCCGATACATTGGCCAGATAGCAAAGATTCTCTTTTTGATGATTATATAACGAAAGTATTAGAGCTAATGCGTCCAGTAATGGAAAATGGATTAATTCCAAAAACAGGGCAAAATGTAAAATTTGATTCTTTGATTTTATTGAGGAATGGTATAAAGGTTGCTGGAATTAAATTTGATACAATGATTGCTGCCCATCTACTCAAGCCCGAATTGAGAAGCTTTAAATTAGAAAACCTTAGTTTAGAATATTTAGATTATGCAATGGTACCAATTGAAGATTTGATCGGAAAAGGGAAAGATCAGATTTCGATGGCTGAAGTGGATATTGATAAAATTTCTTTTTATGCCTCTGAGGATGCTGATATAGCATTGCAACTAACTTATATTTTTGAAAAGAAGCTCGACGATGAGAATTTGTCAAAATTTTTTAATGAAATAGAAATTCCTCTTCTTCCTGTTTTGACTGAAATGGAATTTAATGGAATGTATATTGATTCTGATTTACTTAAGACCATGTCTATTAAAATTGGAAAAAAACTTGATGGGCTAATCAAAGACATTTACCAAGAGTCAGGATTTGAGTTTAATATTAATTCAACGCAACAATTGGCAAAAATACTATTTGATATTAAAGGTTTGCCAGAAATTAAAAAAAGATCGACCGCTGAAGATGTCCTTGAGAGACTTAAGGGACAACACCTTTTGCCTGAACTAGTGTTAGAGTATAGAAAATTAAATAAATTAAAAAATACCTACATTGATGCCTTGCCAGAGCTGAAGCTACCCTCAACCGGGAGAATTCACTCTACTTTTAATCAAACAATCACAGCCACAGGGAGATTGTCATCTAGTAATCCAAATTTTCAAAATATCCCTATCAAAACCGAAGAGGGTCGCGAAATTAGAAAAGCATTTAAATCTAACAACAGGGATTGGGTAATTTTTTCAGCTGATTATTCACAAATTGAACTAAGAATTATGGCTCATTTAAGTCAAGACACGTCTTTGGTTGATGCTTTTAACAATGGTGATGACATTCACTCAAGAACCGCTGCGGATGTTTACAATGTATCGATTAACGATGTTCAGCCATCGATGAGAAGGACTGCCAAAATTGTTAATTTTGGCCTGCTGTATGGTGCTGGTCCTTTTAGAATGAGCCAAGAATTAGGTATTCCTCAAAAAGAAGCAAAGGCTCTAATAGAAAAATATTTTGATACATATTCTGGAATTAAAAAATACGTTGAAGATACAATGCAGAAGGCAAAGAAAAATCGTTTTGTAAAAACGTTGCTTGGAAGGAAAAGGCCTGTTTGGGATATCGATAGCAGTAATCATCTTCATCGAGAAGCAGCTAAAAGGATGGCGATAAATATGCCTATTCAAGGAACCAGCGCAGAGATGATAAAGATAGCAATGACCTCTGTATCAAATCATTTAAACGAGCATAAAATGAAGTCCAAATTGGTTCTTCAAATACATGATGAACTGGTATTTGAGACACCAAAGAATGAGCTTAATGATTTAGAAAATATGGTAGTTGATAAAATGGTAAACGCGCTTCCACTTTCTGTTCCAATTGAAGTAGATAGTGGTTTTGGTCAGTCTTGGTATGAGGCTCATTGATGGAAGCAAGCATAACATTAAAAAAGGTAGGCAAGTTAATAAATGATAAGACAATTCTTGCTGGTTTAAATTTTGGCATTGAGAGAGGGTCTCTTGTTGCTATAATTGGTGACAACGAGGCAGGAAAATCTCTTCTTTTAAAAGTTATTTCCACATCCGAATATCAAGAATATGGACAGGTTTTCATTCACGGAGTCGATTCAAAAAAACGTAGATCGGATGTGACATCAAAGATTGGTTATATGCCTCATGAGCTTGACCTAGACCCTTGGTTGACCTTAGAGCAAAATATTAGATTTTTTGGGCTTCTTCATTCAGTTAGTTTAGAAACAATCAATACAAGAATGGTGCAATTTTCTCGAGATTTACATATTGTACCTTACCTCAATAAAATGGTTAAAAATATTTCACCTGGAATCATTCGAAAAGGAATGATTGTCAGAACGCTTGTACACGACCCTGAAATTCTAATTTTAGATGATCCAACTGCTTTTATGGACGCAGAATCCTACAGGCATACTTGGGACCTTCTTTTGAGGCTTAAAGGTGAGAAGACCATCCTCTACGTGAGTCAATCACTCCAGGAGGTTGAAAGTGCGCATGATAGAATTTTAGTTTTAGAAAATGGTCGCATTGTATTGGATGGTAGTCTCGATCGTTTGCTCGGAAGCACTTTTGAATTTCACCAATTTCAAATAGAATTTAATGAATTGGATGATGATTTATTTGAAAAGCTTTCAAAAATACCGCATGTAAAAAACCCTTCAAGAGTCGGTCATAGTTTGCATTTTTACGGTAGGGAGAGAAATGTCTTTTTTGAAGTGCTGAATGTAGCATCTTCTTCCAAGATGAAAGATATAAGGATTAAAAAACTTGGTCTTCAGGATTTAATGGATGCTAAGTACGCTAAGGATGGAATACATTGATCAGGGCACTAATAATTCGAAGATTTTGGCTTTTAAGAAACCGCATATTAACCACAGCTTCAATAATAGTTCTTACTCCAATTGGGTTTCATGTTTTTTTGTCATCTGTAATTAAAAATATATACTCTTTTTCACCAAATGGTATTTCTATTGAATCATGGTTATTTCCTGCAGTTATCTTCAGCTTTAGCTCTTTGACAATGCTGGCAATAGTTTACCGAGACCTATTCAACCCTCAAAGCACTCTTCAATTTCTAAGACTTCTATCAATCTCGCCAAATAGCAAAACGAAAATCATCATTGGAATACTGTTAAGCTCTCTTGTGGAGTGTCTTTTTTACAGTATTATTTCAACATTGGTACTTCTTATCTTTACTCCAGAGCCATTTTCTTTTTTTGCATTCTTGTCGATACAATTTTACTTAATCTTTTATCTTGGCCTTATTGGAAATTTTGTGATAAGCCTATCTATTTTTGTTCAAAGAGGCTTTACATTTCTTTTTTTGTCGTTTATTTTTCTTCAACTAATTTTTGTTAGTTCAAACATATTATTTGAACATCAAATTTATTCAGAAATTATGAATGTAATTTTTTTTAATAATCCATTTAATATGCTTCTTTATGATCTTCGACATTTAATATTTTTTGATGAATTTAATTTTATTTGGATTGTCATTTCTGTTTCAATAATAATGACATGGATTTTTCTTAATTCTGTACTTTTAAAAAGAAAATTAAAACAATGATCGCTTACCTGTCAGGTGCTATGGAGTTTGCTGATGATGAAGGCGCATCTTGGAGAAATGAAATAACGATCTGGTTGAAAGATACAATTAACCATCAATCTATAGACCCTGTTATCGAATCCGCCAAAATTGTGAAAGAGAACAATGCTGAAAATTATCGCAGTTGGAAAGTAGCAGATGCTAATAAATACGCACGCTTCATACAGCTATGTATTAAAAATGACTTAGAGATTGTCAGAGAAAAGGCAGACTATTTAATTTGCCTGTGGGATGAGAATGTTATTAAGGGTGCAGGTACACATGCCGAGATAACTTTTGCTTATGACCTTAAAAAACCAGTTTACCTAATTAATAAATTATCTCCAAAAGACCTTAGTGGATGGATAATGGCTTGTTCGTCTGAAATTTTTTCGAACTTTGATGATTTAAAAGATTTTTTAATAAAAAAGTATAAATTGAATGATAGGACCTAAGGCAGTCATACATCTTGATCGATTAATTAAAAATTACGATCAAATAAAGAAGAAACTTCAAGTCTCACACCTGATGGTAGTGGTTAAGGCCAATGCATATGGTCATGGAAGTGTAGAATGCGCAAAAGCCTTAGAAGAGCATGGATGCGAAAGTTTCGCTGTATTTTCTATTACAGAGGGTATTGAGCTTAGAGATGCCGGTATAAAAGGTGACATATTAATTTTTAGCAAGCTTAATCATTCATTTTTAGATCTAGCGATAAAACATAATATTACCCTAAATATATCCAATTTAGATGATCTAGATATTGTAAAAAGATTTTCAAAACAACACAATACATCACCAAGATTTCATGTAAAGTTTGATACTGGAATGACACGGCTTGGTTTGAATGTAGATGAAGCTGAAAAGGCTTTTGAAATCTTGCACGAAAGCGATGAATTAAATTATGAGGGTTTGTATTCGCACTTTGCTACTGCAGATGAAGGTGACCTTTCCTACGCTTATGAGCAAGTTAAAAAATTTAAAGAAATCTTGATAAAAGCTGATTCGTTTGGATTGAATTTTAAAACGATTCATTTTTCAAATAGTGGAGCAGTTTTGAATTTAAATCAAGACGATTTTAACTTAGTTCGTGTTGGTATGTTGGTCTATGGTGCCTATCCATCCATGGAGGTTCCAAAGGATATTTCCATTTTACCAGTAATGGAATTCAAAGCACCTATTGTAGAAGTGAGAAGGGTAAAAAAGGGAACGCATATTAGTTATGGCGGAGTTTACAAGACAGAAAAAGAGTGCAATATTGGTGTGGTGCAATGCGGTTTTGCTGACGGCATACCTAGACCATGGTATAAAAATGGGTTTATCGGCTACAAAGGTAAGCATTATAAAATTGCTGGAAGGATATGCATGGATCAATTTATGGTAAATTTTGAAGATGATCACCCTAGAGAAGGGGACGAAGTATTGATTTTTGGATCCAATGATCTTAATTCAATATTAATGGAAACCATCGCGGAGGAAATAGAAAGCACCCCCTACGTAATAGCAACCGGCATAAAAGGAAGAACCAAGCTTTTATTTTCATAATTAAGATGCGTCTTTTTAAATTACAAAATATGGCTCGCATGGCTTACTTTCTAAAGAGTACCCTTTTATACTGTTCTATGCTTGTGGGCCAGACATTCAATCATAGCGTAGTGATGCCTGTTCCAGACCTTTCTTTTCATCCATCTACCTTTTACGGTTTAGATGTTATAGAGCAAATGGATTTTAAGCCGTTGTATGATAAATCTGTTGGTATATTTACAAATAAGACTGCCGTAAATCGAAAGGGCCGACACTTGTTAGACCTACTAAAAGATCACCCCAAGGTACGCGTTGATGTGATTTTTACTCCCCAGTATGGTCTTTTTACTGAGCAGGATAAGCGATTTAAGATGCGCAATGGAGAAAAATATGACCCTGATCACAATGCAAGAATTGTTGAAGTTTTTGGTAGAAATATGAAGCCTCCAGCCTGGTCAGTTCGTGAGTTAGATATTATTATAATTGACATTCAAGATACTGGTGTACGGTTTTCAACATATATCTCTACAATGACAAAAATTTTAGAGGTTGCAAGCGAGTGGAGTCTTCCAGTAATCATTCTTGATCGCCCTAACCCTTTAAGGGGTGATAGGGTAGATGGCCCAGTTATCAGAGCAAAATTTCAATCACTTGAGGGATACCACATTATACCAATCCGTCATGGGTTAACAATTGGTGAGCTCGCCATTATGGCTAACGAGATGGGTTGGATAAAAGATTTAAAAAGAGCAAACTTAACTGTTATTCCAATGGCCAATTGGAGGAGATCGGATTGGCTAGATAGCTCAGAGCACCCATGGGTGAATCCCCATCCTTCGATAACTTCTATTCGATCCAATTTGTCGTTTGCAGGATTTGGACTTTTGGAAGGAACAAACTTAAACGATGGAAGGGGTACTGAAAGAGCTTATTTACGCGCAGGTGCACCCTGGATGTCGGGATATCATTTAGCAGAAAAACTATCAATGTTAAATCTTCCAGGAATAAAGGTATATCCTGTTGATTATATACCACGAATGAGACAAACAGATAGCGTAGCGCCACTTTACGTTAATGAATTGTGTAGCGGTGTAGATGTAAAGATCATTGATCCAAATTTATACGATCCAATCGCTACAGCAACTTCAATAATAACTTTAGCTAGTCAATTGTATCCTAGGGAATTTAAATGGGCAGAATTCAATAGAATAGACATGTTGTATGGTCACAGTCAATTACGTGTTTTTTCAGCGCAAGGTAAGCCAGCTAATTATCTACCACCTCTATGGTTAAAAGACGTAATTAAATTTAACCAATTTAGACAACGTTTTTTAATTTACTAGACTAAATGAAATTTGTTTGTTGCTTCTTATTTCTGTTAATTCTATCAGAAACTTCCGCACAAACACATTTCACCATTCCTCAGAACGTATGGAGATTTACAGCCAATTCTGATCTTTTTAATGGAAAATGGAAATCCAATACTTTTTCAAGTAAAGGTATAAATCATACGTATCAAATCGATACAACCACTTATTCTATATATCAAAATTTTAGGAGGAGGACGTTAACAAATAAATTAAATATTGAATACGGATTTACGGACAGATCAACTTTTATCTTTCAAATACCTTATATTCAAAAAATAACAGAAAATCGGTCTTGGTTCGTAGATAATGATTCATCGTCTACTGTTCTTGATAGTCTTTTTGACTATTACTACCCTAATCCAATGTCTAACAAAGGATTATCAGATTTAACCATTGGTGTGAATATCCTCCTTAAAGGAGCGCCAGCTTGGAGAGGTGGGAAACAAAAATTTTCTCTGTATTCGGGTATCGATATGATTTTTCCATTTGCTGAAACACTTAAAAAATATGAACCTTTAAAAAATAATGCCGATGAAATGCCAGATCAGTTTAAGCAGATACCTTTGGGTGAGGGATTGACGGAGATACGATTACGTTTATTTGGAGAATTTTACCGAAAAGGATGGGGAAGATTGTTTAACATAAATTGGAAAATGGGTGTCTCTGGTTTTCAAAAATCAGAAGTAAACCCAAGAATTACTTTTCTTTGGATCGAGGATGCATCTGCAGATTCTATTGCAACCTCTATTGGCGATGTGATTCTAAAAAAATCTATTAAAATGAATGCCATGATCAAGGCACAAGTTGAGTTATTTCCTAAAAAGATTTTTTTTACGACCGGTGTAGATTGGGTATATTCAGGAAGAGATAAGTTTTTTTCTAGCAATTCTACTTGGAGCGATTGGATGAGAAGACATGAGGGTTATGACTCCCAAAAAATGTCAACTTTTCACTTTGTTAAGATTAATTTGTTTAACTTGGATCCATATTTAATGGTTGGACCAATTCCGTTTGAATTAGAAGTTGGCACTAGATGGTTTATGCCGTATCCGCTAACATTTCATAGTTATGGAGGGGTAGCATCTTGGTTACAAATAAGTACATATTTCCAAGCATGGTAGTGTAATGCTTAAAGAAAATAAAGAAATAATTTCTTGGTCCCTTTATGACTGGGCCAATAGCACTTTCGCCACTACTGTTATGGCAGGATTCTTTCCCATCTTTTTTAAGCAGTATTGGTCAACTGCATCCGATGTAACCTTAAGCACATGGTATCTTGGATTGGCAAATTCTATTGCCTCAATAATGGTCGCATCTTTAGCCCCTTTTTTGGGGGCAATTGCCGATAAGGCATCGGTAAAGAAAAAACTATTAATTTTCTTCGCTTTTGTGGGTGTGATAAGTACAGGTTCTCTTTCTATTATTGCTCAAGGTCAATGGAAAATGGCAATCTTTTTCTATGTAGCAGCATCAATTGGTTTTATGTCTGCTAATATTTTTTATGATTCACTTTTACCAAGTGTCGCTAAAAAAGAAAAAAGGGATTTTGTCTCATCGTTAGGGTATGCATTGGGTTATATTGGAGGTGCGATTTTATTTTTGATAAATGTCACAATGTATCTTAATCCTGATTTTTATGGAATTGCAAATGCTGCAGAAGCAATAAAATTATCTTTTTTAACTGTAGCGATATGGTGGGCAGTTTTTAGTGCACCAATTTTAATTTTTGTAAAAGAAGAGTCCGTTGAGGATGATTTAGGGATTATAAAATCAATCCAGCTTGGTTGGAGCCAGCTTTTAACTACTCTAAAAAGCATCAGGGAACTAAAAATTGTAACTACATTTTTGGTTGCATATTGGCTTTATATTGACGGTGTAGATACAATGATTCGAATGTCTGTTGACTACGGAACTAGCCTGGGCTTCTCATCTTCTTCTTTAATTACAGCTCTTTTGATGGTTCAGTTCATAGCTTTCCCCGCAACACTAATTTATAGTTGGTTTGCTAAAAAAATTGGAATCAAGAAGGGTATTTTGATTGGTATAGTCGGCTATTCTATGATTTCAATACTTGGTTCGATGGTTTCAAAGGAGTGGCATTTTTACACGCTAGCAGTATTTATAGCGTGTTTTCAAGGAGGGATTCAAGCATTGAGCCGATCCCTTTATTCTAGGATAATCCCAGAATCACGATCAGCGGAATTTTTTGGTTTTTATAACATGTTTGGAAAATTTGCTGCAATAATTGGACCTCCATTGATGGGCTTTATCGGATTGATAACAGGAAATCCAAGATACGGTATATTATCGATCATTATTCTGTTCGTTCTTGGTGGATATTTTCTAAACAAGGTTGATGTCGAAGAAGGAGAGAGGCTTGCTCAAGAATATTAAGTTTTTACATTTAGATGTTTTTAACTTCTTTCGGAAAAAAAATTAGTTTTAATAAATTAGTACAAACAGGTAAAAACATGTCTCAAAATATAGCTAAATATTCTCAATTCGTCATGCCAGATCACATAAATGTCGTAGGAACATTGTTTGGAGGTCAAATGATAGCATGGATCGACCTTGCTGCAGCCAAAGTTGCGCATAGACTTTTAAAAGGTTCTGAGGCTGATGGGGCAGTAACTCGAACGATTGAACAAGTAGAATTCAAAGAGCCAGTTTATTTAGGAGACTGGGTAAACTTCACCGCAAAGATAGTTGCAGCTGGAACTACATCTATCCATATCGAAGTTAATGCTTATGCGGAAGGGGGCAAGAGTGATCCAAGGCTAGCATGTTCAGCTTCACTTGTAATGGTTTCTGTTAAAAAAGATGAAAAAGGTAAGTACAAAAAACATCCCCATGGTAAAACTATTATCTAACGGAGTAATTTTTCTATCGACTTTAGTATTTTGTCAAACGGTTGATTCTTCAAAAGCAAATGAATTGTTAATAAAGTCCGTTGAATCCAAAGTTGTCGAAATATCTGCAACAATTTCATATGATAGTTTTGAGCCAAGGGCTTTCAAACTTAGCTTGTTTCCAAGGAAAAGCCCTTCAGAAGTGTATATATCAAGGATGTTTTTTCCTGGTGATTCGATTCAAATTATTTTACCATATAATATTCTTAGCGAAGATACCCTTGGAAATATTGCCAGTCTAGAGCCGGTAGGGGGTTCGTATGAAAAATTATATAGACTCTTTACAAAATCCGAAGAGAAAATTGATTTGGGTAATTTTAGAATTAAAATAAAATCCGATATAATTAAACTGAGCCTAATTGATGGATTTGATTTCAAGCCGATTTCAAAGGCACTTTTGCAGATTTCCTCAAGCTCTCAAATAATTTTTTCAGCAATTTCCGACTCCATGGGATATACCAGATTGCGAATACCGATAAACAGAGACAACACAACTCCAGTAGTTCTTCGCGTTGATACAGATGGAAGATATCCTCCATGGCAAGAAAATTTAGAAATACCAAAAGGTGTATCATCAAAAACAATTCCACTGTACCCAATGCAAGTTGATGAGGGTGTATCAATTTACAAGGTTGTTAAGGAGCTATCCCCATTAAGAAAGGGTCCTGAAAATGGATCAGAAACCCTTTTCTTGTTAAATTCTGGAGATTTGATAGCTGTTAATAAGGTGGCGGGAGATAGAGTATATGGAAGAGTGCGAATAGACCTTTACAATAAACAGTCTTTCAAATATTTTGAAGGCTGGGTTTTAAACAAAAACATTAAGCTAATGAATGGTAATCAAACAAAGAAAAGCGCCAATTAAAAAATGGAATCAAAAAAATACAAACCATCCAAAGAGATTGTGCAAAATGCAGTTTATAAATCCATGAGCGATTATGATAAAGAGTATTCAGAATCAATTAATAATAATGATGATTTTTGGAGAGAAAAAGCCGACCGGATTGATTGGTTTAAGAAATGGTCAAAAATAAGTGAAGTAGATTTTACAATACCAAGAATCGAATGGTTCAAAGACGCAAAACTGAACGTTAGCTATAATTGTATCGATAGGCATATAAAAAATGGACAAGGTGATCGTATAGCTTTTTTTTGGGAGGGTAATGATCCTTCACATAGCAAAAAATTGACCTATCATCAATTACATAAAGAAGTATGCAGATTTTCTAATGTGTTAAAAGGATTTAATATTTCAAAAGGTGATCGAGTATGTTTGTATATGCAGATGATTCCTGAATTACCAATAGCCATGCTGGCATGCGCACGTATTGGGGCTATTCATTCAGTTGTATTTGGGGCTTTTAGTCCTGATTCTTTGAGAGATAGAATCAATGATTCAGAATGCAAATTGCTTATAACGCAAGATACAGGTGTTCGTGGTGATAAAAAAAATATACCTATGAAGTCAAATGCTGATACAGCAATTGAACAAGCGCCATCTATTGAACATATTATCGTTGTTAAGAGAACTGGTGAGAACGTCAATATGGTAAATAAAAGAGATCATTGGTGGCACGATCAAATTGATAGCGTTGATGCAGTTTGTGATCCTGAGCAAATGGATGCAGAAGACCCTTTATTCATACTTTATACGTCTGGTTCAACAGGTAAGCCAAAAGGCGTAATGCATACAACTGGTGGTTATCTTTTATATGCCAATTTTACATTTGCATCAGTATTCGACCATAAAAATAGTGATATTTACTGGTGTACAGCTGATATAGGATGGATAACAGGGCATTCTTATATAACCTATGGCCCGCTTTCCAATTGTGCTACCTCTGTAATATTCGAAGGTGTTCCAAATTATCCCGATTTTGGCAGGTTCTGGAGCATTATTGAAAAATATAAAGTTTCTCTATTTTATACCGCACCAACTGCATTGCGCGCACTAATGAAAGAGGGTAATGATTGGATCAAATCATACAATCTAAACAGTCTAAGGTTGCTAGGAACTGTTGGTGAGCCAATAAAAGAACCAGAGTGGGAGTGGTATTATAATTTGATTGGAAACCAAAAATGTCCAATTATTGATACTTGGTGGCAAACAGAAACTGGTGGAATTATGATTTCACCCTTACCTGGGGTTACAGAATTAAAACCTGGATCTGCTACGTTACCATTCTTTGGAGTTGACCCTGTGTTGCTTGATGATGAAGGTAATGAGATTATGGGTAATAATAAAAATGGTTTGCTTGCAATCAAATCATCATGGCCAGGTCAAATGCGAACGGTATTTGGAGACCACAATCGGTTTAAAGAAACATATTTTTCGCAATTTAAAGGCTACTATTTTACTGGCGATGGAGCAAAAAGAGATGAGGATGGGTACTATTATATTACTGGTCGCGTAGATGACGTATTGAATGTATCAGGCCATAGAATCGGTACAGCAGAAGTTGAGGGGGCAATTGGAAAAGCTAAAGGAGTAGCTGAAGCAGCAGTAGTTGGCTATAACCATGAAATCAAAGGGCAGGGGATATATGCATTTGTTACTCTAATGACAGGAGTTGAAGGAAGCCCCGCAATAGAAAACTCAATTTTAGCTACAGTAACTAAAGAAATTGGACCGCACGCAAAACCAGAAAAAATTCAATTTTCATCCGGATTGCCAAAAACACGCTCTGGAAAGATTATGCGGCGAATATTAAGGAATATCGCAGAAAATAAAATTGATGAGATGGGTGATATTTCAACTTTAGCTGATCCGACGGTCGTAAAAAAATTGATAGCTGAAAGAATTTGATAATTAAATCCATTGATTTTTTTTCACGGTCATTTCATCTTCTACATTTCCAGTATTAATCGTTTCTCTAGGTTCTATTAGCATAATATGACATTCTTTGGCTGCTAAAGGTTTATGTTCAACATTTTTCGGTATAACTACCATTTCACCTTCATTGATTATTATCTCGCCATCTCTAAGTTGAATGGTTAGTTGACCTTTGATAACAAAAAAAGTTTCATCGGTTTCTTCATGTTTATGCCAAATGAACTCATCTTTAACCTTAGCTAGTTTGAAGTGGTAGTTATTCATTTGAGCTATTACTTTTGGCGACCAGTAGTCGCTAACCTTTTTCAATTTTTGACTTAGATTTACTTTATTAATTTTCACAATTTTCTCCATAAAAGTGATTTATCTATATCATTATTTGTTTCTATTGATTAAGATGATAATTTAATGTTAACTAATCTATTAAATTATTTATTAAATAGGGGTAAAAATGGCAAATCTTTCAAAAATAAAATTTATTGAACGCGACTGGCAGAGCACATCTTATCAAGCTGTTTCAGTCGGAATTTATGATAACTTGCAGCTAAATCGTCAATTGCAAGGTGTCAATAGAAAGCTTGGAAGATCAATATCGCACGTATTATCGACTGAAATTATAAAAGGGAAAGTTGGTGAGGTTACACGTGTTGTTGGCAAAAAAGGGTTAGTTGCTTATGTTTACGGAATGGGCCAAAAAGGAAAATTGAACCCTGAATCACTACGCTTATCAGCAGCTAGTGTTGCCAAAGCATGTATTGGAGATAAAATAAAATCTGTAGCATTTCTAATGCCTTCTAGTGATAAAGATCGTGCGTTGTCGCAAGCCGCAGCTGAAGGCCTGGTTCTAGGTAGCTATCAATTCAATGAATTTAAAACAAAGCGAGATGATATTTCATTGCTTGAATCAGCATGCATAGTCGGAGGAGATAAGAAATCGATAGAAAAAGGTGATGTGATAGCGAATTCAGTGTGTTTTGCCAGAGACCTTGAAAATAGGCCTGGAAATATTGCAACTCCTTCTCATTTAGCCGATCAAGCAAATAAGCTGGGTAAATCGTCATCTTTAAAAGTGACGGTCTTCGATAGAGAAAAATTTACCAAGATGGGAATGGGCGCGCTTGCTGGGGTCGCTTCTGGTACGGATGAGCCTCCAAAGTTTATAATTATGGAATATTTTAATGGTCCAAAAAATGAAAAACCAAAAATATTGGTAGGTAAAGGCCTAACCTTTGATAGCGGAGGAATATCCATTAAGCCTGCTGCTAGAATGGACGAAATGAAGTACGATATGTGTGGTTCAGGCGTTGTTTTGGGTGCTATGAATGCAATATCGAAATTAAAACCCAAAATAAA
This sequence comes from uncultured Fidelibacterota bacterium, assembly GCA_913046805.1. The sequence continues at coordinate 3,886 of CAJWTA010000011.1, read as the reverse complement.
TGTTGTTGGAATAATTCCATCAACAGAAAATATGAGCGGTGATAAGGCTTACAGGCCCGGAGACATTTTAACTGCTTACAATGGAAAGACAATAGAGGTTTTAAACACTGATGCTGAGGGAAGATTGATATTAGCAGATGCCCTTGCCTATGCTAGTAAGCATTATAAACCTGAATATATACTAGACTTTGCTACTCTTACAGGCGCTGTTGTGGTGGCATTGGGTCATATAGCATCTGGTATAATGGGAACAGATCCAAACTTGATTTCTAGTATAAAAACATCTTCATGTATGACCGGTGAAAAGGTTTGGGAATTTCCACTTTGGGACGAGTACTTGGAGCAGGTTAAATCAAAAATTGCCGATGTAAAAAACTTGGGTTCACCTGGTCAAGCTGGAACAATCGCCGGCGCTGCATTTCTAAAAGAATTTGTTGATGAGGAGATACCTTGGTGTCATTTTGATATAGCTGGTTCAGCATGGGGTGATAAGAAATTAGCTTATCAAAATCCTGGATCAGCAACCGGTGAAATCATTCGCCTGGTTTTAGACCTTTTGAAAGTATGACGAGTTTAATTCCGTTTCTATTTTTTGCCCTCGGGAGTGTTTTTGGCGCTGGCATATTTTGGTTTTTTAAAAAATCGCAAAAGAGCTATAACCACGAAAATAGATCTGCACTCAAGGCAGAGTTTGGAGATTTGTCTAAACAGGCTTTGGATCAGAATTTGGATAGCTTTTTAAAGTTAGCTGAAAACAAATTTTCAGAATTACTTAAATCTTCAGATTCGCAATTAACACAAAAAAAAGAATTGATAGATCAATCAATTATTGAAATGAAGTCAAAGCTTGAGGGTTTGGATAAATCGACTAACGAGTTAAAGGGGCATGTTAAAAATTCACAAGAAGGAATAGGAAGTCTTGCTGAAACAACAAATAAACTCTCAAGAATACTATCAAGCTCGCAAGAACGAGGACAATGGGGCGAACGAATGGTTGAAGATATTCTTGGTTTCATGGGTTTAGTGGAAGGGATAAATTTTGAGAAACAATTGCAAGCAGGCGACGGTAGGCCGGATTTCACATTTAAATTGCCAAATGATAAAACCATCAATATGGATGTAAAATTTCCACTAGCTCATTATGAGGGTTATCTAGGCTCTGATAACGAAAACGAGAAATTAGAAGAGAAAAATGCATTTCTTAAAGACGTAAGAAACCACGTAAAGGCAATTGAAAAACGCTCATATATCAATCCTGCTGAAGGAACAGTTGATTATGTCTTAATGTTTATTCCGAATGAAAGTGTATATGCTTTTTTGAACCAAGAAGATAAAGATTTAATTGATTTTTCTTTATCGAAGAAGGTGCTTTTGTGTTCACCCATAACTCTTTATGCTGTGTTGTCACTAATTCGACAAGCAGTATCCAATTTTGCGATGGAGCAGAAAGCAGGTGAAATGCAAGATCTTGTAGTAATTTTTAGAAAACAGTGGGAACAGTTCAGTGAAAAAGTCCAAGCAATGGGTAAATCTATATCAGCGCTAAGCAATCATTATGATGATTTAAAAGGTCCAAGATTTAGAGCGCTCGAAAAACCAATGGAAAAAATAAATGAATTGCAATTAGGTCAAGATTCTAAAGGAAAGTCATTTAAAGAATGAAAAAACCTATCCTGTCTATTGCCTTGTGCACCTTATTTTCTTGTGTTGGACCAGCAGAGCCAGATCACGGCTTTGTTGAAAATTTACCCGCAATTATTAATAAGAGTGATGTTTTTTCTTTTTCACTCAGAGCAGAAAATTTCAATTACAACGAAACGTTTCCATTATCTCTTTCCATTCCCTCAAATAAGAAGATACTATCAACACTGATAATCACTGATTTCAGCAGCAACGATTCGTCTACCTTTCATGTTTTAGGCGAGAACGATGCTATTGTATTTGATCATTTGATTCAGTCAAACAAAACACTGACCAGTTCTAAAGATCACACTTCTCTAAAAAATGCTCTAGTGTATCTTAATAATTTCTCAGGTATTGTAAATTGGGTGGTTACAAGTTCCACTGATTAAACGATAGATCAATGGTCTTGAGAGCATTGAAAAGATACGCCAATCGGAGATCCAGGTGGCGCAATTGGAGCTTTAATCATCTTAAAATCTTGAGGGTTCGAAAAAAAATTGTCCAGTCTGGTACGAAGTGCGTTTAGATGCGCTCTTGTTCTAAAATTTTTATCATTCTTACGCATTAGTTTATTGGAAAGCTCTTCAATGCTGAGCATAGTTATTGATTTGACAGAAGAAGCGCTTTTGTCATTTACCGCTAAGTCCATTAAATGCTCAAGAATAACAAAATCAACGCTACGTTTTACTTCGCCCGCGAGATCCTTAGGAGCGTTTTTTAAAATGCTTTGATCAATTACAGAATCAATAACCCTTTTGAGTCCCGGTTGGTTTTTATTTCTGGCTCCATATTCTACCAATCTAGCTGCTCTTTCTGTGTTGAATAACATTTTTGCAGTCATCTCTGCAGCTGTCTCTGCCATACTTATACCATCAAATGTAACTCCCGTTCTTGATTTAAAAGATTCGCGTGTTTTTTCTCTACCAGAAGCCCTTGGTGGTATTAATTTTAATATATCATCGCTGAGTGTAAGAAAATCGGGTTGCAGTGTTTGCATAAGGATATTCAGTGATTGAAGTTGGATATCTGAATCAATCATTTGAGTGATGAGTTGGCCATCCCCTCGTAAGGCATAGTTGTAATTCAACCCTCCAATTACTTTAGCAGCAGCTTCAATCTGATAGCGATGAAGCAAATATATAGGTACGAGAACATCCCCTAGATCGCTGTATGGCTCACCAAATCGAATGTTGTTCTCGCCAAAATTTTTAAGAGCGATTTCTCGTATTCTTATCAGATTTTGAAGCTCTTCACTAGGATCATTACCATTATCCCATAGGTGGCTTCCAGGATGAGCAGATCCAATAGGCCTAGAATCTTGATCCGTTATAAATGTAATACCTCGCTGAATTCCATCTTGAATAATTTTTTCCAACTCTGCATTTTCATCTAGATTCTTAGCAAAATCTTGATATCCGTATGCAACGGAAATCTTGTCCCATTCTCCTATTCCAACATCGTAGGCATTTTCCCATTGTATTTGATTTGAGTCATCCAAAGAAAGGGTAGGGTGAGGATAATCCATGACAGACGCCCGGTCAAAAGAGCTTGCAAGGAAGTTGTGCTGAATCCCTATTGTGTGTCCGATTTCGTGCGCTACAAGCTGTCTTATTCTCGCAAGAGCTAATTCACGCATTGACGAAGGTAAAGAATTTTTATTCGAATAAGGCGCAAGCAGTCCCGTTGCGATGAGGTAGTCTTGTCGCAGTCTTAATGATCCCAATGAAACATTACCCTTAATAATCTCTCCTGTTCTTGGGTCTGAAATCCAACCGCCATATGACCAACCTCTTGTTGCTCTATGAACCCAATGAATCATGTTGTACCTAACGTCCATTGGATGAGCACCATCTGGTAAAATTTTTACCTGAAACGCATCCTTATATCCCGCCGCCTCAAAAGCCTGATTCCACCATTTACCACTTTCAATCATTGCGCTTTTTATGGGTTCTGGCACTCCCGGATCGATATAATATACTATAGGCTTCTTTGCTCTACTTATAGCAGCAGTTGGATTTACTTTTTCAAGACGGTGGCGTTGGATATACCTAATATTAATTGACTCATCTAAACCTACAGAATAGTCTTGAAAGCTCAATGGGTAAAAACCTGCTCGTGGGTCGTGTTTTCTTGGGGAATAATTATTGTCAGGCAATTCAACGAACGAATGATGAAGGCGAACCGTTATTGCACTTGGAGTTGG
>CAJWTA010000010.1 GCA_913046805.1 uncultured Fidelibacterota bacterium | reverse complement strand
TTTTTGAAATTTTTCTAAAAAAGGTGTTTTAAGGTAATGTCAAACTGTCCAAATATTGATGGGAATCAAATAAGCTATAGAAAAATATCAGGTTACGTAAGCCTAGCTATAGTTATTATTTTCATTGGAAGTGTTTTTATTTTTGATCTAGGTATTTGGAAAATACTAGTGTTCTTTCCAGCAATTGTAATGTCAATTTCACTTTTAGAGGCATCTAATAAGACTTGCATCGTTTATTCTTCCATCGGAATAAAACATATGGGGCAAAAATACGAGAGAGAAAGAGATGCTAAATTTTTAAAACAGCAAAGAATACAGTCTATCAAAATAGTTATAAGCGGAACTTCTATTTCACTCTTACTTACTTATTTTGTATATCTAATTCCCTAATTTTAGTATGAACTAAAAGACAAATAATGAAAAAAATCTATCTCTATATTTTTTGTCTAATTGGTTGCTCAGGTGAAATTCCTAGTAATCTTAAAATAATTAATCAGAGTAGATTCCCTCGATTATCCTCAAACGCTAATGGAGAAATTTTTATGAGCTGGTTTGAACAAGTTGATAGTATCAACTGGTCCATTCGATCATCAATTTATTCTCGGGCAAAATGGTCAGAACCAACAGTAGTTTCGAATAGTAGTTCGTATTTTATCAATTGGGCAGACTTTCCTTCCTTAAACTATATCAACAAGGATACTCTCGTATCGCATTGGCTAGAAAAGTCTGGGTCTGGAACCTACGATTATGATGTACATCTATCGTTTTCTTTTGATAAAGGGAAATCATGGAAATCTTCACAAATTCCTCACTCTACTAAAATAAAAGGAGAGCATGGTTTTTCATCATTTGGCCTGGGAAGAAATATTCACGATCTGTTGTGGTTGGATGGAAGGCAAATGATAATGGATCATAACAAAGGGAGTTATGGTCAAATGAATCTTTATCATACGACTTTTTCATCGGATGGTGTTATTGGCAAAGAATATCTCATTGATGAAAAAGTTTGTGAATGCTGTCCAACATCTGCGGTGCGGTATAAAGATACTTTAGTAGTTGCATACAGGAATAGGGATGATAACGAAATAAGAGATATTTTCATTGCAAGAAAAGTTAAAGATGAATGGGAAGAGCCGTATTCCGTACATAAAGATAATTGGCAAATTGCAGGCTGTCCGGTGAATGGACCAATGCTAGCTATTAATAAATCAAATGTGGTCATTGCATGGTACACTGCTGCAAATGAATCCGCTCAAATAAAAGTTGCTTTTTCTAGAGATGTTGGAGAGACATTTTCGAATCCGATAATGGTTGATAATACAATGCCAATAGGTAGGGTTGATATTGATTGGATCGATAACGAGAATATCATAGTCAGTTGGATTAGAGCCAGCGAAAAAACGTCAGATATCATTGTAAAAGTAATAAATATAATTAATGGAGAGGGGAAAGAGTTTTTTGTTGAATCAATTCCTCAGGGTAGAATTTCGGGATATCCTCAGATGGAAGTTGTTGATAATAAAGCGCTTTTTGCTTGGACAGAAATCAATGAAAAAACTTCCGTTACTACCAAATGGATTTCTCTAAATCAGCTGCAATGATTAATTTATCTCAGCAGCTATAATATTTTCTTTCTTCACAAATCTATCTTTTAGTTTTTCAACAGCTAAGTATGCAGATGGGATAAATACTAATGTGATCAGGGTTGCAAATAGAACACCGAAAGCCAAGGATATGGCCATTGGAATAAGAAATTTGGCCTGAACGCTTTTTTCGACTAATAGTGGCAACAGTCCAAAAAAAGTTGTGAGTGACGTTAAAAGTATAGGTCTAAATCTTCTAGGGCCAGCCTCTGAAATAGCTTCTTTTATTGTATGACCATCTAATCTATATCGATTAATGAAGTCAACAAGTACTAGCGCATCATTAACAACAACACCTGCCAAGGCAACAATGCCAATGAGGGATAAAATTGTCAGGTTTTGACCCATAATTATGTGACCGATAACAGCTCCTGTTAAGCCAAAAGGTATAGCTCCCATAACTATTAATGGCTGTAAATACGATCTAAATGGAATTGCAAGCAGGGTATAGACAACAATCATAGCCAAAAAGAAATTCTTAAAAATTGATCCAAGACTTTCGTTTTGCTCTTTTTGTTCACCTTCAAGAGTATACTTTACGCTTGGATACTCTTGTAAAATCTGAGGAATGTCTTTTTGCTGCATTGAACTTAAAACTTCATTTGAGGTAATCTTTGAAATGTCGACATTAGCAGTAACGTTTATTGCTCTGTTTCTATCGACCCTTCTAATACTAGAAAATCCTTTTGAAAACTCCAAAGATGCAAGCTGCCTCAATGGAATCTCAGATCCGTTTTGAGTGCGTATATACATTGACTCTAAATTTTCAATCGTTTTTCTTTCGTTAGCAGGATAACGAATGAATACCTTTACTTCATCTCTACCTCGTTGAAAATTTTGCACCTCAAGCCCATAAAAAGCCTGACGTACCTGAGAGGCAATATCTGCCATAGTAATACCATAATTAGCAGAACTTGGTAATGTGCGAATTGATATCTCTTCCTTGCCAACCGCAAAAGAATCTTTAATATCAATAACGCCTGGGTACATAGATAATCTTTCTTTTATTAGAGAACTAACAGTATTTAAGTCGTCTAAACTTCTGCTGGTCAGTTGAAGATTTATTGCGTCCCCTGCAGAAAAAAGATCAGTTGTGAAAACCAATTCTTTTGCTCCAAATATTGGTTCCGTCAATTTCCGCCAACGTTGAGCAATTTCAACAGCGCTTATTGGTCGTACTTCTCCAGGAGATAGTTCTATCGCATACTCGGCCAAATGCGATCCGCTTGAAGACGAGCCTGAACCTGGACCGGAGTCTTGTGCAGCTTCTTTTTTAATAGGCTGATCTCCAGCAGTCGCAATGACATTTGCAAAAATTTTGTCATTGGGAAACTCCTGAGTAAGCTCAGCACGTAATTTTTCCGCAGACTTATGCAAAATATTCACCGCTTCTTGGGATTGCGATATTGGTGACCCTTCCGGAAAAACAACTGTAGCGTTCACTAAATCGGCTTCTAATGCTGGAAAAAAAACAAATTTCATCCAACCTCCCGCTAAAAGCCCAATTGTCAGCACAAATAAACCTACTGAAGAAGCAAGTGTGACCTTATAATGTTTTATACTCTGCATTAAAAATGGCTTGTACCGATTTTGCACAAAGGAATTAAGACCCTTTTTTACTTTGTCTTGAAAAAGCTCCCAACGCTTACCGAACCTATCAATCCATGAAAACTTACTTTTCTTATCTAATGAAATGTGCCCTAAATGAGCTGGTAAAATAGTTAGTGACTCTATAAGCGAGAAGATTAGAACAATAATCGTAACGAGAGGAATGATCTTCCAAAGTTGCGCAAGATTACCACTAACAGATAACATGGGTGAAAAAGTTGCCATCGTTGTAAGTACCGCAAATGTTACGGGAATTGCTACTTGACTCGCACCCTTTATCGCAGCTTCTTGAGCAGGAAGACCTCTTTCTCTCCATAAAAAAATATTTTCTCCGACAATAATTGCATCATCTACAACAATACCTAACACTAGGATAAAGGTAAAAAGGGATAGCATATTAATTGATACATCTACTGCTGGCATAAGAAGGAAGCCACCCATGAACGATATAGGTATACCAAGCGAGACCCAAAACGCTAGCTTTGGCTTAAGAAATATTGCTAAGACCAATACTACTAAGACTAAGCCCAAATATGCGTTTTTTGTTAATAAGTCAATTCTACCCTTCAAGAGAACAGATTCATCGCTAAACGTACCAATCTCTACTCCGCTTGGAAGTGTTGTTGCAGTTTTATTCACATAGTCTTTAACGGCGCTTGCAACATCAAGCGCATTTTGATCACCCACTCTAAATATTCTAACTAAAATAGCTGGCTTTCCATTAAATCTCTGGAAAAGATCTACATCGGCAAAGCCATCGGAAATTTTAGAAATATCACCCAAAAGTAATTTTGATCCATCTGAGCGAGAAACGATCGGAATAGATGCAAATCCATTGACATCGTATTCTTGCCCTTTAGATCGAATCAAAATTTCTCCATATCCAGTTTCAATTGCGCCGCCAGGTATATCCATTGAGTTTTGGTTTATAGATTGTGCAATCTGCTGGAATGTAATACTGTGTTTTTTTAGAGACTCTTCTGATATCTCGATTGAAATCTCTCTAGGTTTTTTTCCAATAAGCTGAGTAAGAGATATTTGTGGCAATGCATCAATTTCGTCTTTGATTCGATCGGCAACAGAAACGAGGCTTTCTTCAGGGATATCACCAGAGATTGCCACAGTAATAACGTCAGAGGTTTGACTTATGTTTTGTATAATTGGTTTTTCAGCATCATCGGGGAAATTGTCAATTGCATCGACCCGAGATTTGATCTTATCCTGGATTTGATTAACATCCTCCCCAGGTAAGAATTCAACAGTGGTTATTCCTAAGTTCTCTGAAGCTAGAGACGTAATCCTTTTCACTCCTTTTAAGCCTTGCAGATTCTCTTCTATTAGAAAGCAAATACCTTCCTCCACATCGCTAGGAGAAGAACCAGGATATGGCACCGTTATGGTAACGGCATCGATATTGATGTCTGGAAAGACTTCCATTTTTAAACGTGGAAGGGTTAGGGTACCAGCAACCAATATTATAAACATAAGCATATTTGCTGCTACGGTGTTTGAGATAAACCATCTAATGATACGTTCCATTATTTTGACTTATCTTTCTTTTCAAGCTTCATACCCTCAACGAGAACATCTAAGCGAGTAAGCAGTACCTTATCCCCAGTCTCAAATCCATTAGATATCAATGCCTTATCTTTTTCGTAACGTAAAACACTGACCTCTCTTTTGTTTAAAATACCTTCGTTGTTTAAAACCCATACCTCTCCATCCCGTACCTTCTCTCTAGGAATTACAAAGATATCATTGAATGATCTTCCTTCAATGCTTGCGTTAACGAACATACCAACTTTTATAGGTAGGGTTGATTGTTTTGAAGGCTTCGCTGGTACCTGGCCAATAACTGATAGCATTCTTGTTCTGGAATCAATTTCTGCAGCAGATCTTAAAATCTTCCCATTCCACGTTTGGGTAAAACCGGCAAAACTAGAGGTTAACGTCATTCCTGGCTGCTTTGAAAATGGGACCATTCTTCCATCGAGCGGTATAGATAAAAATTTAATATCGTTTTCTGCGATCGGAAGAGTTACTTCTACCATGTCGACCGCATAAATTTGTGCTAATGGTATTCCCGGTGAAACAACCATCCCTATATCTACATATTCATTTCGAACTCTACCTTTGAAAGGAGCAAGGATATAAGTACGTTCGACATTTAAAAGTGCTCTTTGGTAATTTGCTTCAGCAGCGGCAAGAGCTGCTTTCGCCTGATCGAGTTGCGGCTTCCTTAAAGCTAGATTAGAGGCTTTACCTCCATTTATATTGCTCCACTCTTTTTTGGCAACCTCAGATTCTGCAAGTTCGCGCTCATAGACAACCTGCGCCTGATACATCGAAGATTGTGCTGCTATTAGAGCTAATTCAAAATCTCTCTGATCGAGGACTAAAAGCGTATCACCTTTATCAAAACTTGACCCGCTTTGAATCTTACGAGATACAAAATCAATCTTTCCTGGTATCTCTGATGTAAGCGTTATCTCCGTACGGGGTACTACGGTTCCCTGAGAATTTATTTGAACTTTATATGATTGGGGTATCGCGTTCATAGTTTCAACAACAGGCGGAACAAATTTGTTTTGGACTGGCTTCGGCGCAGGTTTTGCAAAAATCATTATCACGGTAATCGCAAAACTGATCACTATAATCGATGAAGCGGTATATTTTCTTACTAATTTTTTCATAATGCTCTCAAGTGTTAAAATGTTCCTCCCAGCGCAAGTTGAAGTGCGGTATAGGAGTTAACGTGTAAATTTTGAATGGATATTTTAATTGATTGGGAAGTGCGCCATTGATTTTGACTATTTAAAACGGTTACCAGATCAACCAAGCCTTTCTGATAGCGATCAAAGGCTAGATCATAGGCTGCTCTCGCTTGCTCTTCTGCGGTTCTGACCGCATCCAATTGTAAAATGATTTGATGTTGAACGTAGAGCGCTTGCTCGACCTCGGAAAATGCACGTATCATGATTTTTAAAGCCTCGAGCTCAGCTAAATTAAATTGTACCTCTTTAAGTTGAACGTTATTTCTCAACCGTTTTCCTTGAAAAATTGGAGCAGAAATATTTGCTCCTAAATTCCAAACCGAATAATCGCCATTCAAAACATCCTTTAATTCCGAAGCAGATGTTCCGCCAGACGCAGTCAGAGAGAATGATGGAAAAAGATTGCGTTTGGACTGTGCATGATCATAGCTAGCTGCTTCAATCTTGTTTACAGCGGCAATAACATCAGGTCTTCTATTTATCAAATCAGATGGAATGCCAGCAGCAATAGGAGGAATAGATGATGGAAGTTCTGTACTAACTTGAATCGTTGCTGAAGGATACATCCCCAATATTGATTCCAAAGAGCGTAGAACTCTATTTTTTTGAATGGATCGATCTACAAGCTGAAGTTTGCTATTTGCGAGAGATGCTTCTGCTAGCCTGAGATCTAGACTTGATGTAAGTCCACGTCCATAGCGTTCGGATACGACATCGCGTACACCCTTGAGTGACGATGTGATTTCTTCTGCAAGCCGATATTGCATCTCAGCTTCTACAGCTGAATAATATGAGGAAGCAAATTGCGTACTGAGCGAAAATCTTAAATAGGCTAATTCTTTTTTCGAGGCCTCAAAAGTTTTATAAGCAGCTTTGCGCTGATTCCTTAATTTACCCCATATGTCTATCTCCCATTGCATTGCCAATGTAGCGCTATAATTATCAGAAGTAAAACTAACTACCTGATCGCTTTCAGTGCTGTCACTACTTCCGCCTCCCAAGCCAAGAGAACTCAACGAAAAGCCGAATGCTGATAGATTTTGCAATCGCCTACCACCTCCAGTAGAGGCTGATATATTTGGGCTGAGCGTCGCCCCATTTATCTTTGCTAACAGGTTGGATGATTCTATTTGCTGCGAAATTGAAAGAAGGTCAGGGTTCTTATCTCTAAACTCATTGAAGAATTGATTAAATAAAGTATCGTTAAATACTTCCCACCATTTTCCGGCGAAAGACTCCTCCTTTGGAAGAGGTGCATTCCACGTTTCAGGCAACTGATCGGTAAACTTTAAATTGGGAGATAAATTGCTTGAACACCCAGTAAAAAGCAGTGCACACATGAATATTTGATAAAATTTCATAATAAAAAGAGCGATTTGAACGTTTTTACGTTGATTATATTAAACTATTTTTTGGAATTAACAAATTTAATAACAGGTAATAATGAAATCACGCAAACACAACCTTGTTGTGTTAGGATAAAATTCTCTGGGTAATTACTCAGCTAATCTAGCTTGATATGAAAAGTCTTATTATCGCCAAGATTAATTGAGTCTGTATTTTTAATTTCGGCAAAAAAGTTCAGACCTTTACATTCGAAGTCTATTCTGGATATATGTCCATTATCAAAGATTTTTCGCACTGTTCCTTCAATTGCGGGAAAGGTTTCTGAATTTCCTTCATCTTGTAAAATGAATTGATGAGGTCGAACAGACACAACATCTTTACCTGTCGATGAATGCGTAAAAGAATATTTTGCTTCTGGAATCAAATCCAATGGTACTATGTTCGTTTTGCCAAATAAACGTGCTGCATATTCACTCTTTGGATACCGATATATATCTTTAGGCGTATCTAGCTGTTCCAATCTGCCTTCATTAAGAACTATAGTTTTATCAGAAATAGTCAGCGCATCTTCTGAATCATGTGTAACAATCAAAACGGTCATCTCTAATTTTTTTAATATTGTGATAAGCTCATTTCTAACGCTCTCTTTTAGGGCGCTATCTAAATGACTAAGGGGTTCGTCCATCAATAATAGTGCTGGATTATTTGCTAGAGCCCTCACAAGCGCAGTTCGTTGCTGCTGCCCTCCTGATACCTGGTGAGGATAGCGAGATAATATATCAAATATATCCGTTAAAGCGATCAATTCATTGATCATTGATTTATTGTTTTGGGCATTTATACCGAAATATATATTTTCGCTGATTGTCATATTTGGAAATAAAGAAAAATCCTGAAACACAATATCACAGTCACGTTTTTCCGGTCGAACAAAAACTGATCGATCGTTCACAATGGTATCCTTTAAAATGATTTTTCCATTATCCGGTATTTCAAGACCTGATATTAATTTCAATAAAGTAGATTTGCCACTTCCGCTGCTACCGACAACCGATACTATTTCACCTTTATTGCATTCAAAGCTTACATCATTCAAAGCCTTTACACTTTGTCTATCGTATTCTTTTGAAATGTTTGAAACAGAAAGTATAGAACTCATCTTTTCTCTCCAATGCGACGATTAAGGTAAACAATAGGTATCACAGTAAGGAAGATAATAAATAATGATGGTATTGAAGATTCAATAATTTGCGCTTGATTTGATAGGTCAAAAGTTGCCGTAGCCAATGTTTCAAAGTTAAAGGGTCTCAGGATAAGCGTTAAAGGTAATTCCTTCGCCGCGTCTATGAATACAAGTAGCCCTGCTGCCACAATAATATTTTTAGTGAGGGGCAAGTTGACGTTGAAAAGCGAGCGCAAGGGTGAAGCGCCTAAAGTCTTTGAAGCATCATTTAACTCTTCACAGTTTTTTTCAAATCCTGACTCAATCGGCTGATAAGCAACAGCAAAGAATCGGACAATGTAAGCAAAAAATAATAAGGACATGGTTCCGCTCAATAAAATACCGAACTTTTTAGAAATAAACCCAACAAGGATCAATACTCCCATAGCAATAACTGCGCCAGGAGTTGAATATCCTGTAGAGGCCAATCGATTTGAAAAGTGCAGGCTGCGGCTTTTGAAGTACTTTGATGAAAATCCAAGTATGATCGAAAGAATCACTGTTGTGACGCTAGCGACAACTGCTACCATTAATGTATTGAGAGTCAATTCAAACATATTGATTTCAAAAAAATAATCCCTGCTAATCCACGACCATGAGACCATTCTCATGAAAGGTACAATAAAACCAAACATAACGGGTAATACACACATCAACATAACAAGTACAGATTTTTTACCTCTTAGGTAAATCTTTTCAGCAGATGGAGAAGCTAAAACATCTCCATATCTTGCTTGCTTTCTTATTTTTTTTTCAAAATATAAAACGGTCAAAGTAAATGCCAGTAAGATGACCGCTAATCGTAATGCGCTAGCTAAATCCCCCATACCCAACCAGGTTCTAAAGATTCCGTAAGTAAATGTTTGCACTCCAAAATGTTTAACCGCACCATAATCGCTCAATGTTTCCATGATCACTAAACTTATTCCTGCTACAATAGCTGGTCTTGATAGAGGCAAAATAATCTTCCAAAATATTGAATTTCTAGAATGACCTAAAGAACGTGCAACATCGATAAAGCGATTACCTTGTAAGGAAAAGGATGCTCGTGTTAAGAGATAAACATAAGGATACAATACGGAACCCAGTATTAAAGCTGTAAAAAAATACACCAATACATTATTAATAATTTGCATCGCTTCGAAACCAAAGATAGATCGAACCCAGATTAGAAAAGGATTTAATATATCAAGAATATCAAAGTAAGCATATGCTGCTATATAAGTTGGTATGGCTAACGGTAGAACTAGTGCCCATTTTAAAATTTGATCTCCAGGGAATTTATAAGCAGTTACCATCCATGCAGATGGTATACCAAAAATACACGCGAAGAATACGGTACCTAAAACCAAAATAATTGAATTAAACGAATACGTAACGAGAACTGTTTCAGTAATGTGCTGCCAATTAGCTGCAAAACTGGTAATACTTCCGATCACAATCGCAATTGGAACGAACAGCAATAATCCAATGAACAGTGAGAAAACTGTCCAGCGATTTAAATTAAATGAGGTCTCAGTACGTAAATTATTGGAAAATAATCTTTGCTTAAACGATAATAATTCCAAAAGAGCGCTTATTTACTCCCAACCAGCTTTATCAAATAATTTTACTGCCTCGCTGTTGCGCTTACCAAGAATAGATAGATTCATTTTGTCAAAATTAAATGGTCCCCAGCTGTTTAAAAGCTCTGATTCATTGTTATCAATCTTAACAGGGTATTCAAAATTAACGCTTCCAAATACTTCTTGCGCTTCTGCGCTTGATAAATATTCAATGAATTTGACAGCATTTTCTTTATTCTTCGCACTTTTTATGACTCCAGCTCCGCTCACATTGATGTGAGTACCTCTGCCTTTTTGATTGGGAAAGAAAACCGCTACTTTCTTTACAACCTCGTGGTCTTTCGGATCTTTTGATGTAGCCAGCTTACCAATATAATACGTGTTCATGATGGCTACATCTGCGATGCCCGCTGCAACTGCTCTTGCTTGATCACGGTCACTTCCTCTTGGAGCTCTCGCCATGTTTTTTCTAACTGACTTTGCCCAAGACAATGCCTTTCTTTTTCCATTCGCCTCTATCAAAGATGCCATCAATGATTGGTTATAAATATTACTTGAAGATCGAACAGCTATCCGCCCCTTCCATTGAGAACCGGCAAGATCTTCATATGTTGAAAGATCGTTTGGATTCACTCTATCCTTTGAATAGACGATCACGCGCGCTCGTACAGTTAAGGCAAACCATTGATTATCAGGGTCTCTTAGAGCAGCTGGAATATTTCTATAGAGCGTTCTAGATCGAATGGGTTGGAATAACCCTGCCTCTTTTGCGCGATGCAATCGCCCTGCATCAACTGTTAAAAGGATATCTGCTGGTGAATTTTCACCTTCGTTAATTAATCTTTGAATTAATTGATCAGCGCTTCCTTTTACAACATTAATTTCAATTCCTGTTTGGTCGGTAAATTTTTTAAACAAGATTTTATCAGAATCATAATGCCTATGAGAGTATATGTTTAGTTGCGCTTGAAGTATGCTTGAAGCCGATATGGATAAAACTATTAGAGCGGTTTTTAAAAGTAAATGTTTGATAACAATGTCTCCTTATTCTATATCAAAACTACGTTAATTATTTTAATTAATTTAGTTGCGTAATTTTTTTTAACTTTACAAAACTGTGACTACAAATACAGATTATTCTTTATTGATAATGAGTCTCAATATAATACATTAACACTTAAATATTAATTTAAAATGAAGTCAATTTTATACTACATCGCACTAGTGATCATGACAATTACACTGCTAGCCTATATAATGCACTTTGTCAGTTTAATATGATCATAAAAGAGAAAAGCAAGCCTCGAGAACCTCATTAGTAAAAAAATCTGAGCGCCCCCATAATAATTGAGAAGCCAATAAATGCAAATAATAAAAGACGTACCGTATCTTTCCCTTCACTGCTTTCAATGTTTGGGATAATATCAATAATCAACCACCGAATCAATTTGAATAAAGTGTAAAGGGCGATGTACGAGATACAAATTTTAATAAAGAGATTCATGGTTTAAATATAAGGTGAGGTATGGTATTGCATTTTAATGGATGAACTAACGAATCATTTGGACACGAAAATAGATTAACTCCTAAAGATAGTTTTCTCATTATTAAAGGTTCTTGCGCACAACACAACCGATATGGCAGCAAAGCCAAATAAAGAGAGATATACTTCTATCATATACAATGGATTCATAGTACCAGCGAAAATATCCTTTGATGCCAAAGATACATTCAGTATTGGAATCATAGCTGTGAATACATTGAGCTCAACTCCTGGAAGCGTTCCAATTACAGCTATAAATACAATGGCAATATTTAATGGAGCTGCAATGCTTTGAGCTTCTTTAAATGAGTTAGCATAAATAGATAGTCCTAAAAGTGTAGCGCTAAAAAATGCAGAAACTGGCAAGACCAATGTCATGATCAACGCTAGTGTTTTTACATTAAACATTTCATTGACTACTTCCATGATTTGAGGTGGGATATCTGAAATTTGACTTATTCCAATAGTCAGACCCGCTAACGCTAAAAATGCGGTTACGGTTGCTGCAAACATGATAACTAAAAACTTACCTATGACAATATCGAGCCGACTAGCTGGAGATGAAAGAATGGTTTCTAAAGTTCCTCTCTCCTTTTCTCCAGACCCTAGATCTAATGCTGGATACATTGCACCCATAAAACCAAACAGAATGAAAACATAGGGCAACCATCCGCCAACAATTTTTCCAAGAGTTTCCTGCTTTGTTGCCACATCAATATATTCGATTTTATATGCTTGAACCACATCTCGGTCGAGATTTAAACGTTTCATTCTTTCTACAATGATTTTTTCTTGTGAAGATTGGAGTAGGTACTCAATTTTTTCTTTAACGTAATCAAAAGAATCTGTGCCTTTGTATTCGATACGAACACTTGCTTGGCTATTTTGGTCAATGCTCCGTTGATAATTTTCCTGAACCGAAATTGCTGCATCTAAAAATTTATCTTCTAAATAAATACCGATACTATCAATTGGAACTTGATCCAACATGATCACCTTATCCATATCTACAAACGCTTGATATAATTCAGGTGCGTATTCTTTTCCAACGAAACGTATTTTAATGAGGTTCTCTGAGGCTTTTTCTCTTTGCGAGGAATCAATTTTCATAATGGTTCCCAATAACACCGGAACGAGCAGGAGTGGTAATACTATCATCATAAGCATAGTTCGCCTATCTCGAGTAATATCGAGAATTTCTTTTTTAGCTATAATCCAAAATTTCATTTTAAATGTCACCTACTCGGTGAATGAACTCTTCTTCAAAAGTTGGCTGGGTCATTTCTGATTTGAATTGATCTAGTGTATTGTTGTAGCACAGTTGACCTTTGTAAATCATTGCAATATCGTCACACAATTGATTCACCTCACCCATGCGATGCGTAGAAAAAATTACCGTCTTCCCATCTTCACGGCAAGATTTTATCAGCTCTACTATAGCTCGAGACGCCATGACGTCCAATCCCGATGTTGGCTCATCAAATACCATAACATCTGGATCATGGATTATAGTTCTGGCAATAGATGTTTTTTGTTTCATGCCCGTACTCAGTCTCGCAATACGGCGATCGGCAAATTCCTCCATGTCCAATAAATTAAAAATTTTATTCTTTCGCTTTTGAAATTTCTCGCTACTCATTCCATGCAGGTCGGCGATATACTTTACCATCTCAAGAGGTGTCAAACGATCATACAATGCTGTTTGTCCTGTCATAAATCCAATTTGATTTCGAACTTTCTGCCCATTATCGACAGTATCGTAACTGGATACGCTGATAGTTCCAGAGGTCGGTTTTAGCATAGTGGCTATCATACGAAGAGAGGTGGTCTTACCTGCCCCATTTGGACCTAGCAAACCGAATATTCGACCAGGTTGACATTTAAATGAAATATTATCAACGGCTCTAAGAATTTTGGTATCCTTAAAATCATCGCCCATTTCTTTGCGCTGCTTTTTACTAAGCGAGAAATCTTTAATTAAATTTTTAACAATTATCATCGATAAAAACTATAACTATATTAGTCAATAAGCTAACTCCTTAAATAGAAATTAATTTTATTAGAGCAATTTTGAGTAGAGCATTAATGATTATATGTTAAATTTTTTATTATTTATGCTTAGCAAATAATTCATGCAATAGCTCCAGTCCATCAAAAAGACATGCCGGTCCTGGTTGCAAAATAATTTCTGATTTAATTTCAAAAACCTTATCACGTATTACGGCATTTATATCTTTCCAACCTTGCCGATCGATCATTTTTTGTTTTTCAAATTTTTTGCCGCACCATGATGCTATTATTATATCTGGGTCTAACTTACAAACTAGCTTGGGATCAGAGATTATTCGGTCTTTTGCTAATGAATTTTGGGACATTGTTTTAAATATATCTTCCCCACCAGCGAGTTCAACCAGCTCACTAACCCACGCAATTCCTGAAATGATTGGATCGTCCCATTCTTCAAAGTAAACCCGAGGCTTTTCAGGCCACCGATCAATTATCTTTTGCATATGTAAAACCTTCAGCTCAAACTTTTCAATTAAACTCATGGACTCCTCACGAGCGCCAACCAGTGTTCCCATTTGAACGATAAACGATTTGATTTCCGCGACAGTCCGCTGATTGTTGATCCAAACATTAATTCCCTTTTGGATCAACTGTTTCGCTATATCTGCTTGAATGTCCGAAAAACCAATGACCAGATCAGGTTTTAAATCTATTATCTTATCGATCTTGGCATCAACAAATGAAGATACGATAGGTTTTTCACTGCGTGCTTGTATAGGCCTCTTAGTAAAGCCTGAAATACCTACAATACGATCTTGTTGACCCAGTAGATATAATA
The DNA here is from genome assembly GCA_913046805.1 of uncultured Fidelibacterota bacterium. Next base: position 9,990 of record CAJWTA010000010.1, on the reverse strand, counting down.
ACTCGGTGGTCTCCTCCGTTAAACAAACAATTCTTTCAGGATAATGTGACATAGTTTTTTAATAAATATTTTTTGATAAACTTATAAATGATATACATTATATAATGGTGAAATTTACGAAATCAGGCAAAGTTGCTGTAGCGTTTTCCAATGCTGTTTTAGCATCTATTGGATGGTATTACTATTTTCTAAATGGGGATATTCTGGCCTTGATTACTGGCTCAGGCTTTTCGCTTTTTCTGATACTTGAGATAAAAGGTATTTTTAAAAAATAAAACCATTTCTGTAAGTATATATTTATGAAATCCAAAGATTGTAAAGTATGCAATTTGTCGTATAGCCTATTGTTTAGAGTAAAAATTGATTCAAGCAAAGAGTGGTATTTCCTTTGCAAGGAGTGCACTGAAGAGAATAAAAGGGACAATAAATATTATAGGTATGGAGGCACGTGGAAAGGATAATTTTTTTATTGAAACTTTTATAAGTTTCATCAGTTATAGCTTTTCAAAACTTTGGAAAAGCACATGGAAATTTTTTTTAGTATCTTATCGTTTACCGCATTGGCGTACGTCATAAACAAGCTACGTAAAGTATAAGATTTTAGCTGAACTGACAAGGCAGTTACCTTATGCTACTGTTAAATTAACAGCGTATAAATCTGTAGAATGATATACCCAGCTAGATAGCCAATAACAAACCCAATAAATATTTTTTTAACCCAATGCATACAAACATCTATGGTTTTTTTGGCTTTTCAAACAAAAATGTAATCAACCTGGGCACATCTTCTTCATCTTCAAAGTGATCTTTTTTAGCGCGCAATATTAAGCCAGATCTTTCAGCGCTATGCACATAATCTTCCTCTACATGTAGGTATACATCGAGAACCAATTCCTCGCCCATATTAAAAAACTTAGCTTTACTGCCAGCTAATTGCCTTTTCGGATGCAGTTCAGACACAAAACATTTTCCACCTTCTTTTAGTTTTTCAAACAATGAATTAAAAATATGATTTAGATCACCAATGTGCTCAAGCGTGAGGTTGATCACGGATAGATCGAATGAATTATCCTTAACAGGCCAATTTTCATTAAGATCGGTCCTGATAAAAGTTGCTTTATCTGACTTTATTTTATTTTTAGCTCGTTGCAGCATATTTTTTGAAAAATCCAAACCCACCAGTCGGTCCGCTCTATTGATCAACCATTCAGAATTTTTACCTGTTCCACAGCCCAGCTCCAAGACCTCGTGAAAATCTAAACTAGATAAAGATTCTATGGTTACCATTTTATCTAGGTCTCTTGTACGGTTAATGTCGTCATCATACTGAACAGCCCAAGCATTATAATGGTTGATGAGATCGTTCATTTATTGTCGTGTATCAATTTGGATGATATCTTTTGTTAATGTAATAAAAGCTATTTTGAGCCCGGAAGCAGATAGCGATCAAAATGCGTTAGTAGCTTGCCAAATAGATAGCGAGCATAATGGTTGGGGCGTGTCCATCCATGAGTTGCTCCGGGAGCGAATACAAAATCAAAATCCTTTCCTAGGCGAATCAATTCTTCTGCTAAAACCACAGTCGTCTTAAATGGGACCACATGATCCTGCATTCCATGAATAATGAGCAAATGATCCTCTAAATTATCTGCGTATTGCAAAGCACCTCGATTAAATGCTTCGGGATGACTTTGTGGACGCCGGACTATGGCAACGTCATCCGTTCCAAAGAAGTACGGATCTACCGCTGCAGCACCCGCAACTCCCGCCTTGAACAATCCTGGCTTTTTGAATAATGAATAAATGGTCAGAGTCCCTCCGTAACTGCTGCCCCATATACCGATTCGATCTAAATCTATATATGGTAATGTTGACAGATATTTGACAGCGCTCTCAAGATCTTCAATATCCTTCCCAGCGAAATCCATTAAAAACTCTTCTCGAAATTCCCGACCGTATCCCGTGCTTCCTCTAACGTCAACCTGAACCACTATGTAACCGCGTTGAACCATGAGCTGTTGCAAAAGACCAATGATTCCAGACCAACGGTTGCGCACCGTATTGGAATAAGCAGGACCAAAAATAACAGGATACTTCTTCCCTCTTTTGAGGTTCGCTGGCTCAAGGATGCGTGCATGCAATGTGTGGTCATCGATTTGACTTTTAAAAGTTGTGTATCGAGGCTTTGCCCAGGATATATCCATGAACTCTGGATTGAGTGAAGTGGTAATTTGGCTTTCGGGAAGTTCGCTTCGCGTATCCATTAAATATAATTCTGTGGGTCTCAAATCGCTGTTGTGAAGAAGGGCGACCCTCATACCATCTGGAGATGGGTAGGGTCTGTGCTGACCTGGGGTGCTAGTAACGCGCGTTGAAACACCGCCTTCATCAGGCACGTAAAAGACGTGACGCTCATAAGGGCTTGGCTCATTAGATTGAAAAAAAATCCTGTTAGCAGATACATTTATCAAAGGTGCACCGGTTACATCGAAAGACTTGTTGGTTAGCAAATAAGGAAGATCTTCTCCAGGAGTTAAAAGATAGAGACCGTAACGATCGTTTAGATCGCTAAGAAATACCACTCGTTCTCCGTCCGAATGCCAGGCCGATGCTATAGATGTATAAACGCGTGTCTCCCGATGGTCATGCCAGATCTCGCTTAGGCGACCATCAACTGGGTTTACCGTATGCAACCATCGATCCGTTGCAGAATCCGATTCGCGATCTAGCAGCAGTCTTCCATTGGAGGACCATGAGAATCCAGCAATACGATTTGCTGTTGGGCTGGGAAGATCCAACAAATTTAAATCACCACTCTCTACGCTCAAAAAACCGATCGTACGATATTCATTTGGATCTCCAGGATATCCGCGGCGTACATTATTAGCAATAGTTTCTTTTCCGAGATAATGAGGAAAAGGGACCTTTCGCATGTTACGACGGTCCACGTAATGCACTGCGATGGTGCGGCTATCAGGGGACCAGGCATATGTTGGCCCACCCCATACGTATGACCCGATCTCTACATCGGGACGATTATACCTTCCAAGCGGTACCTTGGAAATAGATGGCACGCCAACCTTTGTTTTCTGTGATAACTCATAGCTTACCAAATCGAATAACCAAAGGTCGCCATCTAATAAGAAAGAAGCATATCGGCCATTAGGCGATACTTTTAAGTTTGATTTATTTCCCCCGGTATTTGTGAAGCGTTCTCCCTTACTATCCTCCAAGGAGATCTGCCAAAGGTCGCCCGAGCGCAAATACACAATTGCTTTAGCGTTAGGGCTCCAAACGAACATTTGAACCCCTCCCTTGCCTTCTACTTTTGAAGTGATTTGACGTATTCCAGATCCATCACTTTTAACTACGTAAATTTCGCGGCCAGGTGATCCAGATTCACTCCAAAGGAATGCAAGCTGCCTACTATCGGATGACCACGCGGGAGAAGATGGGGATACACCTGCAATAGAAGGCTTTGACAATATGCGGTCAATGCTGAGCGCAGATCCATTGCTAGCTGTAGAGTTTTTTTCTTTAACTTCGTTTGAACATCCAATAATTAAAAATGCAATTAATAATATTTTTTTCATCTTTGTTCTATTTAATGAAAGACCTTTCAAATTCTGTATACCAAAACCAATCTATCCATGTTAACACATGATAAACTATAGTAAATAACGTGATACTTTTCTTTTTTATGTTTTTGTATGTTTTTATCTAGTAAAAATAATAGCAAATATTTTTCAATTCTACGTATAATATGTATTGGTTAATAACTACCAATGGATAATTAAGTGATAATAAAATTCTTTCATAAATTTATAATTTTGAGCTATATATCCTGTTTTTCATTTTCGCAAAACATTAGACCTTTTGATGATAATTTATACGGCTCTTTTTCCTTACTGATCGCAAAACCACAAGGTGATTTCTCGAATCATGTCACAAATAACGGATACGGTATAGATATAGATGGCGGCTATCGAATCGGCAAATCTCCATTTGCAATTGGATTAAATTTCGCTTTCGTAACTTATGGTAAGCTCGAAAGAAAAATACCATTTAGCTATTTCTCAGATATGGTCAAACTGACCGAAACGACTGAATCGAAAATAATGGTGATCAACCCTTACCTGAAGACCTCGTTACGTTTAACAACTAATGTGAACATATATATAAAAGCTTTTGGTGGATATCAATTTTTAAATACGAGCACCACATTAAAAAACGATGACCAGATCGAACCGAATAGAGGAGACGATACGGATAAACCGTACATAGCAAAATCGGACGTATTTAAAGATGGGGCATTCAATTATGGTTACGGCGTTGGGATGCGTTTCCCAATTCCATTCATTGATGGTAAAGGGAAAAAACCTGTCATCAACATTGAATGCAAATGGTCCTCAGGAGGTGAAGCAGAATATCTGAATGCAGGGAAAGAAGGTTCTATTGTTTTTAGCGATCCAGCCAATGGTCCAGTTACAACTTCTTACTTCCCTGAAAAGTCTAAGACGGATCTATTCAACATTAGTATCGGTGTGGGGATCTAATTAGTATATGAAGCAATTTGATAAAATAAAAATTTTCACATCGCTTGTATCATTCGCAATTATTGGCTGCTCTTTTTATGTTGAGACAGCCAAGGTGAGGGGAATGTATGATGATGCTCAGAAGGATGTCTCTGAAAAGATAGCAGATATCAAAAACGATTACGCTCAACGAAATGAAATGATTCAATCCATTACTTCTCAAATACCCAATAAAAAAATAACGCCGTACCCTACATTGAATAATGAACTAGACAAGATGAGCAAATCTATTATCGATCTTGAAAAATCGCAATCTAGGATGCTATCCTTACGAGCAAGATTTGATCAGTTAAGCGAAGGCAGGAATCGATTTGAATCCGATCAACCAGAGTGGGCTAGACATAAAAGAGTCCAAGATGGATATGAAAAGATAATGAATGGAATGCGATCTATGATGAATGATTATTCTATGTCCTCAAAATCCTTTAATGATATCGCTGGGAAATATTTAAGAAAAGTTGATGCCAATGTGATTCGAATGGAGATCAACCAATTTTTATCTAATTTTGATAGAGAGATCGGAGAACTGGAATTAAATCTTGAAATGCAACAATCAAATAATGCCAACTCCAATCAATCTAGGGAGTCAGCTTTTCAAGAAATTGATGAGATTTTAGAAAAAATGAGAAAAAAACGTGATATCTTAAAGGCTATGATGGATACGTTCAACATGGAAATAGGAGATAAAAAAGAATTCATGACAGGGCCAGGCCTAAAAACATATACAATCACAAATGACCTAGTTGAAATCTCCAAGGAATTTTCATCTCATGTCGATCAATTGAAAAAACTTACAAAAGAACTTTAGTTTTCTTACCCCAACAAAAACACAAGGATACAATATTAGATCATGAATAAAAAATCGAAAAAAATGCTTATAGCTGTATTGCTTGGATTTCTGCTGGTTACAACCATTTACAATAATTGGAAATTAAACGAAACACTAGGAACAAACCCTGGTATCTTGAATGTTGGATTTGATGTTGATGACACGATACTATTCTCAAGAGATGTTTTTTTGAATATCCCAAATGATAAAAGGAATCCTACGGATTATGGATGGGTAAACATGCAAGATGAGAAATTATCATTGTTCATTGAACCAACTGTAGAGCTAGTAAAATATTTTATAAAAAACGGACATAATGTTTTTTTTATTACCGCAAGGTCAGGTGAGAACGGGCACTACCTAGCAAAATTTTTATCGGATAGTCTTGGCCTAGATATCACAAAAAATGATAATTTGTTCTTTTGTCCAAAAGAATCGATCAATGGTAAAAGGTTTACCACCAAACATTATCAAATGAAAAAATTAAACCTCGACTTATTTTATGGCGATGCAGACACAGACATGATCGCTGCTTTAAAAGCCAGTGTCCATCCAGTGAGAATCGTTAGGCACAACGAATCAATTGAACAGTATGGGAATAATTATTTTGGAAACGTAACGGATGAGAAAAAAGAAAAAAATCCATTTCAAATGAATGATCTAAAAATATTCTATTCTAAAAGCGTTGGCATTTACGGAGAATCTATTTATCCCATTATCTGGAAAGGACCATAAAAAACCAAGCCTTGCCCCCTACTACCAAAGTATGGATCATTTTTTTTTACACTTAATAAGACTACCGAATTTTCTGTCTGTCCCGCAAAGCGTGCCCTCTTTAAATAGACTTTTATCGCTATTTAAAGTCAAGCTTAAAGAGAGATGAGATCAATATAATCGGGTGAGGTTTTTTATTGTTATCAATAATATGGTGAAATGAGCTTTTTGGTTTAAGCGGTTTACCGCTAAGGGCAGAGTCAATTATTTTTTCTTTAAGTAGTTTATTATCAATATGTGTAATAATAGATTTATTTTTATAATTAACTTTAGTAGTAGGAATCATTTTAAACCCTAACTCAATTAATGAAATGTATCTATGATGACCATCAATAATTACATTTGTTTTATCACAAATTATTATTGATGGTAAAATAGCATAAGGCTTTAAAGACTCTAAGTATTTGTATAATGCATTTTGCCTTTCAACAATAACATGTTCATGCGGATATAGCTCATCAAATCGTACAAGCTGAGTTGACGTAATTAGTGATTCATTTGTTTTGATTGACAACACTAAGAATTTATCCTTTCAATAAAAGATTTATCGTAATACATGATTTTATAGCCAATAATAAAATCTATATTTTTTTGAAATATTGCGATGAGATGCGATACCTAACACAAAACAAAAAGCCCCTCAATATAGAAGGGCTTTTTGATTGCATGTAATTAAACTGAAGGTAGACCTGACAAAGCCATTCCAATTTCTTCATCTGAGTAATCTTGATCAAACAATTTCCCATCAAAGAAATCTAGATATGCTTGCATATCAAAATGGCCATGACCACAAAGATTAAAAAGAATCGTCCTGGATTCTCCGCTTTCTTTGCATCTAAGAGCAGCTTCAATTGCACCTTTAACCGCATGATTTGCCTCAGGGGCTGGTATGATACCTTCCGTTTTAGCAAAAAGAACACCTGCCTTAAAAATTTCATTTTGCCGATACGCTTCTGGATTTATATAGCCTAAATTAACCAGATGACTTATTATTGGAGCCATGCCATGGTATCGAAGACCGCCAGCGTGAAAACCGGATGGAACAAATTGGGATCCAAGAGTATGCATTTTAGTAAGAGGTGTCATTTGCCCAGTGTCTCCAAAATCATATGCATATTTACCCTTTGTGAGTGTTGGACAAGCTGAAGGCTCAACGGCAACAAGATCGAGTTTTTCATTATTACGTATGGCTTTACCTAAAAAAGGCATTGCAATACCACTGAAATTACTACCGCCTCCAGTGCAACCAACAACGATATCAACATTCTCATCAATTTGGCTCATTTGCTGCATCGCTTCTTGACCGATAATTGTTTGATGCGTCAAAACATGATTAAGCACTGAACCAAGGGCATATTTTGTCCCTGAACTACCGACACACATTTCAACAGCCTCCGATATAGCAATACCCAGGCTACCTGTTGAATCTGGTGTTTCAGCGAGAATTTTTCTTCCAACCTCTGTTTCATGGGAAGGGCTAGCAATACATCTGGCACCAAATGTTTCCATCATTGCTTTACGATACGGTTTTTGATCATAGCTTACCTTAACCATATAGATGTCAAGATCTATATCAAACTTTGAACAGGCAAATGCAAGCGAAGATCCCCACTGTCCGGCACCAGTTTCTGTAGTAATCTTGTCAACTCCCTCCATTTTATTGTAGTATGCTTGGGGAATTGCAGTATTTGGCTTGTGACTTCCCGTTGGACTAACTCCTTCATATTTATAGAAAATCTTTGCTGGTGTTTTTAAGGCTTTTTCCAAAGACCTTGCTCGATATAAAGGTGTAGGCCTGTACAAGCGATAAATATCTCGTACCTGATCGGGAATTATAATTTGGGAATCAGTAGAGACTTCCTGTTTGATGAGCTCCATCGGGAAGAGAGGTGACAGATCATCAGGTCCAACCGGTTCTTTAGTTCCAGGATGTAAGACTGGGGGTAAAGGTTCTTTCAAATCCGAAAGAATATTATAGTAATGTGAAGGTATGTTATCCTCAGATAACAACGATTTAATTTGCATTGTTAACTCCATTAGTTATGATTTGCGCAATTGTGCGCAAAGGTTAATTATTTAATTTTGATTATGTAATAGACGCGTTAAGGCGTACAGAGATTAGCTGGCCAAAGGCCACCATCGAAGTGAAGAATTATTTTTGTATATATAATTCATAAACTAAATTATTTAAAAAAAAATTTAGTAAGCAATAAAAAAAATTAAAATATTTAACAGCAAAATACCCAACGTTGTGAAAACGCTTATGGAGTGTAATTTTTTGAACTTTTTTTTATCACCTTCATCCGTTGCAGAATTTGTTGATGGAATAATTATATAACACAACAATGCCATTAGTACTGTCAAAACGCTGATGGAAATTGTTGAAATATTTTTTTCATACAGTAATTCAACAATTAAGCTCATTGCGCCTAAAGCAAAAATTAAGATAAAGAATTTGGGGAAAATTATTCTCAAAAACTTTGAAGTTTCTTCCGAATTTACTGTCTTAAAAACGGAGGGAGCAATTACGCTGGTTTGAAATATAATTATACCAACAATGATACCATGGAAAAGTAAATTAATTTGACTCAAATTATTAATTCCTTAAATAAACAAAGTATAATGTAAGTAAAATGTACAAAGCTCTAAATCCAAGGATTGTGGCAATTATTATTTTCCAAATCATTTTAATATTACACAATTAAGAAATATTAGTTCCAGCCTACTTAATCCCAGAAGATCATTCCTTTGTTTGTCTAGCCTGAACTTTTATCATTTTTTTAAAATAACCAAAAAATGGAATTTTTATTTCAAAAGTATCATCTTGCGAGTCTGTGAAAACTCTTTAGTTTGAAGTTGGTAAAAATAAATACCTGCAGGTACAGTTACTCCAAACATATCTTTAGCATCCCAATTTATGCTATAATACCCTGGAGATTGCAATTGATATATAAGGGTTACAACCTCTCTACCCAAAATATCAAAAATAGTAAACCTTACAAATGATTCCTTAGCAATATCGTAATTTATTTTGGTTATAGGATTAAAAGGATTGGGGTAATTGTAATGTAAAGCAAATTCTTCAGGAACAGCTTTAACTTTAATTGATTGTGTTCCCTTCGATAACAAGATACCTTCTTGGTCATAGAATTGATAATGCATTTTGATATTCTTTGTCATCTTAGCAGATGATTTAATATTGAACGATCTGGATGTGTACTTATTATTTAGTCTAGTTGCAAATGCAAAAGAATTAAAACCTTTAACTGTATCAATGTAGCTTAGCTCTAAGTTATTATTTTGTGGCTGATTGCTATGTTTAATAGAAATATCTATGGGGTCGTATTCGAATTCAAACTGACCTACGTTAGCACCCTCTAGCCAATCTACATTAAGATTATTATCATCAAATTTTAACGATAATTCTTGCCCATAATAGGCTAAGTATTTCCCTAAAGACGCATTTTTTCGAGACCAATGCCACATCCTAGTAAAGCCCATGATATCTTCTAAATCAAACCTGCCATCCGGAGTCACAATTAAATTAGGAACGATACCTATTGCGGGGCCAAGTTCATAAGACAGATCATTATTGTTCCATGAAGAGACGAAATTGGCTAGATCAACTCCATCGATAGAACTGTCATAATTGTAATCTGCTAATGCTGCTGTGTTATACATTATCGTAACGTTATCGCCCTTCAATCCAGCAAAATCAGTTATATTTGTTAATGAAACATCCAGCTGGCTGTAGCTTGGTATGGGTGATTCGAGTAAATAAACAAGTTTTGT
>CAJWTA010000009.1 GCA_913046805.1 uncultured Fidelibacterota bacterium | reverse complement strand
CTTCCCTTTGAATGATTATGATTATATGCCGAAACCATTTCTGAATGATTTATTTTTTGTAGACTTGATAAAGATAATATCCATTTTGTACCTCCATACTTCAAATCTGTGTGATCAGAGGTGAACCATAATATCGTTTTGTGACCATACTTTTTTTTTATCCACTTTATCCATTCCTCCTTCGTTGACAAATTTAAATAAGATAAGCCGTCATCAATTAAAACTAAATCCGAAGGTGAAGTAAAAGCTGTAACTATATTTAATATTTCCATCTCTCCCCCACTTAGCGTATTTGGATGTCTTAACCAATTATCAACAAATGGCAAGTTAGATTGAATTTCAAGTAGTTCCTTCTTTAGATTTTTTGAATGAGGATTAGACTCAATTCCAAATGATACTTCCGATAGTATATTTGGACAAACTATTTGGTTTTCTGGGTTTTGAAACACCAATTGTTTTCTGTGTGATAAATTTTGATTAGAAATCAAAAAGTTTTTGGAAGGGAAATTTTCATTTTCTAAAAGAGAATTAACTAGCTCGGTTTTACCAGAACCGCTTTCTCCGTACACAACATTGAATCCTTTCTGAAGCATTATTCTTTTTTTTTCATTAAATTTTTCAAAAAAAATATCGAATGATGATTCGCTAGTCATGAATTAAGCTCCTAACGATTCTAGTGGATGAGCCTAAATTATCATGGACAACATTTGTAGCGGAATAACTAGAGTTTAAAAACTTTTGTTCGTTATTTAAGAGGCGAGCAACTTGAACATGTAGCTCTTCACCCGTTTCCAATGAAAATCCTCCTCCTTTAATAATAAGCTCTTCAGCTTCATGAAAATTACCGTACTTTGGACCAAAGAATATTGGCAGCCTAGCTATTGCTGGCTCCATAACATTGTGAACACCTGAAGTAAACCCTCCTCCAATATATGCTATCTGTCCATGCCAGTATAATTGAGAAAGCTTGCCAATACAGTCAATAATTATGGCTCGTGAGTTAAGCTCTTCAATATTGTTCTCACCTAATCTTTTAAAGGTAATTTTGTTTTCTGTTAAATAATTTTCTATTCGCAAGATATTTTTTTTTGACGGTGAATGAGGCGCCCATATCAATGAAAGATGCGGAAAATCGTTTAGAAGTTTAAATATTGATGAATACAGTCTTTTCTCATCTTCATGATGCATGCTCCCTAACACTAGTCTCTGGGGTCTTTGGAGGACAGATTTTGTTCTTTCTTTAGTGAATTTATCGGATTTTAATTTTACTTGATCATATCTAGGGTTACCCAATGTGCGCAATATTGGCTCATCTGCATCTCCGATAATTATTTTAAGCTGATCCCTGTCTTTTTTTGTTATGGTGTATATTGCAGTGAATGAATTGTAAATATTTCTGTAAAAAAATTTTATTAATGGAAATGTTTTTGAGCTTTTATTTGAAAACCTTGCTGCAAATAGAACCGAATGTATATTTAATTCTTTTGCAACCCATATAAGGTTTGGCCAAACATCATAGCCCGCAATGACGACTTTTCTGGGATTGAGTTTTTTTAAATAATATTTAACACTCCATCGAAAGTCAAAAGGTAAATATATTTTACAATCAACATCATTATCTTCTACATAATCAAAGCCAGAGGGTGAAAAAAAACTTATTACAAAAAAAGCTTCTGGCTCTACCTCTTTCAATCCGGTAAGTATGGGCTTTATTTGTTCATACTCACCAAGCGATGCTGCGTGAAACCAATAGATGTCGTTGTTTTTTGCTTTGTTTGCAAAATCATTAATCAATTTTCTAGAACGAATTCGGCCAAAGATCCCTTTTCTTATCTTACCGTTAAAAATACCTAAAATAAATATTGATGCGATGAACAACGGTAGTAAAATTAAATTATATACCAAACTCCAAATCATGGCTGGGTCAACAATTTTTCAACATTATTAAAAACATCGCTTGTATTTATTTTATCCATACAGTATTGGGTTTGTCTGTAACACGGGAAGCTACCATTTTGAGAGCAAGGTCTACACCAAATATCATTTTTTTGAATATTTATAGAATTTTTTGATAATACTCCTGCTCCAGTTTCAAAAGATGTAGGTCCTAATATTGCTACAGTAGGTACAGCTAAGGCTTCAGAGGCGTAGGTAAAACCTGTATCACTCCCTATGCTTAAAATTGAACTACTAAGAATAGCGATAGCCTGCCTTATATTGGTTTTTCCGCTCAAATCAATAGATTTAATCGACGTGTTTAAACGTATTTTTTTGCATATTATATCATCGCTAGATCCCAACAAAATAGGTGTAATGTCATATTTTTTTCCGCAGATATTAACTAGTTCAATGTATTTTTCAACCGCCCATTGTTTTTGGCTCCAAGCCGCTCCAGGTATTAACGTAAAATATTTTTTATTGTTCAACCCATTTTCATTCAAAAGCTCAATTGCATTTCTTTTTTCTTTTTCTGTAACATTTAAACTAATCTCAGAAGGCTCATAGTCTTTTGGCAATAAAATTTTTAAAGGCTCGTGCAACCAATTTTTTTGATTAAAAAGAGTATCAAAGTTGTTTCGATGATTCAAAAACAAAGAAAATCTATTTTTTCTTGGTTTTAAAACTGAATATGATTTAATGCTAGGAACATTTTTCCTAATGAGCTTTGACCTAATACTGCTATGAAGATCTACTATAATTTGATATTCTCTATTTTCAATTAGGTCACTAATTGATTTAATACTTGTATCCGTATTTATTGAATGTAAATGGTCAACGCTAGGATGATTAAACAATAAGGGTTCATACTTTTTTAGAGTTAAGAAGCCAATTTCACAATTAGGATAGTGCTTCTTAATTGTATTTAAAACCGAAGTGGTTTGAATTATGTCGCCAATTGAGCTAAATCTTAGGACCAATAATTTTGTCCATGAATTAGCCATAAAAGAATTAACCTTTTCTCTGGGAGTTAAAGCTAATTAGGTCGATCATTGATTTTTTATAAGGTGTATCCGGGTAGGGTGAAAGAGCTTCTATTGCTTGATTATTAAATTCAGATATTTTTTGCTGCGCATAGCTAAAGCCACCAACTCTATCTATAATTTCTTTAAGATCATTAAGGTTTGATCTGTTTTTTTTCTTCATTGATAATATTTTTTTTATCTGCTTTGATTCTGCTTTGGTAATTTTTTGATAAGCGTAAATAAGTGGAAGTGTGATCATATTTCGCTTTACATCTGAACCTATTTTTTTACCAGTTGATTTCTCGCTACCAAGTATATCAAAAAGATCATCTTTTACTTGAAATGCCATACCAAGCTTGGTTCCATAGTTGATCATCGCCATCCTATCTTTATCCTTACCAGTAGAAGTGATTGCGCCCAGTTCGCAACACGTAGATACCAAAGATGCAGTTTTCTGATAAATCATATCATAATAAACATCTTCAGTCATTGAACGGGTAAGTGATTTTTCAATTTGCAGTATTTCTCCTGCTGCAAGTTTTTCAGCGGTATCTGCGATTAGTTGGAGTGCTGCAAAATCTTTTAATCCTACCATGTTAATTAACGTTTTACTGAGAATAAAGTCTCCCATAAGAACAGCTATCTTGTTTTTCCATACTCGATTGATAGAGGGAAAGCCTCTACGTTTTTCAGCTTCATCAACAACATCATCGTGAATTAATGTAGCAATATGAAGCAATTCAATCATTGCTGCAGCTTTATAACTATTCAATGTAGGCTGACCACAAACTCGTGAAGAAAGAATTGTCAATATAGGACGAATAAGCTTTCCTTTGTGATGTATTATGTATTTACCTATCATATTAATCAATCGAACTTCTGAATGAAGGGCATTTTTAAACTCTTCTTCAAAAAGTTTAATATCATCAAAAATAGGTCGAGTAATACGCTTCAGGGATTTTTTATCACTTTTCATAAGCACAAATTAACCATGTTTTTTCCTGTTTACTAGCCAACTAACACCTATACTAACCTCATATAAAATTAAAAGAGGTATAGACATAAGTATTAAGCTGATTGGATCTGGCGGTGTTATAAATGCACTTAAAACTAAAATGACAACAATTGCATATCTTCGGTAGTGTCTCATGAAAGCAGGGGTTAATAATCCTATTATGGATAGAATGAATACTATGACCGGCAGTTCAAAGATCAACCCACTTCCAACCATTAGCCAGGTTATAAAACTAAAATAATAATTGATCGAAAAGTTATTTTCAATTCCCTCAAAGCCAGCGGAAGTAAAAAAACTCAATGAAAATGGTATGACAACTGTATAAGCAAAAATTAATCCGATAAGAAAAGATAAAAAGGTGAAAAAGATCAAAGGTATTATATATTTTTTTTCATCTAAATACAACCCGGGGGCGATAAACTTCCAAAGTTGATATGTTAAAACAGGTATTGATACAACTATCCCTCCGAGTAATGCGATACCCCATTTTATCATGAACATACCCTGAACCTTAAGTACCTGTAAATCCATTGAGCTATTTAAATTCTCTGTGGGCTTAATCAATATTTCTATTATCTGATCAATAAAATAGAAAGATATTATCGCTCCAATGAGAACTGAAGAGATTGATTTAATAAGTCTCCATCTTAATTCTTCAAGATGGTCCAAAAATGGCATGGAATTAGATCCATCACTCATCTACCACTCAATAGTTTTTTTGCTGTGTGATGGGGTGATAATTCAGAAATTTCAAGCCTATCAATCATTGATTCAAATTTTTTTAAATTACTTCCTGTCCAAAAATTACTTATTAAGTGATCTTGTATGATGCTTAGCACTCTATTTCTGTACCTACTAATTTTTTTATTATTTAGATAATTCGCGTACGCTTTGTCACTTAAAAAGTTGCTGATTCCCTTGAATAAACTTTTAACGCCCTCTCCTCTATCAGCAGAAACTTTAAAAACTGGGGGTTCAAAATTTTCATTATTTTTAAATATATGAAGAACGCTATTTATCGACTGTGCTAATTTTTCAGACCCATGCCTGTCTGCTTTATTAACAACAAAGATATCCGCTATTTCAATCAACCCTGCTTTCATTAATTGTACATCATCTCCAGATTCAGGCACCAATAAAACAATCGTAAGGTCAGCTGCTTTTGCAATGTCATGTTCTCCTTGACCCACACCAACGGTCTCATAGATTAAAACATCTTTTCCGCTTGCAGCTAAAATATCTCCCGCCTCTTGGGCCTTTCGATTCAAACCACCCAAATCTCCTTGTGTACCCATACTTCTAATAAAAACATCATCGTTCCACAGGTAATTATTCATCCGTACTCTGTCACCTAAAAGAGCGCCTCCGGAAAAAGGACTAGATGGATCAACTGCAATAACTCCAACACTTTTACCTTCAGCAAGATATAGACGAATAAGTTGGTCTGTAAGTGTACTTTTACCAGCCCCAGGTGGGCCAGTAATGCCAAGCTTTAGGGTTTTATGAGTATAAGGATATATTTCACTAAAAAGCTTATCATCTTTATCATTTCCAGATTCAATTTTTGAAATAGCCCTTGAAATGGCCAAATGGTCATTGTTAATAATGCGATCTAGAACATCATTTTGGTTAGAATTAACCATCTTTTGAATTATTTAATTATGAAAAAAGTTGACGAAATTCGTCAAAATTATAGATAATCAGATCCTTTTTATCTTTTTTAACCAGATTTTTCTCTTCAAGGAGCTTGATTGTACGTGATACAGTTTCTCGGGAGGTACCAGCCATATTAGCTATATCCTGCTGAAAAGGTAAATTCTTAATTGTTACCTCACCCTTTCTGATAGTTCCTAGCTCCTGTGCAAATCGTATCAAAGTAATCGCTATTCTGTGTTCAGAATCACTCAAGGACAAGCTTTCAATATGCTGATCGCTTTTTCTTAGTCGAATCGCTAATTCTTCTAAAAGGGCAATTGCTATTTTAGGATAGGTCTCTAAACAATCCAAAAAATCACTCCTGGAAAGCGTCAACACTTCCGCATTTTCATTGGAAACAATATTAGCTGATCTTCCTTCACCATCTAACAATGACATCTCTCCAAAAAAGTCACTTTCACCAAGTATAGCTAAAATTACCTCTCTTCCGTCATCGCTCTGCCTCGTGACCTTGACTGCGCCTTTTTTGATGATAAAAAAAGTTTCTCCTTGACTTTCCTCAAGTAGAATCATTTTTCCTTTCTCATAGTATCGAGATACCATTTTTTCAGCAATGATATTTAAATCATTATCTTTTAAATCAGAGAATATGGGAACATTTCTTAGATGTTGAGCTGTACTCATAGTAGAAAATACTATAAATATAAATAATTGAACAGATTAAATAATATAATCTAAAATATATTATATTAAGTGGTTGTGATGATTATCACAAAAAATATGAGCAAGCGAACAAAAAGTAATTAAATTATTTTTCATTTTGTCTTGGATAAAATATAAGATAATTTCGCCCTATTAATTAATAATATATTTTAAGGTAAAAATGGATAGACATCCTCAACAGATAAAACGTGAGCGTCAAGATAAAAAGCGCAATGCTATAAATAGTGCAAAAAATTCAGATATGAGAACTGCGATTAAAAGAGTCTTAGAATCTACAGATTTCTCAAAGGCTGAAAGCCCTTACAGAAAAGCTGTCAGCGTAATAGATAAAATGGTAAGCAAAGGTCATTTAAAAAAGAATACGGCGGCCAGAAGAAAGTCTCAGATTACTCGCCACCTTAATTCATTAGGAAAATAATCCTACTTCGTATCTGAAATTTGATAATTGGGGGCTTCCTTGGTTATTTTTACCTCATGGGGATGGCTCTCTTTGACACCTGCCTGAGTGGATTGTATAAATTCAGCTTTCTTTTGAAAATCAGCTATATTTTTTCCTCCACAATAACCCATTGACGATCGCAATCCACCCATCAATTGATGTATCGTATTTTTAACACTTCCTCTGTAAGGAACTATTCCTTCAATTCCCTCTGGAACTAATTTTTTATCTTCAGTATCATTCTGAAAATATCTAGAACCATCTCCTTCTTGCATGGCACCAAGTGAACCCATTCCCCTGTAAGATTTATACTGACGTCCCTCAAATAAAATAAACTCTCCCGGACTTTCATCCATACCAGCAAGTATACTGCCTAACATCACAGTATCCGCTCCAGCAGCGATCGCCTTTGAAATATCACCACTATAACGTATTCCTCCATCTGCAATCACTGGTATATCTGATTTTTTAGCTTCATCGACGCAATCCATTACGGCTGTTAACTGAGGGACTCCAATACCAGCTACAATTCTCGTAGTACAACTTGCACCTGCCCCAATACCTACTTTAACACAATCTGCACCAGCATCAATTAATGCCTTGGTTCCATCAGAAGTTGCAATATTCCCACCAATTATTTGAAGATTGGGCAAAGCTTTTTTTATATTTTTAATTTGATTCAATACACCGTGTGAATGTCCATGTGCTGTGTCGACCACAATTACATCAACTTCTTTTGAATGAAGCTCTTGCGCTCTTTCAAGAAAATCACTTGTAACACTTAACGCTGCCCCCACCCGAAGCCTGCCGCTGCTATCTTTACATGCAAAAGGAAAATCTTCTTTCTTTTGAATATCTTTAACAGTAATTAAGCCTGCAAGGCTTCCGTCATCATCCACAACTAAAAGTTTTTCGATTCTGTGTTCCTGTAAAACTTTTTTTGCTTGCTCCAGCGTTGTTCCCTGTGGAACTGTAACAAGTTTTTCAGTAGTCATTCTTTCAGTTACTTGTAGAGTTTCATCGGTTTCAAACCTTATATCTCTGTTGGTAATTATTCCAATCAATTTTTCATTCTCAACTACCGGTAAACCGCTAATTTTATACAATGACATTACCTCTTTAGCCTCTTTAATAGTTTTACTGCTAGATAAAGTAACTGGATTAACAATCATCCCGCTCTCATAGCGCTTAACTTGATCAACCATAAGAGCTTGATCTTCTATAGGTAAGTTTTTATGGATGATACCAATTCCACCCTCACGTGCAAGCGCAACTGCCATACCGCTTTCAGTTACTGTATCCATAGCGGCGGAAAGCAGGGGGATATTCATTTCAATTTTTTTGGTAAGTCTGGTTTTTACATCTACTTGGCTAGGCAAAATGCTTGACTCTTGAGGAACAAGTAATACATCATCAAAAGTGAGCGCTTGTTTAAATGGTGGTCTATTTTTCATTTATATTCTACTAACTTTATTTATTTTATTAACAACATCAAAAACTTTGTTGCTTATTATAAGCTCTTCGACAATCCTAATATCTTTGGCAAAAACTCTATCTTTTTTTGAAAGGACATTTGATTTTTTCAACAAATCCATTAAGGGGGTTAAGCTTTTACTTGATTGTAATTTTGCATGAAATCTATAATTTACGTTTCCAGAAACAAGAAGCTCTATAGCTAAAATTCTGCGAACATTTTCAATTATTTTTAAACACGATCTTCCTGCCCATGGTGCCATACTAACAATGTCCTCTTGCCCTCCAGATGTTGATATTGAGTCCACACTTGATGGGTGAGCTAATGTTTTATTTTCAGATGCAAGCGAAGCTGCAGTTACGTGGGGTATCATGAACCCAGATTCCAAACCGCTTTTTACAGCTCCAAATAATGGTAGATTGCCATCTGCACCTTTCATTATATAGTGAATTCTTCTTTCAGAAATAGCCCCAATTTCGGAGACGGCTATAGATAACGAATCCAGTGTCTGAGCAATTGGTTCTGCATGAAAATGGCCCGAATTTTGCACGCTTCCATTGCGAAAAATTAACGGGTTGTCCGAAATCGAATTAATTTCATTGTTTATAGTTTTCTCAGAATTTGAAAATACCTCCCAAGATGTGCCATGTATATGTGGAATGCAACGCATACAATATGGATCCTGAACCTTTATGCAATCCTTGTGAGAATTAATAATTTCACTACCATTTAATAAATTATAAATATTTTTTGCGGCTAAATTTTGACCTCTATGTTTTTTTAGCTTATGAATGGCAGGATTAAATACTTGCCTTGTCGAAAGACTTGCTTCAACAGAAAGAGCTGAAATGATATCAGCTGATAATAATAGGTTCTGCGATTCAAATAGAGCTTTTACACCGATTGCGGTAGATACCTGTGTTCCATTGATGAGACTTAGACCTTCTTTTGCATCCAAGTTTATCGGTTTCAAATTAACTGAATTGAACGCTTTTTTGCTTGATACTAATTTTCCATTTTTAAATACCTTGCCTTCGCCAATCATTGCACATGCCATATGCGCTAATGGTGCTAAATCACCCGAAGCTCCAACAGAGCCCAATGACGGTATTAATGGTAAGATATCTTTGTTGAGCATATTGATCAGATGAGAGACTAACTTTAAACGTACTCCGCTATAACCTTTAGACCAAGTAAGAATCTTCAAAGCCATGATAATTCTAACAATTCCAACATCAAACGGCTTTCCAAGTCCAGCGGCGTGCGAACGAACGAGATTTAATTGTAATTGATTTAAATCGCTTTTATCGATAGAAAACGAACTTAATTTCCCAAAGCCCGTATTTACACCATAGATTAATTCGCCATTTTTGAGCAAAGCCTGTAAAGTCGCACTTGATGACTTGATAAGTTCTTTTGATTTTTTTGAAAGACGTAGAGATTTTTTGGATATAATTAAAGGGCTCAGATCTTTCCACGAATAGGATTTATCTGATATGATTAGCGCTTCCATTGATTAATTTAGCTCTTTTTACTTAGAATTAAAAACATGTGTTATTTTAAAACTGTTCTTTGCTCCTAAAACAAATAAAGGTGTAATTTTAATCATACTTAAAGGTTTAATAATGAGATCAACTATACTATTTTCTTTGATATTTTTAATTTTAGGATGTTCAATGTCTACAAACAACACTAAAGCTGTATCAGGCGGTAAATTAAAAAATACCAATCCTTTTTATAAAAAAAGTGAGCTTTATATGAGCTATCCACCCTTTGATTTGATAGAAGATGAACATTATTTGCCAGCATTTACAAAGGGTATGTCTGACCATCTTAAGGAAATAGATTTAATCATAAATAATAGCGAGAAACCAACTTTTGAAAACACAATTCTAGCTATGGAATTATCCGGTGAATTACTAAATAGAGTAGCAACGGTCTTCTACGCCCTCACTTCAGCCAACACAAACGACGAAATGGAAAAAATAAGAGTTGAAATAGCGCCAAAACTTTCTGCCCACAATGATAAAATACTTCTGAATCCTAAGTTATTTAAAAAAGTTGAAGAAATTTATAATGAAAGAGGATCGTTTAACCTAGATGATGAGAGCATTCTTCTCGTTGAAAAATACTACAGAGACTTTGTTCGCTCAGGATCAAATCTAACAACTGAGCAAAAAGAAAGATTAAAAACTATAAACAGTGAAATATCTGTTTTGCAAACAAACTTCAGCCAAAATGTTTTGAAAGAAGTAAATGCTTTAGCGGTAATCATTGATAACAAAAAAGATCTCGACGGATTATCAGATGGCGCTATACAATCTGCTGCAAATGAAGCCAAATCAAGAGGTTTGGAAGGAAAATATGTAATAGCATTAAAAAATACGAGTGGTCAACCATCATTGTCATCACTAACGAACAGATCTGTTCGAGAAAAAATCCATAAGGCTTCTCTTTCCAGGGGTAGCCGAGGTGGCGATTTTGATAATCGTGAAATTCTGGTAAAAGTTATTAAGCTTAGAGCTGAAAAAGCACGTCTTATGGGTTACGAAAACCATGCAGCTTACACTTTAGAAACTCAAACAGCACAAAATCCTCAGAATGTTAATGATCGCTTAAACAGCTTAAGCCCAAAGGCAGTACTAAATGCAAAAAAAGAAGCAGCTGATTTACAGAAAATGATAGATTCCGAAGGGGGTGGGTATAAACTAGCTTCTTGGGATTGGGATTTCTTTACAGAGAAGGTCCGAGTTCAACGCTATAACTTTGACGCAAACCAGCTTAAACCATATTTTGAAATGGATAATGTATTGCAAAAGGGTGTTTTTTATGCAGCAACCCAGCTTTTCGGAATATCATTCAAAGAGCGGTTTGATTTACCCGTTTACAATGAAGACGTTCGAGTTTTTGAAGTATTCAATGAAGACGGTAGTATTTTAGCATTATTTCTTTTTGATGGATACGCCAGATCAAATAAAAGGGGTGGAGCTTGGATGAACGCTTATGTATCCCAGTCAAAACTGAAAGAAAACCTTCCAATAGTTGCAAACCATCAAAATGTCCTTAAACCGCCAAATGGAGAACCAGCATTAATGTCTTTTGATGAGGTAATTACAATGTTTCATGAATTTGGTCATGCATTACATGGGATGTTTTCAGATGTAAATTACCCCTATTTTGCAGGTACATCTGTTCCAAGAGATTTTGTTGAATACCCCTCTCAAGTAAATGAAATGTGGGCTGTGTGGCCATCTATATTACAAAATTATGCAGTTCACTATAAGACCGGAGAGGCGATGCCAAGAGAACTCCTTGAAAAAGTTTTATCTGCTCAAAAATTTAATCAAGGATTTTCAACAACAGAATACTTAGCCTCATCAATACTTGATCAAGCGCTCCATCAACTTCAGGAAAAGGATGTGCCTAAAGCTAGCGATCTTTTAGAGTTTGAGAAAAATACCTTAACTAAAGCTGGAATTGCATTTGATGCAGTACCACCTCGATACAGAAGTACTTATTTCTCACATATCATAGGGGGCTACTCTGCTGGCTACTATTCATATATTTGGAGTGAGGTCTTAGATGCGGACTCTGTTGAATGGTTTAAATTGAATGGAGGACTAAAGAGAAGTAATGGGGATCACTTTAGGCAGACACTTCTATCTAAAGGTGGTAGCAAGGACGCCATACAGCTGTTTATTGACTTTAAAGGGTCAAAACCTAATATACAACCGCTCTTAGACAGGAAAGGGCTTAATTAAGGGGTAATTAAGTCGTCTAGATACTTAAATGCTTGCATTTGAACAGGTATGCTCTCACTAAATAGGGCACCATACCTTTTGCTGATTATTCTGTCGTCCATCACAATAAAGATTCCTTCGTCATAGGAGGTTCGTATTAAACGTCCAAATCCCTGCCTAAAACGTATAATTGATTCCGGTAACGCATAATCCATAAAACTATTTCCCCCTTGAGATTCAATCATACCGCCATATGCTTTAACTATGGGATCACTGGGAACGTCAAACGGCATTTTAATAATCATTAAAATTTCAAGAAGTTCACCTGGCAAATCCACTCCTTCCCAAAATGCATTTGTACCAAGTAGAATGCCGTTTGGACTTTGTTTCATGCCTCGTATTAAACCCATTCTGGATGTTTGCCTTCTTTGAGCAAAGATCGGTAAATCGTTATCACGATCAATTTGTTTCAACACTGTCAATGTATTTTCTAGCTGAGCTCTAGAGGTAAAGAGAACCATCATTCTTTTATTGAATTTATTATGACAATGAAAAATTGTTTTTGCGATGGTATCGGGTCTTTGACCGTCATCCCCAGAATATTGAAAATAGTTCACCTGATCATTATAGCTAAACGGACTTTCAAAAACATTGGTAGTTAGACCATCAAAATCCATTTCATTTAATCCCACACGATTTAAAAAATAATCAAAGTTCATTTTTGTTCTTAGTGTTGCACTGGTAAGCACACAATGGTCGATATTGTGAAATATTGAATTTGCAATTTCATATCCAGGTTCAATGGGTGCCATATTGACTGTGAGGTGTAATTGACTCTTTCCAGAAATTATTTTAAAAGTTCCTTCATACCAGTACACATTACTATTATTTTGATTCGATGTGATCAAGTCAGTAAGGACCAACATATCGGCAATAGACGCCTCTCCCCTATCAAAAAGTTGATGCAATTCGAGGAAGTCTTCTTTGGTTTCATCTATTTCCAAAAGATCTTCCTTTAATTTTCTAATATGACTACGTAAAGAATGCAAGGCTCTTTTAAAATCACCAATTTCATGCTCAAGAGGCGTAAAGTGCTCATTGAGGTCATCAATAATCAGCTTGGTCGAATACTTAGATTTCTCATCAAATTGATGCAAAGAATTTGATGTCATTTTGTCAAAAAACATTTTTACAGTATGCCTAGCGTTTTCTACGAGTTCTTCAAGAGCTGACCTGCTGATTTCAAACTTAGGATGTATTGCTGCTATACTTCTTAAACTGCTATTCCACCTAACAGAATGATTGTGACGGGGATCAATTCGATCCAAAATATAGTTAACCGATTTATTTTCAAAAGTAATTGTAAGCTGATGATATGCTGCTTTAGGTAAATTATGTGCCTCATCAATAATCACAGCATTACTCTCTGGTAAAAACCCCAGAGACTCACCTCCATCTATCTTTGATTGAGCATCAGATATCAGTAGAGCGTGATTCACAACGATTAAACTCGCTTGGTATGCTATTTTTCGTAGTGGTCCAAAAAAACATCCGTCGTTCTTTGCACACATTGAAGAAGTGCAAAATCCTTGCTCGCTGTGGATTAATCCAATTAAGCGATATGTAAATCCGTTCGTAAATCCTGGACATTCATCTAAATCGCCGGTTGTTGTATGTTCTAACCACACCAAAACCGGTAATAAATTCATAGCTTCATCCCCGCTTAACATTTTTTCAGAGCTATTTACAAGCCAATTGAATCTGGTTTTACAAAGATAGTTGTTCCTGCCTTTTATAAGAACAGCCTTTGTAGGGACATCAATGGCTTTAGAAAGAGTCGGTAGGTCGTTTGTAAAAAGCTGATCTTGCAGGTGTTTGGTGTAGCATGATAAAATGACGGGATCATCAGTTGAGTGAGAATGGGAATATTTTATAGATCCAAACAAATACGCCATGCTTTTTCCAAGACCAGTTCCAGCTTCAACAACACCTATCCCCCCTTCGTTACACATAATTTCTTCAACATACTCACTAAACTCTACTTGATTCGATCTGAGTTCATACGATTCAAAGGACTTGCTTAACAATCCATCTAAGCCAAACACATCATTTGAGGATATATTTGAAAGGTCTTTTTTTGATTCGTGAAAAAAAATATTTCTGCTAATAGGTTTTTCAATATCAGTGGTGGTAATACCTTTTTTGATGTTTCCACTTTTAGCTAAATGATTTGCTATATTTATAAACAAATCCTTGTTATGAACGTCAAATGGTTTTAAAAAACTAACAATATTTGAAATGAGACTTAAATCATAAGAAGCTACTTCATGTATTAGCTCGACAAAGACCGCTCCACAATTTTCAGTATCTTTTTCTGCGCGGTGAGCACCCTCAGCTGATAGATTATAAAACTCAGATACAGCGCTAAGATTATGAGAAGGTTGAAAAAATAGAAACGCACGTGAAAGAGTAAGAGTGTCGTAATAGGTTCTATTTATTAGTTCCTTGCCATTTCGTTGCGCCATTGCTTTAAGAAATGCCACATCGAAAGGTGTATTGTGCGCAACAATAGGAATGTCACTTAGAAAATTTAAAAGTTTATCAATCACATCGCTTTCTTTTGGTGCATCAATTACCATATCATTGGTAATACCCGTAATATCTTGAATTAATTTCGATATCGGTAATTCTGGGTTTATTAAGGTACAGAATCTATCGATTGGCTGTCCCTGCTCAAATAACACTGCCGCAACTTCGATAGGTCGATCAGTAGCTACTTCCAGCCCTGTAGTTTCAAAGTCAAAAGCAATAAACCTATCTAGCTTCAAGGCTGATAGTAATTCTGGGCGATTCATTTAAATAATTATTTAGTTAATTATTTCACGATCGGGTTGATTTACTTTCAATGTGGGTAATACCTCGCCGCAAGTGAAATAGTAATAATATCTAGAAAATAAAAATAGAGGTAAAATCATGCATAAAAACCAAGGATATCGCATCGAGAGAAACATGGCGGGAATAAATACAACATACATTCGACATCTTTGCATATGTCTAATTGCAATCGGAAATGAAACAGCAACAATCGGAAAAGGTAAAAAAACTGTGGCAATTGTACTTACCATCGGGTCATCATTGTTGTAGCCTATAAATGATACAAGAAAAGTAAATATTATCGCGACTAGCAAGGGAAACGCAAAATCTTTCTTTTGGATGGTGGGCGAACTAAATATGTCTATCGGTATTTTCCAAATTATATTACCAACCATAAAAAATAGGATATAGGGCAATCCGAAAAAAAATAATTCCAACGAAAAGTTCATTGGATTAGCACCAATTAAAAATAAAATAAAACCATAAACAAATATAACTAGCTGCTCAAGGTACAAGGACTGATTAGAATTGTTGGTTAACTTAGATTTAAAGATATAATCAAGCAAAGAGGACAATGCTAAGGCAAGAAAAGCATAGATAGAAAAGGAGCTCCAATCCCAATACACCCACCGGTTCTCAAGATGAATTGCAACGTTTATACCAGAAACTATCATCGTCCATACGCCAAACCAGCGCAAAGGACTTAGGTTGAAAAAAATATCAAAACGTGAAAATGATTTAGATAATTTTTCATAGAAAATTGAGTCTTTTAAAATATATTTTTCTGCTAGCAAATTTTATCCAATCAAAGCCTTGCCGCTTATTGAAAAATATATCTCATTAAGAATAATGAAAGCAACTATGCTAGCAGCAATTACAAGGAAGGTTTTCACTAGATTTTCCTGTAAACTTGAATCACCCATTCCTTTTTTCAATTCAAGCATATATTCTTTCATACCCCATTTATTTATAATAAAAATAGCGGTCAACATTCCACCAATTGGAAGCATATATTTTGATGATAAATAGTCCATAGCGTCAAAAAATGACATGCCAATCGGAGCGGCAATATTTATTCCTCCTCCTAAAGAAAGGGAGCAAAAAACACCTACAATAGTGATTACAGATCCGAATTGAATAGTTGCTTTTTTTCTAGACCAGCCTTTTTGGTCAATAAAATAAGCTGTAACCACTTCAAGAATAGAAATTGCTGAAGTTAGAGCGGCCATAAAAAGTAGTATAAAAAATAAAGTGCTCCATACAGCTCCTCCTGCTAATTGAGGGAAAATCGATGGAAGAATTACAAAAATTAAGCCAGGTCCTTCTGCCGGATTAGCTCCCAAAGCGAAAACAGTGGTAAAAATTGCGACTCCTGCAAGAATTGCGATAGCGGTATCTAAGAAAATTACCCATAAAGCAGAACTCAGCAAATTTTGATCTTTATTTAAATAGCTTCCATAGGTAATCATTGTACCCATTCCAAGACTGACTGTAAAAAATGAATGACCTAATGCAAGTACAATAGCAGAGGCTGTTAAATCCTCAAATCTCGGCTTAAACAAAAAAGATAGTCCCTCCATTCCGCCATCAAGAGTCATTCCTCTTATAGCTAACACACCCAAAAGAATTATAATCACTGGCATCATAATTTTTGACCATTTTTCAATACCGCCTTTTACACCCTGAACAATGACAAAAATACAAAGAGACATGAAAACAATTTGGTAAAAAATAGGACCTAATGAAGAGGTTATAAATGCATTAAATGCCTCACCTGCGGCTTCAGGGTTTCCAGATAAGCTATTGAATCCACCTAGGATGGAGTCAACGATGTATTTTAAGATCCATCCTCCAACTACGCCATAAAAAGAGAGGATGACAAATGCAGACGCTACACCAAGAAAACCTACCCACTTCCAATTGCTATTGGGTGCTATTTTTTCAAAAGCTCCTACTGGGCTAAGCTGGGTCTTTCTTCCAATGACTAATTCGGCAATAACGATAGATAGACCAACTATAAGTATGCAGATTAAATATACTATTGTAAATGCTCCTCCACCATTTTCTCCAGCCATTGATGGAAATTTCCAAATATTACCGATACCGACAGCAGATCCTGCCGCTGCAAAAATAAAACCTAATTTTGAACCCCATTGTTCGCGTTGATTAGTCATTAGCTTTATCAGCCTCCGTGTTATTTTTTTCTAAATTCTCATTCATCACAGAATTAAATGGATGCAAATGCGCTTCAACTACTGCATCCAGAAGACCGTAAATATAGACAATGATAATCCACCATCCATACCGGTTTCTTTTGAAGAGATAATTCTTTTTCTCATCTAAACTTACATTGCTTGAATTATTATATTTTGTTGAAAAATCAAGATAAAGGTAGGTTGATGCTATTCCAGCTGAAGCCAAAATAGACCCTTTCAAGGGTTGGTTGTTGTAAAATTGACCGCCACCTGGGTACGAAAATGCCCTTAACGCTGCGACTCTTGGGGATTTTATATTTAAACTATCCTTGTTGTTTTCCTGGCTCATTAATAGTGGAAAAAATAATGAGAATAACATGAAATGAAGTTTGCGCATCTATTTTATCATAGCAATACATTCAATTTCTATATCTGCTCCACCCGGAAGTTCACGTACAGAAACTAAAGATCTTGCAGGTGCAATATCCTCATCAAGCCATTCATTGAATACTTCATTGATTTCAGCATAACGGGACATGTCAGTAATAAAAACTGTAAATTTGATAACACTAGATAAATTGGAACCTGCTTTCTCAAGAATTGCCTCAAGATTTTTGAAGACTTGATGCGTTCTGGCTTTAAAGTCACCATCGATTATATTACCACTTTCAGGGTCAATTGGAATTTGACCTGATGTAAATACAAATCCATTTGAAATTACACCCTGATTATAGGAGCCGATAGGGTTTGGAGCGTGAGCATCATTGATTATTTTTTTCATAATATTTCCTATGTATTTAAAGCCATACAGGCAAGTCCGATATTATCATTGAATTCTCTTTTAGCTGTTAAATTAATTTTTCGTATTATAAACTCTCCCGCAACAGCAATGCTAGCTTCAAATAAGTGACCTCCTTTAGCATTAAAATGATGATCGGATATTGTTATATGGGCATGGATAAATGGGTTATCGTCTTTTAATAAAATGTTACCTTGGAGGGAGCTTAGTTCCCAGGTGTCAGAAAAAACTTCCTTTACATATTTTTTATCTCGAAGAATATAAGCGCCAAGCTCAATGTTTTTTATTGCGCCAATTCCAGATAATTGTCCATTAAATATTTCTTTTTCTTTACAAAAAACAGTTAAGGTCTCCATAATTTTTTCATTCGGATCTAAAGAGATTAGATAGATATCTTTATCTTGTTTATAATTCATTAGCTACCTCAATACTTTTCCTAAGTAAGGTTTTAGCTTTTTTTATTGCAAGCTCAAGTGATTTTTTATCCTTGCCTCCTGCAGTGGCCAAATTAGACTTTCCACCACCTCCGCCACCCATCGTAGTCCCAATTTTTTTTGCCAATTCGCCTGCATTAACATCTTTCTTTATAAGATCACTTGTAACGACAACAACCAAGAAAGGTTTTTCTTTAATCATAGATCCAATTACCGCAATCCCACTTTTAATTTTATTCAATAAAGAGTTTCCAAGGTCCTTTAATTCATCTATATCGTCAACATTGATCATTGTTGAAATAATTTTGGAATTACCTGCTTGATCTGATTGCTTTATAATGCTTTCATAGTCAACAGTGGTATTTGATTTTTTTTGCTGCTTTATCTTTTTTTCTAATTCTTTTTTATCATTGATTAATTTATTTATATGGTCCGATGCAGCTTCAATGTTACAATTAAGACGTAATTTTATGTCCTCAAGAATAGTAAAGCTATCTTGAATATATTTGACTGCTTTTGGTCCGGTGACGGCAACAATTCTTCGAACTCCAGATGCTAATGAAGATTCTTCAGTAATCTTAAAAATACCAATGTCGCCGGTTCGCTCAACATGCGTACCGCCACACAATTCCTTAGAAAAGTCTGCAACTGTTATTACGCGAACCTCGTCTCCATATTTTTCACCAAACATTGCAACAGCACCTTCTTTTTTTGCTTGATCATAAGGTTGAATCGCTACATCTAACTTGTTGTTAGATAATATCTCATCGTTGACTATAGTTTCTATTTTTTTAATTTCACTACTTGAAATTTTTTCAAAATGGGTTAGATCAAACCTAAGATAATCAGGATGTACCAAGGAGCCAGCTTGCTGGACATGGTCACCCAATACAATCTTGAGTGCTTTATGCATAAGGTGAGTTGCGGTATGATTTTTTCTAGTCGATTGCCTTCTAGGAACGTCTACCTCACACTCTACGTTATAATTGTTGCCTGATATTGTGCCAGTGCAAGTATGAATAATTAAATCCCCTTCAAATTGTACATCCTCAATAGCCAGATCAATTCCATTGCCTTTAATGTAGCCCTTATCAGCTACTTGTCCTCCAGATTCTGCATAAAACGGTGTTTGATTTAGGACAACATAATGTTTGTCGTTTTTTGAATGATACTTGACTATCTCAGATGATAAAGAGGTCGAATCATAGCCTTTAAATTGAGAATTATTATTGCTCTTTAGTGTCACCCAATTAATGTCAGTAGAATCTGATATAAACTTCTCAGAGGATTTTGCTCTTTTTTTCTGCAAATTCATTTCTTTTTCAAAACCTCTTAGATCAACAGAAAGTCCTTTCTCACGGGCCATTAATTGAGTTAAATCCAAAGGAAATCCAAAAGTATCATATAGCTTAAAGGCTTCTGTGCCAGCAATGATTTTTCCAGATACACCATCGATAACTTTCTTGAAGTGTGAAATTCCCCTATCCAAAGTCTCGTTAAATGAAGACTCTTCAGCTTTTATTATTTTTTCAATATGGGTTTTCTTTTCGATTATTTCTGGAAAAACTTCTCCCATGATGTCACAAAGAGGATCAACTAAACTGTGCAAGAAAGGTTCATTTATTTTAATTGATCTTCCAAATCTTGAGGCTCTACGAAGAATTCTTCTTAATACATACCCTCTTCCATCATTACTCGGCAGAGCTCCATCCGCTATAGCAAAAGAAAGCATACGGATGTGATCGGAGATTACCTGAAAAGGTATTGGGTCTTCTAATACGGATTTCTCTGAAATTTTTTCGACACTATTGATAATAGGAAGGAATAAGTCCGTCGAGTAATTGCTAACCTTATTCTGCATTACAGAAACTATTCTTTCAAAGCCAGCACCCGTATCAACATGTTTTGAATTCAAATCCTCAAGCTTACCATCTTGGTGCCGATTGTATTGAATGAAAACTAAATTCCACAACTCCCAATAAAGATTCGAAACATTTACTCCTTTTGGGTCTTGTGATTTTAAATCGTCACCAATATAGTAGTGTATCTCTGAACAAGGACCACAGGGGCCAGAGTCACCCATTTCCCAAAAATTGTCTTTTTTATCAAATTTTAATACTCTTTCTGATGAAATGTCCGTCACCTTTGGCCATAATTTATACGACTCCTCGTCCTTATGATATACGGAGACCCAAAGGCGATTTTTATCTAAACCCCATACTTCTGTAAAAAGCTCCCAAGACCATTTAATAGCTTCAGCTTTATAATAATCACCAAATGACCAGTTACCAAGCATTTCAAAAAAGGTATGATGAAAAGTGTCAACACCAACCTCCTCGAGGTCATTGTGTTTTCCACTAACTCTTATGCATTTTTGACTATTGACTGCTCGAGAAAAATCGGGTTGTTTTTTATCGAGAAATATTGATTTAAATTGATTCATCCCAGCGTTTGTGAAAAGAAGAGTAGGGTCATCAATTGGAACTACTGGTGAGCTCCTGACAAATTTATGATCTTTTTCTTTAAAAAAATCTATAAATGCTTTTCGTATTTTATTGCTTTCCATAAAATCAAAATATAAACGATGTTTCAATAGAAGTTATATCTATTGTTTCACTAACTCCATCAATGCGACCATTTGCATTATAATCGCGAAATGAGCGTCTGAAAATATAATTTAAAACCAAACCTTGTCCCATAGAAATTCCAAGATTATATCCTATAATTGTACTTTCAGAGTATTCAAATTTAAATGGATTTGGAACGTTTCTTTGCTGATAAAATACCGATGCACGCTTTAGCTTGCTAAATCCTTTTTTCAAGCTAAGCGAAGATAGAAAGCTTTGGTTTTTACTTTTTATAAATTGGGAGTTCGGTTCAGACCATAGGTTCCCAGTCATATTTGTGTAAGATAAATTCCCTTGAAGAATATCTCCAAAACTAAGAGATGCTCCAGAAAAATATCCTTGCTGCTTACCATATCTGCCAAGTTTAGACTCTTTTGTTCGCAACAAGACTTGACTGGAATTATCTCTAACGAAGCTTATTCTTTCTAGTTCATACATCCTATTCCAATAATCGAATTCGAATCCTCCCTTAGGTATCAATCTATATTCAAGCTTAAATTTTAATAAACCAAATTGAGATGCAACTCCCAAAGGAATTATCCCTATTCCAAGGTTTTCAATCTTATTTGTTTCAGGATTAGTGGCTCTTCCAATCATTTGAGCAGCTTGGGAGTAGAATGTAACAAAATAATTTTCATTTCTAATTAAAGGTAAGCCAATATCTATTGCTAGCGCCATTATTCCGTCACTATCTTCATTAAGGTTTATTGGCTCGTCTTTTTTTATGATATTATTATCAAGAATAAAGGGATCTCCCGCATACCCCGGAATACGACTATCCAAAGTATCTGTTATTCCATCGCCATCAATATCCCATTCACCCGGGTCATAATCAGATAAACCATCTCCATCAGTGTCCAGCCACCATTTATTATCATAAGGAAAGTCGTCAACAATATTTGGACGTCCATCGTTATCGCTATCTTTTAAGCCTAAATATTGATTTCTATCCGATACAAAAGTAAAGCCAATGGGAAAACCTAAAATATCATTAGTTTGAATTCTTCCACCATACAAACCAGCGTTTTCTTTTAGATCATTAACAAAACCTTTAAATTTGAATGACTGATTATTTTTTTCAAGGGTCGCGCCAATTTTACGATCCTGTGGATAGAGAATTGAATTTGAATAACCGTTTACAAGAATACCGTAGCCTAAATCAATTTTGTCAAGTGCGCCAATTCTTACGTAAGTTGATGCTCCTGGGCTACCATACTTGACATAATATATTTTATCAATTAGGGAATTTTTAATTGCCTTGCTTGAAGAAAAATCCCACCCTTCTGATCTGACATTTCCTTCAGCATCAAAATAAATCACCAAATCAAACGCTACGGCAAATTTCCCGATAGGTACCAATGGACGCATTGCTACTTGATTCCATATTTTTCCATCTATAGTCACAGACCCTATCGCGCCATTATTTTTTATCTGGGCATTCGTATAAACACTACCTGAAGTAGTAATTATTACAATGAGAAATGTAATTAAATATCTTCTCATACTATGAAGATAAATTACCCATGACTATAAATGGTGTTCAATCATTAAATCATCATTTCAACATCTCTTTTTATGGATTAAATTTTAGCTCACATGAAAAAGAATATTAGACCTTCAACGAGCAAAATTCTAGGATTTAGTAATCAAGAATTTAGAAATTACATTTTCACTCTTCAGGATTACCTTCAAAACAAATTAGCTGAAGGGCTTTCAATAGATGAGATTCTTGATATCGAAGACCCTTTTGAATCATTGGAACCGATATTACCTGAAGAGGTATACCCCATTATGGTGCTTGCCATGATAAATAATATAAGAAGTGATACTGTTATGGATGCACTAACTGAAGGATTTCAAAAAGGCGTTATTCAATATAAAAAAAGCCAATAATGCATAAAATAATTTCATCAATTACTACTATCTTAAGTGTGTTATTTTGCCAACAAGCAGTCATTGAAAAAATTGATATTGAATCAAAACAAAATGGAATAGCGGTTAATTTTTACTCAGACAATAAAATAAAGTCATCGCAAATCACGGGATGGTACAACCCCTCAACATCATGGTCATATATCACTATTTATAATTCTAAAGGAAGTGAAAAAGATTTAAATGAATCAACTATTAATGGCGATGTGTCCAGTATTGAGATTATTCAACTAAATGAATCTTTGCAGGTTGGAATCCGATCAAAAAAATCTATAGAACAATTTGAATTCTATAATGACCCTAAAGATTCAACAATGGTTGCTTTATTACGCTATCCAATTGAAGAAATACTGGCCTATGCTAGTAAAAATGATGTGACTTTGACCCCGGAGAACCAAGCAGACAAGCAGCCGATCTCCATCAAAAAAGCATTGTACATTCTAACTACTTTGTTTTTAATAGGTATAATGACTAACTAAAGAATGAGTGATCTTCTACCCTACTACGCATTTTTTTATGTGGCTGGAATTTTAGTCATGAGTATTTTTTATAGGTTTTTCCGAAATAAAAAATCAAAGCAAAAAGATTATAATAAATAAATGAAACAGCAAATTATTCTCTTTTCTGCGCTTTCTTGTATAGCAGCTCAAGACATTTATCAATCGGCTAACGAGGTAATTAATGGCTTTAATGATCGCCCAATTAAAAACGAACATATCACTGAACATTTACTAGATATTGCACGAAATGGACATCAACTTGATTCCGATCATAAATCCAGACTTGAAGAGCTTGGTTTTAATTTTGATCAATCGCTAGTCACTAGAGGTGGTGCGCAAAGAGCAGAAAGTATTGGGCTGGATAAATTCTTTGACATAAAATATTTCAGAATCCACTATACGACATCAGGAAGAAATGCTGTAAGCTCAATCGATCTCAATTCAAACAATATACCAGACTACATTGATTCTTTAGTTGAAGTTTTTGAAAATGTATCTGAAGCGCTTCATGAGAAACTAGGGTTCAACAAACCGCCAGGAGATGGATTTTATACTTCAAATTATGATAATGGTGGCAGTGACAAATACGATATATACATTAGACAGTTGGCCTCAAACTTTTATGGCTATGTTCAATTTGAACAATACGCTCAGGGAACTGGGGATAATGAAAATACGCTAGATTTAGAAGAAAAAAATGCGATTACAAGCTATATGGCAATGCGTAATAGCTATCAAAATTTTAACCAACTAAGCGAAATCCAGAATATACAAACCACTATAGCTCATGAATTTTTTCATGCAGTTCAACTCGGATATGATGGATGGGAAAAGCAATGGCTCCTTGAAGCAACCGCAGTTTGGATGGAAGAAGAATTATTTGATGAAATAAATGATGTTTATCAATATATGCCAGACTGGTTTCGATATCCTCATAGGTCTTTGGATGAGGAAGGCACACATGCCTACGGATCATATATATTTTTTGAGTATATAGAACAAAATATGGGTGGAAATGAGTTACTGAGAAAAGTATTTGAGTATTCCGCTAAAAGCGATAGCCGTAAAAAAGATGGTTCTCATCTCGCAATTGATCAAGCTTTAAAATTAAACGGATATACGTTCAAACAAGCCCTTAATTCAATGTCAATCGCTAACAAAATAATGTCCTCATCCTCCTTGGCCGGAATTTATCGCTATGAAGAAGCTGATAAATACCCAATTAAAGGTCCCAATATCTATAAAACACTAAATTTCAAATCGGGAACCTTAGATTTCATTGAATCCACCGGTTTGAATAGGTATGGCTCGCAGTATATTTCGATCACATCTCGTGATCCGGTTCTAGTTGGAATAACAAAAATTAACGGCTCAAGATCTGATCTTAAACTCAATGCCATACTTGAGAAAAGAGATAATTCTTATCTAGTTATCTCGAACGATAAAATAAATATTGACCCAATTAACCTTAAATCAATTAGTCTATCAGTAATTTCAGAAGATAC